>CAXTPG010000089.1:0-18834 GCA_964246015.1 uncultured Acetobacteraceae bacterium
GGGGTCTCGGCGGGGAGATGAAGGTCCTGGACGGTGGCGCCGGCGCTGGCGAGCTGGCCTCGGGGAGGTAGCAGCGGTCGAGGTCGACCAGGTCCTTCGCGCCGTCCTGGAGGTGGTTGAGGACCTGGAGGGCGGCGGTGAGGGGGTCGCTGGGGGCGTGGGTGGCCGGGTCCTCGCCGTGGAGGTCGAGGACGTGGCGGCCGACCGGCATGGCGGAGTGGCGGCAGTAGTCGTGGAGCTCGGTCCAGCTAGCGTAGCGGCGCTTGGTGGCGTCCTGGCGGAAGGCGGTCAGCAGGTCCTGCGCGTGGCGGGGGGTGACGCCGGTGGCGGCGAGGCTGTCGCGGAGGAGGATGCCGCTGGGGGAGCCGCCGTCCTGCAGGCTGAGGAGGACGGACTCCATGGTGGCGAGGCGGGCGAGCTTGTCGTCGGGGGCGAGGGTGGGGCTGTCGGCGATGTCGTCGGCGTTGCGGGCGAAGGCGTAGAAGGCGTGGACGTGGGGGCGGAGGGCGGGGCGGATCAGCGCCGATCCCACGGGGAAGTTCTCGTCGGTGCGGCCCTTGCCGGACCAGGTCTCCACCGACTCCGTCACGCGTCCGCTCCCGTATAGGCCCGGCGTTTCCATACCACGCCGCGGCCGCGGTGGTGATCGAGGGCGGAGCCGATTGTGGCGGCCATGTAGAAGCAGGCGATGAGCGGGAGTGCGGCGGCCCAGATCGGGGATTGGTTCATGCGGTTGAGGGTGGGCAGGTACGACAGCGCGGAGCCGGCCCAGGCGAGGGCGGCCATCCAGCGGGCCGGGCCGTGGCCGAAGAGGGCGATGGCGGGGGGGGCGAGCCAGACGAGGGCGAGGCCAAGGACGGTGCCGGCGAGCAGCCAGGGGGAGAAGCGGAGCTGCACGTAGGCGGTGCGGGCGACCATGCGCCAGATGTCGGCGGGGCCGGGGTAGGGGCGGATGCTGCGGGCGAGGGCGCTGTGGCCGAGGAAGATGGCGCCGCCGGGCTTGATGGCGGCGGCGAGGGCGACGTCGTCGATGAGGGCGCCGCGGAGGCTTGGGATTCCGCCGATGCGGGCGAGGGCGGAGCGGCGGAGGAGGACCACTCCGCCGGCGGCGGCGGCGGTGGGGCTGGCGATCTCGTTCACGCGGGCGAAGGGGTACAGGAGCTGGAAGAAGAAGACGAAGGCGGGAACGAGGGCGCGTTCGGCCCAGCTCTGGCAGCGGAGTTCGACCATTTCGGAGAGGAGGTCGAGGTTGCCGGATTCCAGCTTGGCGACAAGGGTGGAGAGGTGGGCGGGGTCGTGGACGATGTCGGCGTCGGTCAGCAGCAGCAGGCCGTCCGGCGCGTCGTGTTGGGTGACGCCCTGGTGGACGGCCCAGAGCTTGCCGCTCCAGCCCGGGGGGCGGGGGGCGCCGTCCAGGATCTCGATGCGGGGGTCGCCGATCGCGTGGGCGATGGCGGCGGTGCCGTCGGTGCTGCCGTCGTCGACGAGGGTGATGGTGAGGGGACCGGGGTAGTCCTGGGTCAGGAGGGAGCGGAGGGTGGCCTCGATGCCCTCGGCCTCGTCGCGGGCGGGGATGACGATGTCGAGCGGTGGTGCGGCGGCGAGGCGGACGGGGGCGAGGACCGGGCCCGCGGACCAGAAGCGGCCGTGGGCGAGCAGCAGGTAGGTCCAGGCGAGGAGGGCGAGGGCGGCGAGGACGATCACTTGAGGCGGCCCTGTTCGCGGAACCAGGTGATGGCGTCCGCGAAGGCCTGGCGGGGCGGGCGGGGGGCGTAGCCGAGTTCCTGGATGGCCTTCGCGCTGCTGAAATACATGCGCTTCCTGGCCATGGCCAGCATCTCGCGCGTCACCAGCGGCTCGATCCCGAAGGCGCGGGCGGCGGCTTCCATGCCGAGGGCGAGGGGGATGAGGGCGGCGTTGGGCAGGCGGGCGCGGCGCTGCGGCGGGCGGCCCATGACGTCGTCGATCATGGCGAGGACATGGGGCATGGGCAGGTCCTCGCCGCCCAGGATGTAGCGTTCGCCGATGCGGCCGTGGTCCATGGCGAGCAGGTGGCCGGCGGCGACGTCGTTGACGTGGACGATGTTGAGGCCGGTGTCGACGTAGGCGGGCATGCGCCCGGCCGCGGCGTCCAGCACCATCTTGCCGGTGGGGGTGGGCTTGA
The DNA here is from genome assembly GCA_964246015.1 of uncultured Acetobacteraceae bacterium. GTDB lineage: Bacteria > Pseudomonadota > Alphaproteobacteria > Acetobacterales > Acetobacteraceae > JBBROS01. Next base: position 2,165 of record CAXTPG010000089.1, read on the forward strand.
TGTCGCGGGGACCGACGGGGGTGGAGGGGTTGACGATGACGACGGGCACGGATTCGTCGCGGGCGAGGGCCAGGACGGCCTGCTCGGCGCGGTATTTCGACTTCTTGTAGACGCCGATGACGGCGTCCTCGGAGGCCGGGCTGGCTTCGGTGCCCTGGGTGCCGTCGCCCTCGAGGGCCAGGGCGGCGACGCTGCTGCAGTAGACGATCCGCTCGACGCCCGCGTCCCGGGCGGCGCGCAGGAGGGCGGTGGTGCCGGCGACGTTGGCGGCCATCATGGGGGCGGGGTCGGGCACCCACAGGCGGTAGTCGGCGGCGACGTGGAACAGGTATCGGCAGCCCTGGACGGCGGCGGCGAGGGAGGCGGGGTTGCGCAGGTCGCCGATGACGGGCTTGCCCAGGCCGTCGATCAGGGCGTGGTCGCTCGTGGGACGGGTGAGCAGGCGGAGCGTGTGGCCGCGGTCGATCAGCGCGCGGGCGACGGCGGAGCCGACGAAGCCGGTCGCGCCGGTGACGAGGGTGGTGGGGGATGGCATGGCATGGGGTCTATAGCCTGTACCGGCGTGGGTGGTGTAGGGGCGGCTTGCCATGAACCGTGCCCCGCGATGAGAACGCTGTCCGTGCTGCTTGCCCTGGGGGGCGTCGCAGTCGCGCTGCTGCTGCTGACGTGGTTCGACCTGGGTTCGGTCTGGGCCGCGACGGTTTCGGTTGGATGGGGCGGGTTCCTGATCCTGCTGGCGTGGCAGGGGGCGTTGTTCGTGCTGCTGGGGCTGGCCTGGGCGTGCGTGATGCCGGGGGTGCGGCCGGGGCTGCTGGTCTGGGGCCGCATGGTGCGGGACGCGGCGACGACGTGCCTGCCGTTCAGCCCCGTCGGGGGCTATGTGATCGGGGCGCGGGCGGTGACGTTGCACGGGGTCGCGTGGCCGGCGGCGGCGGCGGGCACGGTGGTGGACGTCACGGCGGAGATCGTCGCGCAGTTGCTGTTCGCGCTGTTCGGGGTCGCGGTGCTGGTGCTGGTGCGGCCGGGGTCGTCGTTTGCCGGGCCGATCGCGGCGGGCGTGGTCGTGGCGCTGGGGCTGCTGACGATCGGGGTTTGGCAGCGGCGGCGGATCGGGGCCGGGCTGCGGGGGCTGGGGACGCGGCTGCTGGGGGAGTGGTTCCGGGCGCAGGGGGGGGTGGAGCGGCTGGAGGCGGCGCTGGGGGCGTTGTATGCGCCGCGGCGGCTGGCGGCGGGTGCTGCACCTGGTGGGGTGGTTCGGGACGGGGGTGGGGACGTGGATCAGCCTGCGGCTGCTGGGGGCGGAGGTGGAGCTGGTGCATGTGCTGGCGCTGGAGGCGCTGCTGGACGCGCTGGTGGCCGCGGCGTTCGTGGTGCCGGGGGCGGCGGGGGTGCAGGAGGCCGGCTATGTGGGGCTGGGTGCGCTGTTCGGGGTGCCGCCGGACCTCGCGCTGGGGGTTTCGCTGCTGCGGCGGGGGAAGGATCTGTGCTGGGGCGTGCCGATCCTGGCGGCGTGGCAGTGGCGGGAGGTGCGGCGGTTGCGGTGAGCGGCGGGCCCCCGGTGGCAATGCGCGCGAACGGGCGTAGGCTGTCGGCAACCGCGGAAGAACGAGGGGAACGACCATGCGCGCCTGGGCTGTGATCGCGAACGGGAAGGACCTGCAGGCGATCGACCTGCCGACACCGGAGCCGAAGGGGACGGAGGTGCTGCTGGAGGTGACGCATTGCGGCGTCTGCCACAGCGACCTGCACATCTGGGAGGGCTGGTACGACATCGGCGGCGGCAAGCGGATGTCGCTGAAGGACCGCGGCGTCGTGCTGCCGCTGGCGATGGGGCACGAGATCGTGGGCCGGGTCGCGAAGCTGGGGCCGGATGCGACGGGGGTCGCGGTGGGCGACGTGCGGATCGTGTTCCCGTGGGTCGGGTGCGGGCATTGCGCGCGGTGCCTGGCCGAGGAAGACAACATGTGCCTGGTGGGGCGCAGCATCGGCATCTACCAGCATGGGGGGTATGCGACGCATGTGCTGGCGATGCATCCGCGGCACCTGGTCGATCCCGGGGTCATCGACCCGGCGCTCGCGGCGACGTTCGCGTGCTCGGGCATCACGGTCTATTCGGCGATCCGCAAGATCATGCCGATCGCGCCGGAGGAGCCGGTGGTGCTGGTGGGCGCCGGGGGGCTGGGGCTGGCGGCGATCAGCGTGCTGCGGGCGCTGGGGCACAGGGCCATCGTCTCGATCGACGTCGATGCGGGCAAGCGGCAGGCGGCGCTGGATGCGGGCGCCACGTCGGTCGTCGACGGATCGAGCGCCGAAGGTGGGGGCGAGGGGGTGACGGCGCGAGTCCTGGCGGCGTGCGGCGGGCCGGTGCTGGCGGTGATCGACCTGGTGAACGGGTCGGCGACGGCGGCGTTCGCCTTTGCGGCGCTGCGGAAGGGGGGGCGGCTGGTGCAGGTCGGGCTGTTCGGGGGGGAGCTGAGCCTGCCGCTGCCGATTATGGCGATGCGGGCGCTGACGGTTCAGGGCAGCTACGTGGGCAACCCGAAGGAGCTGCGGGAGCTGGTCGCGCTGGCGCAGGACGGGAGCATTGCGCCGATCCCGATCGAGCGTGTGCCGCAGGCGGAGGCGAATGACGCGCTGATGCGGCTGCGGGCGGGCCGGGTGACGGGGCGGGTGGTGTTGACGGCGGCTTGATGTGAACCGGGACGGGGATATCCCGTCCCGTTTTCACGGATCGGCGTCAAAAATCAGACGAAGCCGACCGGCCGATAAATGTTGCGGTGCCGGCGGCTTCAGGCTGCGGCGCGGTGGACCGGTGTTGGCATCCGGAGGACGGGGCTGTTGCTGGCGAGGCGGCGCATGAGGGGCAGGGCGTAGCTCAGCCGCCGCTCCAGCTCGGGCTTCACGTATTGTGTGGCGGTCATCTTTCCGGTGCGAAGCACCATGTATGCTTCTTCGGACAGGTTGAGGATGCCGAGGCGTTCGGAGGATGGCATTTCGAGCATGGCGGCGACACGCTCGAACTCGCGGAGCTTTTCCAGAACCATCGCAGCGGTGATGCCTGAAGCCATGTCCCAGCCCCCTCGAACCGTCACGAAACCATACTGCAACAACTGGGGGCTGGAAAGAGGTTTGACGTGAAAATCACGTCCTCCGCGAAGAATTCCGGATCTGGGGCGTTAAATCAGCCTGAGACCGGGCGCGGTGGCGCTGTTTTCGGCCGCGCGGAGGTCCGGCGCGGGGCGCATGCGGCCGACGGCGAGGGTCCGGTCGCCGGTGGAGGGGGGGTGGCGCCGGGCCGAATCGGCCGATGCGGCGCGGAGCAGGGCGGCGAGGAAGGAGCGGCCCCAGCCGAGGGCGGATGCGTCCTCGATCGCGTTCCAGCTTGCGCGCCAGCGGGATTTCCGCTCGGGCAGGCTCATGGACAGGGCGGTTTCGATGGTGTCGGCGACTTCGTCGACGTCGTAGGGGTTCACCAGGAGGGCGGAGTCGAGCTGGCGGGCGGCGCCGGCGAAGCGGGAGAGCACGAGGACGCCGGGGTCCTGCGGGTCCTGGGCGGCGACGAACTCCTTGGCGACGAGGTTCATGCCGTCGCGGAGGGGGGTGACGAGGCCCACGCGGGCCTCGCGCATGTACCCGGCCATGGTGGCGCGGGCGCCGGCGCGGGCGATGAGGCGGAGGGGGGTCCAGTCGGCTTCGCTGAACTGGCTGTTGATGGCGCCGGCGGATTGTTCCACCTGGTCGCGGAGGTCCTTGTAGGCGACGACGTCCTTGCGGCTTTCGGCGGCGATCTGGAGGAAGGTGACGCGGCGGTGCAGTTCGGGCCGGGTTTCCAGCAGGCGGCGGTAGCCGGCGAGGCGCTGCACGAGGCCCTTGGTGGGGTCCATGCGATCGACGCCCAGGATGAGCTGCTGGCCGGCGAGGCTGCGGCGGAGGCGTTCGGTGGGGACGGAGCGCCAGGCGTCCTCGGCGACGGCGGCGAAGTCCCGCGCCTCGATCTCGACGGGGAAGACGCCCAGGCGGACGCGGCGGCCGCCGACGCTGAGCCAGCCGGCGGAGGGGCGGCCGGCGTCGCCCAGGCGGACCGCGGCCTCGGCGAAGTTGTCGAGGTCGTTTTCGGTCTGGAAGCCGATGAGGTCGGACGCCATGAGGTCGCGGACGAGGGCGCCGGCCTCGGGCACGCTGGCGAGGACGTCGGGGGAGGGGAACGGGATGTGGAGGAAGAAGCCGATGGGGGCGGTGACGCCGCGGGCGCGGAGCATCGCGGGCATGCACATGAGGTGGTAGTCGTGGATCCAGACGACGTCGCCGGGCTGGAGCAGCGGGTGGAGGGCGTCGGCGAAGCGCTGGTTGACGGCGCGGTAGGCCTGGGCGTTGCGCCGGTCGAACGTCATCAGCTCGGGCATCGAGTGCAGCAGGGGCCAGAGCGTGCTGTTGCTGAACTCGTTGTAGTAGCGCTCGTGCTCCTCGGGCGAGAGGTCGAGGGTGGTGTAGCGGACGCGGCCGGCGTCGATGGATTTCGGGGTGTCGGAGGGGTTCGATTCGATACGGCCGGACCAGCCGAACCAGAGGCCGCCGCGCTGTTCCATCAGGGATTCGAGCGCGACCGCGAGACCGCCTGCCTGTGCGCCGGCGGCGGAGGGTGCGGGCACCCGGTTGCTTGCGACGACGACGCGGTTCATCGGACCTCCAGCAAGGCGACGGGCAACCGCCCCAGCAGCTCCGCCGCGCCGATCCGGCCGGGGATGTCCCCCTGCCAAAAGCAATCCAGCACGCCCAGCGCGCGCCTTCCAATGACGATACGCGGAGGAACGATGACGGTTCCGTTCCAGGCTTCTCGCGCCACCAGCGGATTGTCCCCTTCGAGCGGCAGCGCCGTGGGGCACCGCGTCACCGCGACGATCGCGGCGTGGTCTTCATAGCTTCGTGAGAAGGCCAAAATGTGTTCGGCGCGGGGGCCTTCGACGCGCAGGGGGGTGTAGGCGCCGGCGGCGAACAGGCCGGGCTTGCGGGCGCGAAGGGCGAGGGCGCGGTGGATGACGGCCTGTTTCACGCGGCCGTCGCGCCAGGCCGCGAGCAGGGCGACCGGGTCCGGCGCGGCGTCGAGCGCGGTGGCGCGGGCCGCGAAGTCGACGGGGCGGCGATTATCGGGGTCGACGAGGGAGAAGTCCCAGAACTCGGCGCCCTGGTAGAGGTCGGGGATGCCGGGGGAGGTGAGGCGGAGCAGCGTCTGGGAGAGGCTGTTGATGGCGCCGTGGGGGGCGAGGCGGGCGGCGAAGGCGGCGAGTTCGGCGGGGAGCGGGCGGGCGGGGTCGAGGCAGGCGGCGAGGAAGCCCTGGGCGGCGCCCTCGTATTCGGGGTTCGGGGCGGCCCAGCCGGAGTGGCGCTTGGCCTCGCGGAGGGCTTTTTCGAGCCATGCGCCGACGCGGGTGCGGAAGGCGTCGAGGCCCGGGGCGTCGTCCGGAGCGAGGTCGAGCGGCCAGGCGGCGACGAGGGTCTGGTAGAGCATGAGTTCGTCGGCGGCGTCGGGGGCCGGGCCATCGAGGTCACGGCGGAGGGGGGCGTTGAGGCGCATCCAGCGCTGGACGGCGGCGTCCCATTCCGGGGCGAGGCCGCTGACCGCGGCGAGGCGCATGCGGGTGTCCTCGCCGCGCTTGTGGTCGTGGGTGGCGGTGGCGAGGAGGGCGTGGGGGAAGCGTCGCTGGCGTTCGCGGGCGGCGGCGTGCCAGGCGGAGGGGGTGATGGCCCATTGGGAGGGCTCGCTGCCCACCTCGTTGCGGGAGATGAGGCGGCCGTAGCGGTAGAAGGCGGTGTCCTCGACCGATTTCGCGGCGGTGGGGGCGGAGAGCTGCTGGAACTTGACCATGGCCCGGCGCCAGTCCTGGCGGCGGGTGCCGGCCGGGGTCTCGCGCAGGCCGGCGCCGGTGACCCATCTGGCGACGAGTTCCAGCAGCTCGCGGTCGGCGGCGCGGACGGTGCGGCGGGCGCCGGCCATGGCCCAGTCCATGGCGCGCTGGTCGGGGGCGGAGATGCCGGCCTGGCTCGCGTAGATGCGGTAGGTGTGGAAGTGGGTCAGCAGCTCGATCAACGTCGTGCGGATGCCGGAGAGGGTGTAGTCGCGGGTGGCGAGGTCGCGGCGGGCGACGCGGTGGAGGGCGGCGGCGCAGAAGGCGAGCTCGCTGCTGAGGCTGTCGCGGAGGATCTGGCGGCGGGCGGATTGGGCTTCGACCTCGAAATCGGCGGGGCGGGCGGTGAGGGCGGTCCAGAGGTCGGTGAGGGGGGTTTCGCCGGCGGGGTCGTGGAGGACGGCGCCGACGTCGTTCATGAAGTCGTAGCCGGTGGTGCCGTCGGTCATCCAGTCGGCGGCGAGGCGTTCGTGGGCGAAGAGGATCTTCTCGACCCAGAGGATCGCGGGCTGGTCGCGCAGGCCCTCGGGGCGGGTGGGGGTGAGGGCGTCGAGGCGGCGGCGGAGCTTGCGGCAGTAGTCGCGGGGGCTGGCGAGGCCGTCGACGTGGTCGATGCGGACGCCGTCGATCAGGCCCTGCTCGTAGAGGCGGAAGACGGTGCGGTGGGTGTCCTCGAACACCTCCGGCACCTCGACCCGGACGCCGGCGAGGCCGTTCACGTCGAAGAAGCGGCGCCAGTTGATCTCGTCGGTCGCGGCGCGCCACCAGGAGAGGCGCCAGGCCTGGCGCTCCATCAGGCGGTGGAGGCGGTCGCGGGTCTCGGGCGTGCCGGCGTAGGCGCGGAGGCACTCGGCGATGGCGTCGGCGTAGGCGGGCTGCAGCAGCTCCTGCCGGCCGGCGGCGGCGCGGCGGCGCTGTTCGGCGCGGCTGCCGGCGATGTCGGCGAATTGCCGGGCCGGAGCCTCGAGCGCGCCGCCGGTGGTGAGGAGGATGGAGGCGTAGTCGCGGGGGGCGATGGGGAAGCGGTGGTCGTGGTAGGCGACGAAGAAGCGGCCGTCGGCGTCGTCGAAGCGGAGCACGAGCTCGCCGGCGTCGAGGCAGTCGCCGTAGGGGCTGCCGAGGAAGGGGGCGAGCATGCGGCCGCGAAGGGTGGCGTCGGGCGGGTCCCAGTCGATGTCGAAGTATTCGGCGTAGGGGCTGTTGCGGCCCCATTCGAGGACGTCGAGCCACCAGGCATTGTCGTTGCCGCCGACGCCCATGTGGTTGGGGACGATGTCGAGCACGAGGCCCATGCCGCGGGCGCGGAGGGCGGCGACGAGGCTAGCGAGGGCGGGTTCGCCGCCCAGCTCGTCGTTGATGCGGTTGTGGTCGACGATGTCGTAGCCGTGGGTGGAGCCGGCGCGGGCCTTGAGCAGGGGCGAGGCGTAGAGGTGGCTGATGCCGAGCGTGTCGAAGTAGGGGACCAGCGCTTCCGCGTCGGACAGGGTGAAGCCGGCGTGGAACTGGAGCCGGGCGGTGGCGGCGAGTGGCTTCATGCTGGGGTGCGGCCTTTGGTGAGGGCGGTGAGGCGGGCGGCGACGGCGGGGTCGTCGAGCAGGGCGGCGGCGGGGCCGGGCAGGCGGCGGCGCCAGTTGGGGTGCTGGCTGTCCATGGTGCCGGGGAGGTTCGGTTGTTCGGAGAGGCCGAGCGCGTCCTCGATGGGCAGGATGACGAGGTCGCAGGCGGCCGTGGCGAGGTGGCGGATGGCGGCGTCGACGACGGGTTCGGGGTCGGCGGGGGCCGGGGTTGCGGGGGCGGCGCCGCTGAACTGCATGGCGGCCCAGAGGGCGTCGCGGTCGACGATGCGCTCCTGTTCCTCGCGGGCCTGGTTGTCGGGGCCGCCGGCGATGTCGAGGCGGCGGCGCCAGTCGAGGTCGCGGCCCTGCCACCAGCCTGAGACGGTCGAGAGGTCGTGGGTGCTGGACATGGCGGCGGCGCGGGGGGACCAGGCGGCCGGGTCGGTGAAGAGGCCGTGCAGCTTCTCGAACCAGAGGACGCGCATGCCGAGGGTGCCGTTCCCGGCCATGCGGTCCTGGAAGCCTTCGGGGATGGTGCCGAGGTCCTCGCCCAGCACGATGGCGCGGTTGCGGACGGATTCGAGGGCGATGAGCCGGAGCAGGTCCTGGAGGGGGAAGGCGAGGTAGGCGCCGTCGGCGGCCGATGCGCCGTCCGGCACGACCCAGAGGCGGGCGAGGCCGAGCGCGTGGTCGATGCGGACGCCGCCGGCGTGGCGCATGGCGTGGCGCAGCATCTCGATGAAGGCGCGGTAGCCGTTGTCGCGGAGGCCGCGGGGGGAGAAGGCGGCGAGGCCCCAGCTTTGGCCGTGGGTGCTGAGCAGGTCGGGGGGGGCGCCGATGCCCATGCCGATGAGGGTTTCGGCCTGGCGGCTCCAGCAATGGCTGCCGCCGGAGTCGGCGCCGACGGCGAGGTCGGCGATGAGGCCGATGGGCATGCCGGCGGCGCGGGCGGCGGCCTGCGTTTCGGCCAGGCTGCGGTCGGTCAGGAACTGCATGAAGGCGTGGAGCGTCACGGCGGGGGCGTGGCGGGCGGCGAATGCGCGGGTTTCGGGGCTTGCGGGGTCCTGCAGGCCCGCGTCCCAGCTGCGCCAGTGCCAGCGTCCTTCGGCGAATTGCTGCGCGTGCAGCGCCTCGAACGTCGCGTGGGTTTCGAGGGCGCTGCCCTCCCGCGCGCGCCAGGCGTCGAAGGCGGCGCGGGTCTGGGGATCGGCGGCGTCGTGCAGGGCGCGGAGAGCGGCGAGGCGGTGGCGTGCGGCCTCGGGCCAGTCGATGAGGTCGAGCGGTTCGAGCGGGGCGGCGGCGGGGCCGGGGTCGATGCCGGCGTGGAGGACGTTGAGCTGGATGCGGCTGGAGGGGGAATAGGGGCTGAAGCGGTTGCGGTCGGCGGAGAACTGCGCGTGGACGGGGCTGATGGCGATGCCGGCGGCGCCGAGGCGGGCGGCGGGGGGAATGAGGTCCTGGAGGGCACGGAAGTCGCCGAGGCCGCCGTCGCCGGGGCGGCGCAGGCTGTAGAGCTGGACGGCGAGGGCCCAGGGGCGGGCGCCGGGGGCCGCGTCCTGGACGGTGAAGCCGCGGCGTGGCGCCACCGCCAGCACCGTGTGCTGCCCGGCGATCTCCAGGCGGTGATAGCCGGGCGTGGCGATGACCGGGATGCCGGGATGGTCGGACGCGGCGCCGTCTTCCAGGACCAGGCGGACCGGGCCGGTGACCGGGAGTTCGATGGGGTCGCCGGCGGTCGCGGTCACGAGGGGCGGGAGGGTGGCGGCGCGGCGGGCGAGTTCCGCCGTGCTGTCGGCGCGTTGGGCCTGGGTCCGGCCCGGCAATCCGAGCGCATCGAGAACGGCGCAGAGCGTGTCCGGCGAGACCTCGTGCCACTCGCCATGGACGTCCCGCCAGCGCGGGGCGATGCCCGCGGCCTGGGCCAGGGCAATCAGCGGGTCGGTCATCCGAGCAGGACGACGGCGCTGGATGGGGGCAGGCGGGCGGCGGTGGCACCGGGGGTGGCGAACAAGGCGGTGCGCTGCGGGGGCGGCGCCTCGATCGTGGCGTCGCCGAGGTTGAGCATGATCGTGAGGGTCTGGCCGGTGCCGAGGGTCCATTCGGCGCGGACGGCGCCTTTCGCCAGCACCTCGGCGCCGTTGCTGCGGCAGCCCGGGATGCCGGGGACGACGTGTTCGTGGCGGAGGCGCAGGAGGGCGGCCATCCAGTCGGCGTGGGCCGGGTCGGTTGCGGCGGGCTTCGAGGCTTCGAAGGTCGCGGGGTCGTTGGGGGCGGGGATGCGGGCGCGGCGGGCTTCGTCGCGGAAGGCCTCGAAGGACTTGAACTCCTCGCGGCGGCCGGCGTCGACCAGCTTTGCCAGGTCCTCGTTGTGGCTGGTGAAGAAGAGGAAGGGGGTGGTGCTCGCCTGCTCCTCGCCCATGAAGAGCAGGGGGATGAAGGGGGCGAGGAGGAGGAGCGCCGTGGCGGCGCGCAGGGCGCCGGGATCGGCGAGGGTAGTCAGACGCTCGCCCATGGCGCGGTTGCCGATCTGGTCGTGGTTCTGCAGGCATACCACGAAGGCGGTGGGGGGCAGATGGGCGCTGGGTTCGCCGCGGGGTCGGCCGAGATGGGGGGCGTGCTGGCCCTGGTAGGCGAATCCTTCGGCGAGGCAGGTGGCGAGGAGGGCGGTCGCGTCCTGGAAATCCTCGTAGTAGCCCTCGGTGTCGTGGGTGAGCAGGACGTGGAGGCAGTGGTGGAGATCGTCCGCCCATTGCGCGTCGAACCTGGGCGGGCCACCCAGGAGAGCGGCGCGGTTGTTCTCGTGTTCCAGGACGAGGTGGATATGGCGGCCTGGGGAGGCGGCGCGGACGGCGGTTGCGAGGTCGGTGAGGAAGTCTTCCTCGGAGATGGCGTGGACGGCGTCGAGGCGGAGGCCGTCGAAGCGGTATTCGCGGGTCCAGTAGATCGCGTTCTGGATGAAGAAGTCGCGGACCTCGGGGCGGCGGAAGTCGATCGCGGCGCCCCATGGGGTGTGGATGTCTTCGCGGAAGAAGGGTTTGGCGTAGGCGTTGAGGTATGCGCCGTCGGGGCCGAAATGGTTGTAGACGACGTCGAGCATGACCATCAGGCCGAGGCCGTGGGCGGCGTCGATCAGGGATTTCAACTCGTCGGGGGTGCCGAGGGCGGTGTCGGGGGCGAAGGGGAGGACGCCGTCGTAGCCCCAGTTGCGGGGGCCGGGGACGTCCGCGAGGGGCATGAGTTCCAGGACGGTGACGCCGAGGGCGGCGAGGCGCGGCAGGTCGGCCTCGATGGCGCGGAAGCCGCCCATGACGCCGGCATGGGTCTCGTAGATGACGGCCTCGTGCCACGGGCGGCCCGGCCAGGCGGTGTTGCGCCAGGCGTAGGCGGTGGGATCGACGACGATGCTGGGGCCGTGGACGTCGTCCTGCTGCAGGCGGGAGGCGGGGTCGGGGACGGCGAGGCCGTCGGGGAGGACGAAGCTGTAGGGGGTTCCGGGGGGGGCTTCGATGTGGAGCGTGTGCCAGCCGCCGGGTTCGGGGCGCATGGGGGCGTCCTGGGCGGGAAGGCGGAGGGCGACGGTCGGGGCGGTGGGGGCCCAGAGGCGGAAGCGGGTGCCGCCGCCGGGCTGGGGTTCGGCGCCGAAGGGGAGGGGGTGGTGGGATCTGGTCATGGGCGGGTGCGTTGTACGGACTGGGTGTTTCCGTTGGGACGGGGTCCCCGGGTCAAGCCCGGGGATGACATACAATTGGAGGCCGGAGGCATTTCGTTCCAGGTCATTCGGGTTGCAGCACCAGCGTGGCGAGGGGGGGGAGGGTCAGGACGAGTGAGGCTTCAAAGCCGTGGGCGGGTTCGGGTTCCGCGTCGACCCGGCCGTGGTTGCCGATGCCGGAGCCGCCGTAGGATTCCGCGTCGGAGTTGAGGACTTCGCGCCAGGTGCCGGCCGCCGGTACACCCAGGCGGTAGACGTGGCGGGGAACGGGGGTGAAGTTGCAGACGACGAGGGCGGGCGGGGAGCCGTCCAGGGACTGTCGGAGGTAGGCGTAGACCGAGTTCGCGGCGTCGTCGACGACGACCCAGCGGAAGCCCTGGGGGTCGCAGTCGCCCTGGTGCAGGGCGGGGATGGCGCGGTAGGCGCCGTTGAGGTCGCGGAGCAGGCGCTGGATGCCGGCGTGCTTCGGGTCGTCCAGCAGGTGCCAGTCGAGGCCGATGTCGTGGTTCCATTCGCGGTCCTGGGCGAATTCGCCGCCCATGAACATCAGCTTCTTGCCGGGGTAGGTCCACATGAAGCCGAGGTAGGCGCGGAGGTTGGCGAATTTCTGCCATGTGTCGCCGGGCATCTTGCGGATGAGGGAGCCTTTTCCGTAGACGACCTCGTCGTGGCTGATGGGCAGCATGAAGCGTTCGGAGAAGGCGTAGACGAGGCCGAAGGTGATCTCGTCGTGGTGCCAGCGGCGGTTGATGGGTTCTTCGGCCATGTAGTGCAGGCTGTCGTGCATCCAGCCCATGTTCCATTTGTAGTGGAAGCCGAGGCCGCCTTCGTGGGCGGGGCGGGTGACGCCGGGCCAGGCGGTGCTTTCCTCGGCGATGAGGACGGCGCCGGGGGCGTGTTCGGCGATGGCCTGGCTGAGTTCCTGCAGGAAGGCGACGGATTCGAGGTTCTCGCGGCCGCCATACTTGTTGGGGACCCAGTCCCCGGCGTCGCGGCTGTAGTCGCGGTAGAGCATGGAGGCGACGGCGTCCACGCGCAGGCCGTCGGCGTGGTAGTGGCGGAGCCAGAACAGGGCGGAGGCGACGAGGAAGCCGCGGACCTCGTTTCGGCCGAGGTTGAAGATGTAGGTGTTCCAGTCGCGGTGGAAGCCCTCGCGGGGGTCGCCATGCTCGTAGAGCGGCGTGCCGTCGAAGCGGGCGAGGCCGTGGGCGTCGGTGGGGAAGTGGGCGGGGACCCAGTCGAGGATGACGCCGACGCCCATGGCGTGGCAGCGATCGACGAAGGCGGCGAAGGCGGCGGGGGCGCCGAGCACGGCGGAGGGGGCGAACTGGCCGAGCGGCTGGTAGCCCCAGGAGCCGCCGAAGGGGTGCTCCATGACGGGCAGCAGCTCGAGATGGGTGAAGCCCATGCCGGCGCAGTAGGGCACGAGCTTATCGGCGAGGGCGGTCCAGCCGGAGATGCCCTGTTCGGCGGCGGGGAGCCAGGAGGCGGCGTGGACCTCGTAGGCGGAGATGGGCGCGTCCGGCGCCTGTGCGGCGGCGCGGCGGTCCATCCAGGCGGCGTCGGTCCAGCGGTGGGGGGTGTCGGCCACCACGATGGAGCCGGTGGCGGGGGCGCGCTCGGCGGCGCGGGCGAGGGGATCGGCCTTTTGCGGCAGGGGGTGGCCGTGCATGTCGAGCAGGTCGAACTTGTAGACGTCGCCGGGCTGGACGCCGGGGATGAAGAGGTCCCAGACGCCGGCGCCGTGGTGCTTCCGCATCGGGTTGCGGCGCGTGTCCCAGACGTTGAAGCCGCCGACGACGGAGACGCGGCTGGCGTTGGGGGCCCAGACGGCGAAGCGGACGCCGTCGACGCCGTCGTAGCTGGCCTGGTGGGCGCCGAGGGCGGAGGCGAGGTCGCGGTGGCGGCCCTGGGTCATGAGGTGCAGGTCGAGCGGCCAGAGCGTGGGTCCGAAGCGGTAGGGGTCTTCCGCCTCGTAGGTGATGCCGTGGGTCTGGACGCGGAGGCGGTAGGGGCCGGGGCGGGTGAGCGGGCCGGCGAAGAAGCCGGCGTCGTGCAGGCGGTGCAGCGGGCCGATCGGTGCGCCGGTGGCGTCGATCAGCTCGACGGCGTCGGCGCCGGGGAGGAAGACGCGGACGAAGGTTGCGCCGTCGGCCGCGTGCGGGCCGAGGATGGCGAAAGGGTCGCCGTGGCGGCCGTCGACGATGGCCTGGATGGCGCCGTGGTCGATGGTGCTGGTCATGGCGCGCGCTCCAGCAGGCGTGTGGCGATGGCGTGGAAGCCGCCGAGGGGGATGGAGAGCCAGGTGGGGCGGTTCGCCAGCTCGTAACGGATTTCGTAGGAGGCTTTTTCCAGGAGGTAGAGGTCGAGCAGGGGCTGTTCCGCCACGGCCGGCACCCAGGGCGTCTCGGCGGCGTGCAGGACGGCGCGGTAGGCCTCCAGGAAGACGCGGGGGGCGCGCTCGCGGAACTGGGCGAGGATTTCCTGGCGGCGGCCGGCCGTCTGCTCGGAGGTTGCGGTGCGGCCCGGGGCGGCGGCGGCGGCGGCGTAGTCGAAGGATCGGAGCAGGCCCGCCACGTCGCGGATCGGGCAGGATTTGGCCCGGCGCTGGTCCATGGTGCGCGCCGGCTCGCCCTCGAAGTCGATGATGTAGGCGTCGCCCTGGACGACCAGGACCTGGCCCAGATGGAAATCGCCGTGGACGCGGGTCTGGATGGCGCCGGCGCCCTGCTTCGCGAGGGCGGCGGCGGCGTCGTGCAGGCGGGCGCGGTTGGCGACCAGCATCGTGGCCTGGGTGGCGGTGGCCTCGTCGGGCCATTCCTTGACGTTGGCGAGGAGCGCGAGGGCCTGGTCGATCTGCTCGACGGCGCCCTGGGCCCATTGGTCGAGGTCGGCGGGTTCGGGGGCGAAGGCCGGGTCGTCGCTGGGCTGGGCGAGGGTCGCGTGCAGTTGGGCGAGGCGGGTGCCGATGCTGCGGGCGAAGACGTCGTAGGCATCGAAGGTGTCGGCGTGGGCCTCGGCTGCCGTGGTTTCGGGGGCGCCGCCGGTCAGGGCCATTTCCTCGACGGTGCGGGCCAGGTAGTCGAGCGTCCAGGTCCAGCCGTCGCCCTGGTTGCGGACGAAGCCCTGGGCGAGGGCGACGGTGTGGGGGGTGCCGCCTTCGTCGACGCGGACGAGTTCGCCGAAGAGGGGGGCGGTGTTGCCGAAGCCGCGTTCGGTGAGGACGCGGGTCATCTCGCCTTCGGGATGGATGCCGGCGAGCACGCGGCGGACGAGCTTCAGGACGATGGCGTCGCCGACGATCCAGGAGGAGTTGGACTGCTCGGCGGAGAGGCGGCGGATCTCGGTGGTCTCGGGCAGCTCGAACCCGTCCATGCGGGAGGTGGGGCGGAACTGCAGCGTGCCGCCGTCGATGGGGATTTCGGTCGCGTTGCGCAGGCCGGCGATCATGCCGGTGGTGAGGGCGTCTATGGCGAAGGCGTCGGTGAGGTAGCCGACGCGGGCGCCGCGGCGGACGCGGGTCAGGGCGAGTTGCTGCGGCAGGGCGCCGGCGGTCTCGTCCTCGTAGGCGATGCCGAGGGGGAGGACGTAGTTCTCGGTGCGGTCGGGCAGGGTCGCCTCGATCTCGGCGAACATGACCTGGTTGCCGGTGCCGGGCATGGGGGCGGCGTAGGCGAGGCGGACGGAGTCCAGGCGGTCGGATTTGGAGGCGAACCAGCGGCGCTTGGGGAGGTAGGCGGGGAGGGCTTCGCGTTCGATGATGGCGCGGGCGTTGGGGGTCAGGAGGTCGGACAGGCCGGTGCGGACGACGAGCGTCGCGTATTCCGGGAGGGGTTCCGGGGGCGTGCTGTGCCAGGCGGGGAGCTGCGCGCTTTCGGACAGCAGGAACCAGAAGACGCCGTAGGGGGCGAGGGTCAGCAGGTAGGTGAGCTGGCCGATGGGCGGGAAGACGGAGCCGCCGACGATGTCGACGGGGACTCGGCCGGCGTAGGCCGACAGGTCCAGCTCGACGGCCTGGGCGGTGCGGGAGAGGTTGCTCACGCAGAGGATCGACTCGGATTCGTGCTCGCGCAGGTAGGCGAGGATCTTGCGGTTGCTGGGATACAGGAACTTCTGGGTGCCGCGGCCGAAGGCGCGGTGGCGGGTGCGGACGGCGAGCATGCGGCGCGTCCAGTTGAGGAGGGAGTGGGGGTCGCCGGCCTGGGCTTCCACATTCACGGCGGCGAAGCCGTAGTTGGGGTCCATGATGGGGGGGAGGACGAGGCGGGCGGGGTCGGCGCGGGAGAAGCCGCCGTTGCGGTCGATGGACCATTGCATGGGGGTGCGGACGCCGTCGCGGTCGCCGAGGAAGATGTTGTCGCCCATGCCGATCTCGTCGCCGTAGTAGATGACGGGGGTGCCGGGCATGGAGAGGAGGAGGCCGTTCATCAGCTCGATCCGGCGGCGGTCGCGCTCCAGCAGGGGGGCGAGGCGGCGGCGGATGCCGAGGTTGATGCGGGCGCGGCGGTCGGCGGCGTAGGTGTCCCAGAGGTAGTCGCGCTCGCCGGAGGTGACCATCTCCAGGGTGAGTTCGTCGTGGTTGCGGAGAAAGACGGCCCACTGGCAGTTGGGGGGGATCTCGGGCGTCTGGCGCATGATGTCGGTGATGGGGAAGCGGTCTTCCCGGGCGATCGCCATGTACATGCGGGGCATGAGGGGGAAGTGGAACGACATGTGGCATTCGTCGCCGTCGCCGAAGTATTGCTGGGCGTCTTCGGGCCACTGGTTGGCTTCGGCGAGCAGCATTCGGCCGGGGGCGTAGCGGTCGATCTCGGTCCTGATCCGTTTCAGGATCGCGTGGGTTTCGGCCAGGTTCTCGTTGTTGGTGCCCTCGCGCTCGATGAGATAGGGCACGGCGTCGAGGCGGAGGCCGTCGATGCCGAGGTCGAGCCAGAAGCGCATGACCTTGAAGACTTCCTCGAGGACGGCGGGGTTGTCGAAGTTGAGGTCGGGCTGGTGGGAGTAGAAGCGGTGCCAGAAGTAGGCGCCGGCGACGGGGTCCCAGGTCCAGTTGCTGTGCTCGGTATCCAGGAAGATGACGCGGGTGCCTTCGTATTTCTCGTCCGTGTCGGACCAGACGTAGAAGTCGCGCTCGGGCGAGCCCGGGGGGGCGTTGCGGGCGGCCTGGAACCAGGGGTGCTGGTCGCTGGTGTGGTTGATGACGAGTTCGGTGATGACGCGGAGGTTGCGGTCGTGGGCGGCTTCGACGAAGCGGCGGACGTCGTCGATGGTGCCGTAGTCGGGGTGGACGCCGGTGTAGTCGGCGATGTCGTAGCCGTCGTCGCGCCGGGGGGAGGGGTAGAAGGGCAGCATCCAGATGGCGGTGACGCCGAGCTCGGCCACGTAGTCGAGCTTTTCCAGCAGGCCCTTGAAGTCGCCGACGCCGTCGTTGTTGCCGTCGAAGAAGGACTTGAGGTGGAGCTGGTAGATGACGGCGTCCTTGAACCAGGCCGGGTCCTCGAT
>CAXTPG010000090.1:0-18783 GCA_964246015.1 uncultured Acetobacteraceae bacterium
CCATCTACGTCATCGACGTCAGCGCCGGCGACAAGATCCCCCGCAAGGGCGGCCCGGGCATCACCCGCAGCGACCTGCTGGTCATCAACAAGATCGACCTTGCCCCCCATGTCGGCGCCAGCCTGGAGGTCATGGACCGCGACAGCCGCAGGATGCGCGGCGACCGCCCCTTCGTCTTCACCAACATCCGTGCCGGCCACGGCGTGCCGGAAGTGGCGGCGTTCATCGAGCGTGCGGGCGGCCTTGCCCGGCCCTGATCACGCCGGCCCCAGCCCGGCGCAGAACAGCAGAACGACGCACGCGAACCCCACCGCCCAAACGGCCGACCGGACCGATGGCCAATCGGCGAGATACGCCACCGTATAAAGCACACGCGTCGCCAGGAACGCCCCCGCCAGAAGGTTGACCCAATCCTGCCGCGCATGCACCCAATGCGCCGTCAGCACCGCGGCGGAAAACAGCGGCAACGCCTCGAAATGGTTGCGCTGCGCCCAGTCCGCCCGTGCCCGCCAGCCGGTCAGCCGGTCCATTGACGGCCGCGGCGTGCTGTTGTCATAGCCGGGGCCACCGTATTTCGCCGCCCCCGTGCACAAATACGGCAGTATCCCGACAGCCAGCAGCGTCCAAAGCGCGAACGTCATCATACACTCCCCTATCCCGGCCGGCCCGCACCGGCAGTCCGCGCCCGGAAATGCCGGACCGCATCGGCGAACACCATCGCCTGGCCGGCGCTCGTCGCCTCCCAGCTGAAACGCTCCGCATAGCCCCGGACCGCATCCCGGGGCGGCAAATCCGCCCATAGGCGCTGCACCCCCGCCGCAAATCCCTCCGCCGTGTTCCCCTCCACGATCAGGCCGGCCTCGCGCCGCTGCACCACCTCGTCGTTCCCCGGAATGTCGCTCGCCACCACCGGTGTCCCGCACGCCATCGATTCCAGCAGTACGTTCGCCCACCCCTCCCGGCTCGATGCCAGGATCAGCGCATCCGCCGCCCCATAGAACCCCGGCAGGTCCGCATGCGGATGCGCCCCCAGCATCCGCACCCGCCCATCCACGCCCAGCCGTGCCGCCAGCGCCATCAGGCGCGCCCGCTCCGGCCCCTCCCCCACCACCAGCAACGTCCACCCCGGCAACTGGGCCAAGGCCCCGATCGCGAGATGATGCCCCTTCCGTTCGATCAGATGGCCCACCGAAAGCAGCACCGGACCCTCCAGCCCCAATCCCGCGCGCAGCGCCGCACGGTCCGCTGGGGGTCGGAATCCCTGCAGGTCTACCCCGTTGCGCAGCACCGTCACCCGCGCCGCATCCGCGCCCAACGCCACCATCGCCCGCTTCAACCCGGCACTGACCGAGATCATCGCGTCCGCCCGCGCCATCGCCCAACGGATCATCCGACGCGGCGCCGCATGGTCCGGCAACTGCGTGACGTCGGACCCCCGGGCGGTCATCACGACCGGCAGACCGAACCGCCGCCCCAGCATCACGGCCGCCACCCCGTCCGGATACAGGTAATGCGCATCGATCAGGTCCACCTGCAGCCCGCCCCGCAGCAGCAGCCGCAACGCCGGGACCGCCGCGGCGTACAGCAACGCCGGGGCAAGGGTCATGCCCACCCTCGGCACCACGCCGAACCGCGGATGCACGACCCGCAGCCCGTGCCGGAATTCCTCCGCCGGCGCCATCGCGAACCGCGACCAGCTTCCGAAGCGGGGCGACCGGCTTGGGAACCACGGCACCGGCGCCAGCACCGTGCTGACCGCCCGGCCGCTGTCCACCAGATGCCGCAACCGATTCTCGACGAACACGCCCTGGTTGGGCAGGCCCGCATGCGGATAGAGCGTGGTGAACGTCAGCAGCCGTGTGGGGGCCGGCGGCAACGCCCTACCTCTTGGGCGGCGGCACCAACTCCTCCAGCAGCTTCCGCGCGGCGGGCTTATCGTCGAAATCGTCTCGTCCGCCCACCAGCGGCTGCAGGATCTTCACCGCCTCATCCCGCTCGCCGACCTCTTTCAGCGCTGCGGCCAGATGATACTTCACCGCCAGATCGTTCGGCCGCTGCGCGCTGGATTGCCGCAGCAGCGGAACCGCGCTCTTCGCATCGCCGCCCTTCACCATGATCCAGCCAAGCGTATCGGCCGTCTCGGCCGTCGGTGCCTGCAGGTAGGCCCGCTGCGCCATCGTCCGCGCACGCGGATCCCCCTTCACTTGATACACCCAGGCCAGGTTGTTCATCGCGATCGGGTCGCTCGGCCGCTTTGCCAGCACCGCGGTCAGGTTCGTCTCCGCCTCGTCCCACCGCTTCAACTTGATGTCCAGCAACGACAGCATCTGCGAGGCGTCCGGATCCCCCGGCTCCCGCTTCAACCACTCCCGCAGGAAGAGCGTCCCCTCGCCGTCCTGCCCGGCCGAAACCAGCGCATTGGCCAGCCGCAGCACCAGCGGGCCCGTCGGCTGCTGCTTGTACTCCCCAAGGAACGCCTGCGCCGCATCGGCGTAGCGCTGCGCCAGCATCAGCGCGTCGCCCTTCACGAGCGCGGAGTTCGGCAGGTTTGCCAGGTTGTTCCGAAGCTCGTCGGCAAGCCGCAGGCCCGCATCCGGCCCGTTCGTCCGGCTCTCCAGCGCCACCATCGACGACATGACGCCGATATTCCCCGGCGACTTCTCCAGCGCCTCCTTCAGCGACGCCTTCGCCAGATCGACCTCCTTCAACCGCAGCAGCAGGTCCACCTGGCCGCGCCGCGCGTCCAGATCCGTGGGCGCCGCCTTCAGCACGTCCCGGTAGGTGTTCTTCGCTTCGTCGTTCAGCCCCGCCGTCGCCTGCGCCCGGGCCAGGGCGCTCAACAGGATCGGCGGCAGCTCCTCGACGTTGCGCAGCGCCTGCAGCAGCGCCACCGCGCGCCGAGGGTCGCCCGAGCGAACGATCAGGTCCGACAGCATCGCCGTGAACCCGAGATTCTTCGGCGCCGCCGCCCGGGCCGCCTCCACGATCTGGATCGCCGCGGGGAACGCGCCGTCCTGCACCAGCAACTGCACGACCGCGTTCAGGGTCGGGATGTTCGCAGGCTCCTTCGTCAGGATCTCCCGCAGCAGCCCATCGCCCTCGGACCGTCGGCCCTGCAGGATCAGCACCTTCGCCAGATTCAGCTTCGCGTTCAACGACTCCGGATATTGCTTCAGCGTCGCCGCGAAGGCGGCGCGCCCGCCCTCGAGATCCAGGCGGCCCAGCTTCAGCATGCCCGACAGGATTCCGACCGACTCCGTCTCCCCGGCGGTGGCCCGCAGCCGCGTCAGCGCGGCGTCCGCCCGGTCCATGTCGCCCGCGCTGAGCGCAGCCGCCACCAGCGCCTCACCGGCGTTGGGCTGCTGCGGCGCCAGCTCGATCGAACGCTCCAGCGCCGTCGCGGCGCTTGCCGGGTCGCCCGCCTGCATCTGCGACGAGGCAAGGTGCGTCAGGAACGTCGGGTTCTCCGGTGCCCCCGCGCTCGCCCGCTTGAACGTCTCCGTCGCCTCGGCCGTCCGCCCCAGCAGCGTGTACGCCCGGCCCAACAGATCCAGCGTCTGCGGGTCGCTCTGCCCGGCGCCGATCGCCTTCGTCAGCGCCGCGACCGCCCGTTCCGGCCGTTGCGCCTGCAGCTCCGCACGCGCCACCAGCCGAACCCCGTCCGGGTCGCTCGGCATCCGCTGCATATACCGGTTCGCGAAGTCGATCGCGCTTTCCGTCTGGCCCAGGTTCGCCGCCGCCAGTGCCTGGAAATACAGCGCCCGCGGGAACCGCGCGATCACCGGGCCCAGTT
Organism: uncultured Acetobacteraceae bacterium; assembly: GCA_964246015.1. GTDB lineage: Bacteria > Pseudomonadota > Alphaproteobacteria > Acetobacterales > Acetobacteraceae > JBBROS01. The sequence goes on from CAXTPG010000090.1 coordinate 3,794, forward strand.
TCGTCAGTTCGCTCTGCGCATCCGCATACCGTCCCGCCCGCACCAGCAGCACCGCCGCAATGTAGGTCGCGCCGGCATTCCTCGGTTGCAGCTCCAGCACGGCGTCGACGTCCGCCTGCGCCTTCTTGTCGTCCCCCATGCCGATCAACTGGTTCGCACGGTCCAGCCGCGCCGCGGAGGAGGTCGGCTGCAGCTTGACCGCCTGGTCCGCCAGCGCCAGCGCGCCCGCCTTGTCGCCCTTCGCCGCCAGGATCTGGCCCTTCATCAGAAGGCCCTCCACCTGCTTCGGATCCAGCCTGATCGCCTCGTCGACCTTCTGTTCGGCCAGCGGCAGATCCTTCAGCGCCAACGCCAGCCGCGACGCCGTCAACAGCACCTCGATGTTGCCCGGCGCTGCCTTCTCCGCGGTCACAAGGCTCGCCGTGGCGCCGGCGATGTCGTTCAGCCCCACCTGCGCCATGCTCCGCAGCATCAGGTTCTTGGCCGCGATCTCGGGCTTCGGACCCTCGGGCGGAACCTCCGTCAGCACGTCCTGGTATCGGCCCTGCGCCATGTAGACCTGGCCCAACTGCGGAATGATCGTCCAGCGGTCGGCGCCCAGGTCGCGTGCCGACTTGAACTCCTTTTCCGCCGCCACCGGGTCGGCAAGCTGCATCTGCGCCTGCGCCAGCCGCAGATGCGCCTCCGCGCTGCCGGGGTCGTTCCGCACGGCGTTCCGCAGCTCGATCTGCGCCCCGCGCAGGTCGCCCTTCGCCGCCAACTGCTCCGCCCGCTTCAGCGGGTCGCCGTTCCGGCCGAACACATACCATCCGCCCCCGGCCAACCCGGCCACGAGAACCACGACGATCACCGGAAGCACGAATTTGTTGTTGTTCATGTCTGACCCATGCTCTCAGTCTCTGCCGCGTCCGCGGCACGCTCCCCGGACGCCTCTACCACATCCGCCGCCATTCCGTGCGTCTCGAGCAGAGAATACAACGTCGGACGACTGATGCCGAGCAGCTTCGACGCCGCCGTCAGCCGACCGTTGCTGCGCGCCAGCGCCCGCTGCATCACGTCCCGCTCCGCCCGGGCCCGCGCCTGCCGCAGGTCGTAGATCGAAAGATCCTCCTCGCCGCCCGCAAGCTCCAGGTCCGCCGCCGTCACCACCCGGTTCTCGGACATCACGACCGCCCGCTTCACCCGGTTTTCCAGCTCCCGCACGTTCCCCGGCCAGGCATGCGCCGACAACGCCGAAAGCGCGTCGTCCGACAACCCCTTCACCGACCGTCCGAACTCCCGGTTGAACGCCGCCAGGAAGTACCGCGCCAGCAGCACCGCATCCCCCGCCCGCTCCCGCAGCGGCGGCACCCGCAGCGTGATCGGGTTCAGCCGGTAGAACAGGTCCGAACGGAACGAACCCCGGTCCACCTGGTCCGACAGCATCTGGTTCGTCGCCGAAACCACCCGCACGTCGACCTGGATCGGCTGCCGGCCCCCGATCCGCTCCACCCGCTGGTCCTGCAGGAACCGCAGCAGCTTCACCTGCAGCGTGTGCGGCAGGTCGCCGATCTCGTCCAGGAACAACGTTCCGCGATTCGCCGTCTCGATCCGCCCGGGCGTCTGCTTGACGGCGCCCGTGAACGCCCCCCGCTCGTACCCGAACAGCTCGCTCTCCAGCAGGTTTTCCGGAATCGCGCCGCAGTTGATCGCCACGAAGGGCTGCCGCGCCCGCGGCCCCAGATCGTGCAGCGCCCGCGCCAGCGCTTCCTTGCCCGTTCCGCTCTCGCCCAGCAGCAGCACCGTGACGTTCGCGCCCGCCAGCTTCTCGACGTCCCGGCACACCTTCAGCATGCCCTCGTCGGACGTGATGATCCGCTTGATCGGCGACGACGTGCCCCCCTCGGACAACCGACGGTTCTCCGCCTCCAGCGTCGACAGCCGCAGCCCGCGCTCGGCGATCAGGCTCAGCACCTGGATGTCGATCGGCTTCTCGCAGAAATCGTACGCGCCGGCCGCGACGGCCCGCAGCGCATGCGTCTTGTCCCCATGGCTCGTCGCGATGATCACCTTCATGTCCGGCGCCTGCCGCAGCACCCCGTCCAGGGTCGCGAACCCCTCGCTCACCCCGTCCGGGTCCGGCGGCAGCCCCAGGTCCATGATCGCCAGCGGCGGACGCTCCTTCTGCGCCAGCGCGAGCGCCTGCGGCCGGTCATGCGCGAACAGCACCTCGAACGCCGGAAACGCCCAGCGATACTGCCCGCACAGCCCCAGATCGTCCTCGACGATCAGCAGCTTCGGCTTGCCCGTCATGCGACCCGCCTCATACGGCCCGCCTCATGCGCCGACATCCGAAAGCGCCCGCACCCGCACCGCCGCCCCGGCCGGCACCGGCGCATCCGTCCGCGGCAGCAGCAGCCGCATCGTCGTGCCCGACCCGGACTCGCTGAGCACGACCAGCTCGCCCCCCGCCTCCCGCACCAGCTCCCGCGACTGATAGGCCCCGATCCCGCTGCCCCCCGCCTTCGACGTGCTGAACGGCCGGAACAACTGGTCGCGCACGAACTCGGGCGTCATCCCGGGGCCCGAATCGACCACGTCGATCACCACCCGCTTCGCCTCGTGCCGCACCCGCAGCCGCACCGGCAGCCCCGCCGACGCCTCGACCGCATTGTTCAAGAGATGCGTCACCGCCGTCTCGAACGCGTCGGCCCCCATCGCCACCGTCCCGGTCGATCCGTCATGCTCCAGCACCAGCTCCGCCTGCCGCACCCGGCGATAGGTGCCGACCAGCGCCTCCAGCCGGTGCAACGGCGCCAACGCCGCCGGCGCACGGTCCGGCTCCGGCCGCTCCAGCCGTTCCAGCAGCGCAGTGATCTTGCGAACGGACGCGTCCACGGTCTCGAGCATGTCCTTCTGAAAATCGGGGTTGGAGATATGTATGCGCGCATTCGCCAGCAACAGGGCCAACTGGCTGGACACGTTCTTGATGTCATGCGCGACGAAAGCAAAACGCTTGCTGTAGTCGTGAAGTTGCCTCGTCTGCAGCAATGTTTGCGTCGCCCGCTGCTCCGCCACGTAGGTCGAGACCTCCTGCGCCACGATCCGCAGCAGCCCGAACACCTCCTGCTCCAGCGGAAACGGCGCCCGCGGCGGTGCTACCAGCACCAGCCCGATCACCTCCTCCCGGTGCGTCAGCGGCACGCCCAGCCACAGCGGCCCCAGCCCGTCCAGCGGCGCCGACCGCAGCGCCTCATCCGCCCCATCCAGCCGCGCGATCCACTCGCCCCCGCGGATCGCCGCGACGACCGGATGGTCCGCCGGAACCGCCTCGATCGCCGGCAGGTTCCATGACCCGGCCCATGCGAACGGCCCGAAGCCCCCGTCGCGCAGGAACAGCGCACCCGCCGGGCTGTCGACCACCGAAGCGACGGTCCGGATCGCGCGCGTCCCCAGCGCGCTCCGCACGTCGCCATCCTCCCCGGACAACGTCCCGATGCACGACAGCCACTGCCGCCGGTAGTCGTACCGCTCCGCAAAGAAATGGTCGACGAACAGCCGGTGGATCCGCGACCGTGCCGAGGCCGACGTCAGCATGAGCCCGATCGCGATCAGCGCCGCGAATGCAAGGCTCGCCTCCGCCAGCCACCCCCACGTCCCGTTGACGTGCCGGAACACCTCGCCCGCCGCCGCCAGCGCCAGCAGCACGCCCCCGCTCAGCACCAGCGTCGCGCTGTGGAACACCGCCGTCCGCGACAGCCGCACCCGCCCGGTCCACCGCTGCCCGCGCGCGGCCGCGACCACCAGCAGCGGCGCGATCATGATCATGCCCAGCGTGCGCGCCCCCGTCAGCGCGGGCGACGCGCGATGGAACAGCGCGATGTCGGCGCACAGCACGATGTCGAAGCACGCGAGCCCGCCCAGCAGCACCGAAGGCAGCGCCACATGCCAACGCGCATGGTCCGGCAGGTTCAGATACAGGTTCTCGATCAGCAGCAGCTCGACGATCGCAAGGCAGATCCGCGCCATGATCCCCAGCGAGAACAACGACGCCGACACCGGCTCCCCGGGTTGCATCACCACCGTGAGCCCGCCCACCAGCACCGCGAACAGCCCGGCCGCGGCGAAGCCCAGCTCGTGCATCGGCCGCCCCAGCCGCGCGCCCCGATACAGATAGTACACGAACCCGAACCACGCCGCCGCGCGAAGCATGTCCGCCCCGCTCTCCAGGCCGCTCAGCCCGTCCCCATTCAGCAGCAGGATCGTGGCCGCCCATGCGGCGCTCGCCAGGCAGCACAACGCCAGCAACCGCGGCGCGTCGCGGCGGGAGCGCAACGCGATCAGCGCCGCCAGCACGGCATACAGCCCCGCGCAACACGCCAGCAGCAGGTCGCCCGCAGACATCACCATGCCGTCACGCATTCCCCCCGGCACCGCTCGACGGCGGCACGGGTGCAGGCATCGGCGCCGCAGGTGGCCCGGTCGGGCCTGGACACGGCCTTACCGCGCCCCTTCCTGGAACAGGATCACGCGGACGGTCGCGAACAGGATCAACAGGTCCAGCAGGGGCGTCCGGTTCTGCACATAGAACAGGTCATACGACAGCTTCGCCCGCGCATCCTCGACCGACGCCCCATACGGATAGTTCACCTGCGCCCAGCCGGTCAGCCCCGGCTTCACCCGCGCACGTTCCCGGTAATGGGGAATCACATCGGCCAACTGCTCGACGAAATGCGGCCGCTCCGGACGCGGTCCGATGAAGCTCATCTCGCCCCGCAGGACGTTGATCAGCTGCGGCAACTCGTCGATCCGGGTGCGCCGCATGAACGACCCGACCCGCGTGACCCGTGGATCGCGCTGCTGCGCCCAGGCCGGGCCGCGCGCCTCGGCGTTGCTGTTCATGCTGCGGAACTTCAGCAGCACGAACCGCCGCCCCCCGAGCCCAACGCGCTCCTGCCGATACATCACCGGTCCCGGGCTATCCAGCCGGACCAGCAGCGCCACCAGCAGCATCAGCGGCAGCGTGAACACCAGGAAGGCAAGGCTGATGCCGATATCCCCGGTGCGGTTGATGGCGTCCTGCATCCGGCTGCGCGGCCGGGCGTCCAGCGCCGCGAACCAGTCGGGGGACAGGTGGTCGATATCGATCCGCTTCAGATGCCGTTCCCAGAACACGGGCTCGGCCTCGACATCGATGCCTGCCGCCTCGAACCCCGCCTGGACCTGTGCCGGCAACGCCGAAAGGCCGGCCACCGACGTCAACGCCATCCGCACGCCCGCCGAACGCAGATCCGCCGGCGTGCTGTCCTGCCCCGGTCCGCCAACCACCTCGAAGAACCCGGCACGCCCCGACCGGATCGCCGCCACCGTGCCGGCCACGTCGCCCGGCGGCCCGATCACGACGACCCGCCGCACGAACAGCTTCGATCGCACCGCCAGCAGGAAACAGAGCCGCAGCCCGAACAACAGCGCGATCCAGGTGATCAGCATCTTCGTCGGCCAGGTCCGGTCGTGACCCACCAGCCAGTCCGACTGGATCCCCAGAAGCACGCTCGCGCCCCACGCCACCGGGAACGCCACCACGCCACCCAGCGCCGTGTTCAACAGCAGGCTGCGGGTGCGCATGAACAGTTGCGGCCGATACAGGCCCAGCAGGAATGACGTGAACCCGACCGCCAGCGCCACGACCAGCGCGTGGTTGACCGTGCTGATGCGGAACCCCCCGTCCAGCACGCCGGGCGCGAGCACCGCATACGCAAGGCAAAACGACACCCCCATCTCCAGCAGCAGGAGAGCGAGCATCTCAGGCGCGATATGGCGACCGACGAACCTTGTCATCACCGAGGCGAAGCCCCCCTACTGCCGACGATCGACAGTTCGTTAAGTAATCCTTGACGGCATTTGACACAATACGGGATGGCTTACCGATCTTTTCACGTTTCCGAGCCAGGCTACCGGCGCAGCCAAACCCTTGATGGACACGCATGTCGCGCTTCATACCGTATCCTTTGCGCGCCCGCAATCGCGCCGGAGTGATCGCATTCCCACGCAGCGTTTGGGAAACGTTAATTTTTGCCAGAAAGCCGAGCTGCAACGCCTGGTTTTCGCTCGGAACCCGTGACGTGATGCCGAGAAGGTGGTACTACGGACAAGCCATGAAACGTTCTCCCACGCTGAACCGGCTCTCGCCGCCATCTGGAACCGCCCGGCCCGTCCGGACGCGCGCAGCATGAGCGAACGGGCGGACCACCTGATCGAACGCGCCGCGGCCCGCCTGCGGGAGGCGAACACCGCCCAGATCGCAGCGCCCCGCGCCGGAAGCGCCCCGACACCTCCCCCTGCCGCTCAGCCCGTACCGGTGTTCCGGCCCTTCACCCTCCCGGCCGCCGGCGCCACCCGCGTCGCCGACCCGCAGCCCACGCCGCCGAAGCGGGACCTGCCTGCTGCGCCCCCGGCCGCGCCCCCGCCCGAAGACATCAAGCCCCGCACCCCCATCGCCTTCACCGACAGTCTGCCCGAAACCGTCCCGGGCCCGATCCCCGCCCCCGCGCGGCCCCTCACCCGCCCCGTGCTGACCCAGGTCGGCCCCGCCCTCAAACTGCCCGCGGGCCCCCCGGCCCCCACCGGCGCCACCCTGCAGATGACCCCGCCCGGCGCACCCCGCCTCGGCATCGCGCAGCCCCAGCCCGGCGCCCTCGCCCTCCAGGCCGCACCCATCGTCCAGCTCGACGCGCTCGAACGCGCCGGAATGGTCGTCGCCCGCACCACCCGCACCCGCATCTCCGAAGAATACCGCATCGCCATCGGCCGTATCCTGCGCACCCTGCACGAAACGACCGACGTCCAGGGCGCCCGCAACGTCCTGATGGTCACCAGCGCCCGCCCCGGAGAGGGCAAAAGCTTCACCGCCCTCAACCTCGCCGGCAGCATCGCCCAGAACGGCACCGACGCCGTCCTCCTCGTCGACGTCGATCCGAAGGTCAAACCCCTCTCCGACCAGCTCGGCCTCGGCGAGGCCCATGGCTTCCTCGACCTCGTCTCCGACCCCTCCCTCCGCCCCGAGGACCTGCTCCGCGTCACCGCGATCCCGAACCTCGCCATCATGCCCGTCGGCACCCGCCTCGGCGGCGCCGCGCAGACCACCGGCGGCACCGCGTCCATGCGGCCCATCATCCCCACCATCACCCGGCTCGCGCGCCGCTTCCCCAAGCACCTCATCATGCTCGACGCGCCGCCCTGCCTCTCCACCAGCGATCCGCACACCCTCGCACCCCATGTCGGCCAGGTCGTGCTGGTCGTCGAGGCCGAACGCACCCAGCGCAGCGAGGTCGAGGCCGCGATCGACCTCGTCCGCGTCTGCCCCAGCATCACCATGCTCCTCAACAAGGTCCGCATGACGACCAGCCACACCTTCGGCGCCTACGACTATTTCGGGTCCTACACCTGACACCATGCGGCCGTCCGCCCCCCTCGGCGTCGCCGCCGGCCTGGCCGGAATGTGCCTGCTCGCCCATCCCGCAAGCGCGCAATACAGCACCGCCGGGCAGCCCTACACCGGCGGAATCCTGCCCAACGTCGGCACCGACAGCCGTGTGGGCGACCTTCGCCCGCAGCTGCAAAGCTACTTCCAGAGCCTCGCCGCGCCGTCCTCCACCACACCCGCCTGGACCATCACGCCCAGCCTGGGCGTCGATATCGGCCTGACCGACAACGCGCTCCGCACCAACAGCCCCCGCCGGGCCGACATCTACACGAACATCTCGCCCACCCTGGTCCTGTCCGGCGACACCGCGCGCCTCAAGGTCAACCTCGCCTACTCCCCGCAGATCACCGTCTACGCGACGCAAAACAGCCAGAACCAGGTCAGCAACTACTTCAACGGCCAGGCCCTCGCCACCATCGTGCCCGACGCCGTCTTCCTCGATCTCCGCGGCAACGTCAGCGTCAGCTCGCTCGCCGGCAACGGCATCAACAACGGCGCCTCGCAGACCAACAACCGGCAGAACAACGTCCAGACCATCACCGTCTCCGCCACCCCCTACGCCGAGCATCGCTTCGGCGGCTGGGGCACCGCCCGCATCGGCTATTCCGTCACCCGCACCCTGCAGGATCGGCAGGACGACAACACCCTGGTCGTCAACAACCAGGCGCTCTCCAATTTCGGCAGCCCCGGCTACGGCGCCGTCGGCAACCTCACCACCCAGCGCGAACGCGCCTCCTTCACCACCGGCGAGAACCTCGGCCGCTGGAACAACATCCTGGTCATCGAGGCCATCCAGTACAACGGCAGCGGCTCCTACCGCGGCGCCCACCGCAACCAGGTCCAGAACGAGGTCGGCTACGCCCTCACACGCAAGGTCACCCTGCTGGGCGGCTTCGGCTACCAGGACATCCGCTACGCCGGCGTGCCCCCGGTCCGCATCAACGAACCCACCTGGAACTTCGGCGCCCGCTACGCACCGAACCCCGACAGCACCGTCACCATCCTCTACGGCCGCCGCGACGCCATCACCTCCATCTCCTTCGACGGGCAGTTCGCGCCCACCTCCCGCACGCGCCTCATCGGCCGCTACAGCACGGGCCTCACGACGGATATCGAGGAAGCGCAGAACGTTCTCTCGACCACCACCGTCGGCCCGACCGGCCTCGTGACCGACAGCGCCACGGGCGCACCGGTCGGGAACTCGTCCAGCTTCGGCGTGCAGAACGGCATCTACAAGGTGAAGCGCTTCTCCGCCACCGGCCTCCTGCTGCAGGACCGCGACAGCTACTCCGTCACCTTCACCAGCGAGGACCGGACGACGTCCACAACCACGCCTTCCCTGCTCAACAACACCGTCATCCCCGCCGGCACCAACTCCACCAGCGTCTCCGCCAGCGCGTCGTGGCAGCACGAGCTGGCGCCCGACCTCTCCAGCACCGCCAGCGCCCAGTACAGCCTTACCAACAACACGCAGCAGTATCTGGGTGGCAACGGCGGCCAGCAGCGCACCCTCTCGCTCACGGCCGCGCTATCGAAGCAGTTCACCACCTCCCTCTCCGGCAGCCTGCGCTATACCTACACCGACCAGTCTGGCGGGCAGGCCGGCACGCTGCAGTTCGGGCAGACAGCCTCGGGCAACCAGGGGCTGTTCCTGAACCGCGGCAGCTATACCGAGAACCTGCTGCTCGTCGGCCTTCGCAAAAGCTTCTGATCGGGTCCGCCGTGTACGAGAAATTCTACAACTTCAGCGCAATGCCCTTCCAGTTGACCCCGGACAGCCGATTCTTCTTCGGCAGCCGCGGCCACAGCAAGGCCATCGCCCACCTCAACTACGGCCTCGCCCAGGGCGAAGGCTTCATCATCATCACCGGCGAGGTCGGGGCCGGAAAGACCACCCTCGTCGAATGGCTGCGCTCCCAGATGGACCGCGCCACCTACACCGTCGCCCGCATCAGCACGACCCAGGTGTCCGAGGGCGACCTCTTCCGCCTCGCCATGGCCGGCTTCGGTCTCGTCGACGAGACACTCACCAAGGCCACCCTCCTCCACCGGTTCGAGGACGTGCTCCGCCAGCACCAGGCCGCCGGCCGCCGCTGCCTCCTCATCGTCGACGAGGCCCAGAACCTCAGCCTCGCCGCCCTCGAGGAGCTGCGCATGCTCTCCAACATCACCGTCGACGGCCGCACCTCGCTGCAGACCATCTTGCTCGGTCAGCCCCAGTTCCGCCGCATGCTCGCCAGCCCCAACCTGGACCAGCTCCGCCAGCGCGTCCTCACCAGCTACCACCTCGGCCCCCTCGGGCAGGAGGAAACCCGCGCCTACATCGAGCACCGCCTCAACGCAGTCGGCTGGAACAACGACCCGCACTGGGACGACGACGCATTCACCGCCGTCTTCAGCCACACCGGCGGCATCCCCCGCCGCATCAACCGCCTGTGCGCCCGCGTCCTGCTCTACGGCGTGCTCGAGGAAACCCACCACATCACCGCCGCCGTCGTCGACAACACCGCCATCGAGCTGGCGCAGGACCTCGAAGGCGTCCGCCAGGATTTCGAGGAGACCGAGGGCAAGACCCTCGCCGCCGCCCTCAACGGCGCCGACACCGCCGCCCACCCCACCGACCTCGCCCTCCGGGTCGAGGCGCTGGAGCAGCAGATGGCCCAGCGCGAGCGCGTCTTCCGCCGCCTGACGCAGATGCTCGGCGTCCAGTGACCGATGCGCCCCTGAACGCGATGTCGGTGGACGTCGAGGACTGGTTCCAGGTCCAGGCCTTCGCCACCGTCATCGACCGCACCACCTGGGACACGATTCCCTGCCGCGTCGAGGCGAACACCGACCGCATCCTCGCCCAGTTCGAAGCCGCCGGCGCCCATGCCACCTTCTTCACCCTCGGCTGGGTCGCGGAACGCTACCCCGGCATCGTCCGCCGCATCGTCGCCGCCGGGCACGAACTCGCAAGCCACGGCTACGGCCACCAACTGGTCCACGAACTCACGCCCGACCAGTTCCGCGAAGACCTCCTCCGCGCGAAGAACACGCTGGAAGCCGCGGGCGGCGTCCCCGTCATCGGCTATCGCGCCCCCACCTTCTCGATCGGGCCCCGCAACCCCTGGGCGTTCGACGTGCTGGAACAGACGGGACATCGCTACAGCTCCAGCGTCTACCCGGTGAAGCACGACCTGTATGGCGTCCCCGACGCCCCACGCTTCCCCTACCGCCCCGGCTCCGGCGCCCTGCTCGAAATCCCCATGACCACGCTGCGCCTGGCCGGCCGCAACATCCCGATCGCCGGCGGCGGCTACTTCCGCCTCATGCCGTACCTTCTCTTCCGTACCCTCCTTCGCCGCTTCCACGCCGCCGAGCACCAGCCCGCCGTCTTCTACTTCCACCCCTGGGAGATCGACCCCGGCCAACCCCGCGTGAAATCCGCCACCCGCATGTCCCGCTTCCGCCACACCGTGAACCTCGCCGCCATGGCCGGCCGCGTCGACCACCTTTTGAAGGACTTCCGCTGGGACCGAATGGACCACGTCTACGCGACGGAGCTGGCCCGATGAGCCCTTTCCCATCGGGAAAGGTTTGGACGAGGGCCCGCCACACACGCCAAATCCGGTCGCGTCGGCACTAACCCGTGACCACCGTAACCCCCCTCAGCCAGGCCCAGGCCCCCGCCTGGGACGCCTTCGCCGCCGCCCACCCGCACGGAACCTTCTTCCACCGCGCCGCCTGGGCCGGCGCCATCCAGGCCGCCTTCGGCCACACCCCCCACTACCTTGTCGCCCACCAGGACGGCGCCGTCACCGGCCTCCTCCCCCTCATCCGCGTCAAGACGATGCTCTTCGGCGACAGCCTCGTCTCCAACCCCTTCTGCGTCTACGGCGGGCCCCTCGCCGCCGACGCCGCCACCGCCACCGCCCTCGACGAAGCCGCCACCGCCCTCATGACCCGGCTCGGCGTCCCCGTCATGGAATGGCGCCTTCGCGACGCACCCGAATCCCCGATGGACCCGGCCTGGCACGCACGCGACGACCTGTATGTCACCTTCCGCAAGCCCATCGCCCCCGACGACGACGTCAACATGAAGGCCATCCCCCGCAAGCAGCGCGCCATGGTCCGCAAGGCGATCGGCTTCGACCTGGCCTCCACCGCCGGTCAGGACACGACCACGCTCCACCGCATCTACGCCGAAAGCGTCCGCAACCTCGGCACCCCCGTCTTCCCGCGCCGCTGGTTCCGCATCCTGGCCGAAACCTTCGCCGCCGACATGGACGTCGTCACCATCACCCACGACGGCACGCCCGTCGCCGCCGTCCTGAACTTCTACGACCGCAACGAGGTCCTGCCCTACTACGGCGGCGGCACCGCCGCCTCCCGCCCCCTCGCCGCGCATGACTTCATGTATTGGGAGGTGATGCGACGCGCCGCCGCCCGCGGCTGCACCGGGTTCGATTTCGGCCGCAGCAAGGCCGGCACCGGCTCCTTCGCGTTCAAGAAGAACTGGGGCTTCACCCCCACCCCCCTCCTGCACCGCTTCCGCCTCGCCCCCGGCGCCGCGATCCCCGACCACAATCCCCTCAACCCGAAATACCGCCTGTTCATCGCCGCCTGGAAGCGCCTGCCGCTCCCCGTCGCGAACCTGCTCGGACCCCACATCGTCCGCGGCGTCGGCTGATGCAGGACCTCATCTTCATCAGCCACCGCATCCCCTTCCCCCCCGACAAGGGCGAGAAGATCCGCGGTCTCAACCTCCTCAAACACCTCTCCCGCCGCTACCGCATCCACCTCGGCTGCCTCATGGACAACCCGGAGGACCCCGGCCACCTCGACACCCTCCGCGAATGGTGCACCACCGTCGCCGGCTTCCCCATCGACAAGCGCCGCCAGAAGCTCTCCGCCCTCCTCCGCTTCCGCCCCGGCCGCCCCCTGATGCTCGACTACTACCGCCACCCCGGCCTGCACGCCTGGGTCCGCGCCGCCATGGCCCGCACCCCCATGGACATCACCTATATCTACTCCGTCGCCATGATGCCTTACGTCGAGCACGTCCGGCGCCCGGGGATGATCCTGGACGCGCAGGACATCGACAGCGAGAAATGGACCACCTACGCCGAAACCGCCGCCTTCCCCATGCGGCACGTCTGGTCCCGCGAGGGCCGAACCCTGTTTGCCTATGAACGCCAGGCCGCCATGGCCTGCGACGCCATCCTCTTCGTCTCCCCGCAGGAAGCCGCCCGCTTCGCCGAACTCGCCCCCGAAACCGCCTCCCGCGTCCACGCCGTGGAAAACGGCGTCGACCTCGACCGCTTCTCCCCCACCCTCGCCTTCGATACGCCGTTCGATACCCCCGGCCCCCACCTCGTCTTCACCGGCAACATGGACTACTGGCCCAATGCCGACGCGGTGATCTGGTTTGCCGCCGAGGTCATGCCCATCCTGCGCGCCGCCCGCCCCGCCCTGCAGTTCCACATCGTCGGCGCCAACCCCGGTCCGGAAATCCGCCGCCTCGCCACCCAGCCCGGCATCCACGTCACGGGCCGGGTCCCCGACGTCCGCCCCTACGTCGCCCACGCCGACGCCTGCGTCGCCCCCCTCCGCATCGCCCGCGGCATCCAGAACAAGGTGCTGGAGGCCATGGCGATGGCCCGCCCCGTCATCGCCTCCCCCCAGGCGTTCGAGGGCGTACGCGCCCGCGCCGGCCAGGACCTCCTGGTCGCAGACGGCGCCATCCCCATGGCCGCCGCCATCGCCGCCGTGCTGGACGGTGCCCACCCCGGCCTCGCCCCCGCCGGCCGTCGCGCCGTGGAAGCGGGCTATGCATGGTCCGCAACGCTCGCCCGCCTGGACACGATCCTTGACGCCTCGACCGCCCCTGCTGTGATAAGCACGTGACATGAGTGCGACCACCCTCCTCGACCGCCGCACCGCGGGCGTGCTGCCGGCCATCCTGGCGCTCGGCGGCGGCCTGCTGCTGCTCGGCCTGGTCTTCCTGCCGGAGTGCCGGGCCGCGCTCCGCGTCTGGACGGACAGCACCGCCTACGGCCATTGCTACCTCGTCGCGCCCATCGCCGCCTATCTCGCCTGGGACCGCCGCGACACGCTACGCGGCCTCATGCCCCGCCCCACCCCCGCCTTCGCGCTGCTGGGCATGCCCTTCCCGCTCGCCTGGTTCGCCGCCGAACGCCTGGGCATCATGGAAGGCCGGCAGCTCGTCGCGGTCGCCTTCGTCGAGCTGCTCTTCCTCGTCGTCCTCGGCTGGCGCCTGTTCCGCGCCCTCAGCGGCCCGCTCCTGTATCTCTTCTTCCTCGTCCCGTTCGGCGCCTTCCTCACCCCCCTCCTGCAATCCTTCACCGCCCGCTTCATCGAGGTCGGCCTGACCGTCCTGGGCATCCCCCACTTCGTCAACGACATGCTGATCGAGATATCGGCCGGCACCTTCTTCGTGGCCGAGGCCTGCGCGGGGCTGCGATTCCTCATCGCCTCCGTCGCCTTCGGCGTGTTCTACGCCCTGCTCAACTATCGCAGCCCACGCCGCCGCGCCGCCTTCATCGCCGCCTCCATCATCGTCCCCATCGTCGCGAACGGCATCCGCGCCCTCGGCATCGTCGTGCTTGGCAGCTTCCTCGGCAGCGCCGAGGCCGCCGCCGCCGACCACCTGATCTACGGCTGGGTCTTCTTCTCCTTCGTCATGCTCCTCCTGGTCGCCGCGGGCCTTCCCTTGCGGGAGGCGCCCGCCCCTCCGCGTCAAGCCGCGCATGCCCCCTTCATCGGCCCGGCGCCGCAACCCTGGCCCGCCCTGCTCGTGCTTCTCCTCGCCGCGATCGCGCCCGGCGCCTCCTTCGCGCTGGACCGCAACGCCGCCCCTCCCACCCTGTCCGGCCCCCTCGCCTTTACCGCGCCCGACGGCTGCACCGCCTCAGCCACCGCCGACGCCGGCCCCGGCCGCACCACGCAGCTTCTGCATTGCGAAGGCCGGGACTGGCTGGTCACCGTCCAGGGCGTGCCGCCCCGCAGCACCGGCGCTGCCCTGTCCGAGGCGCGCGGGCGCCTGATCGGCCCCATCGACGCCGACGACATGACCGCGACGCCCCTCCGCAACGCCCCCCCGGACGGCGGCTCCTGGCAGGTCATCGTCTCCCGCAAGCCCACCCAGGTCACCGCCATCTCCGCCTGGGTTCACGGCGCACCCGCCGCCGGCGGCCTCTCCCAGCGCCTGCACCAGGCCCGCGACAGCGTGTTCGGCAATGACGTCCCCCCGCTGCTGATCGCGGTCGCTACCCGCCCCGACCATCGCCTGCCCGAGCGCGAGATGGAGGCCGCGGTGACCGAGCTCGCCAGCATCGTCGCCGCCCAGCCGGGCCTGGCCGCCCGCGTCGCCGCCATCACCCGGCCGCGCTGAACCCGCTTACGGCGACCAGCTCTCGGCACCCTCGGCGGTGAAGTGCACCCCCCCCGCCGTCCCCCCCGCCTCGTTCAAGGCGCGGATCAACTGCATCCGCCGCGGCGGCGGCACCAGGAACATCATGAATCC
>CAXTPG010000091.1:0-10567 GCA_964246015.1 uncultured Acetobacteraceae bacterium
CCTCGTTCTGCCGCAGCAGGCCGCTGTCGACGAAGATGCAGGTGAGCTGGTCGCCCACCGCCTCGTGGATCAGGGCGGCGGCCACGGCGCTGTCGACGCCGCCGGACAGGCCGCAGATCACCCGGCCGGTGCCGACCTGCGCGCGGATGCGGTCCCGCTGCGCGTCGCGGAACCCTGCCATGCTCCAGTCGCCCGCGAGGCCTGCGACGCCGTGGGTGAAGTTGCGGAGCAACTGCTTGCCGTGGGGGGTGTGCACGACCTCGGGGTGGAACTGGACGCCGTAGTAGCGGCGGGCGTCGTCGGCGATGGCGGCGAAGGGGGCGCCGGGGCTGCTGGCGACGGGGCGGAAGCCGGGGGGAAGCCGGGTCACGTGGTCGCCGTGGCTCATCCAGACCTGTTCGCGCCCGCCGATTTCCCAGGCGCCGTGGAACAGCGCGCAGTCGTCGCTGACGTCGAGCGTCGCGTGGCCGAACTCCTGATGGTCGCCGAGGCTGACCTCGCCGCCGAGTTGGGCGCACATGGCCTGCTGGCCGTAGCAGATGCCCAGCACGGGGAGGCCGGACTGGAAGACGAGGTCGGGGACGCGGGGGGATTCGGCGTCGATGACGCTGGCCGGGCCGCCGGACAGGATCCAGGCGCGAGCGCCGAAGTCGAGCATGCGCTCGGGGCCGGCGGTGGCTGGCATGATCTCGCAGTATATGCCGGATTCGCGGACGCGGCGGGCGATGAGCTGCGTGAACTGGCTGCCGAAATCCAGGATGAGCACGCGGTCCCGGGCGGGAATCTGGGAGGGGGCCAAGGAAGGTGTGAGGGTCATGGGGCAGCTTGCAGCATGGGATGCCGCCCGGCGCAACTAGCTTTTGGCGGGGGCGGTCAGCAGCCGGGCGATGGGGTCCCACACGTAGGCGAGCTGCTGGAACGGCTTGCCGGCGACCTGGGTGGTGGAGCGCTGGACCGGTTTGCCGCCCAGGCGCTCGTAGAACCAGCGGCTGGGGTTGTCCTGCAGCACCCACAGGAACAGGCTGCCGCAGCCCTGGCCGGCCAGGTGCTTGGCCCCGGCCTGCAGCAGCGCCCGGCCCAGGCCCAGGTCGCGCCAGTCGTCGAGGACGTAGAGCGTCTCGACCTCCCCGTCCGCCAGCCCGGGCCTGCGCGGCCGGCCGACGGAGCAGAAGCCGACCACCCTGCCCTGCACCTCGGCCACCAGCACGCCGCGCCCGGCGGCGATGCCGGCGTGGAACTGCGCGGCGCTGCGGACGGCGGACATGCGGGCCAGGTGGTCGGCCGGCAGCAGCCCGGCATAGGCGCTGCGCCAGGCCGCGACATGGACGGCGGCGATCCCGGTGGCGTCGGCCACGCGGGCCGGGCGGAGGATGGGGTGGGTCGCCACAGGGCGTCAGCGCCCCGGGTCGGGCGAGGTCGGGGTGCTGGGTCCGCTCATCGATCGATCTCCACCCTCGGGCTTCGGATGCCGCCACTATCGGACGGCCTTCGCGGTACGTCATCCCCGGAGTTCCGGCGGGGGCGCCGGATCGAGGTCCGGCCGCCGCCCGTGATAGGGAGTGGCAGCCGAACCCGCTCGACCCGCCCATCCGGAGACCCCGCTTGAACGTCGTCCTCAATGTCGATGCGCTTCTGTCACCGCCGTTGACGGGGGTGGGGCACTACGTCCGGAACCTGCTGTCCGGATTGCTGGAGCCGGATTCGGGCGTCGCGGTGACGTGCGTCGGGCGGGGGGCGATCGTGCCGCCGCCGACGCCGGCCGACGGGGGCGGGCCGGCGCGTCCCCTGCCGCTTGCGAAGCGCGTGCTGATGCGGGTGCCCGGTCTGGTGCCGCTGCGCACCGCCGTCCGGACGGCGCGGATGGAGCGCGAGGTCGCGGCGATCGGGTGCGACGTCTATCACGAGCCGCACCACATCGTGCATCCGCCGCGCGGCGCGCGGGTCGTCGTGACCATGCACGACCTGTCGGTGCTGCACTTTCCGCAGTTCCATCCCGCCGACCGGGTGCGGGCCGTGGCGGGCCGGCTGGGCGCTTCGGCCCGGCGGGCGGACCTGGTCATCACGGGATCGGAGCACACCAAACGGGACGTCGTCGCGACGCTGGGCATCGATGCGGCCAAGGTGCGCGCGATCCATCATGGGGTGGGCGGCGAGTTCCGGCCGATGTCGGCGACCGAGACCCGGGCGGTGCTGGAGGCATACGGCCTGGCGCATGGCGGCTACGTGCTGGCACTGGGAACGCGGGAGCCGCGGAAGAACCTGGACCGGTTGCTGGACGCGTTCGCGGCGCTGCCGGGTGCGGTGCGCGGGGGGCGGACGCTGGTGCTGGTGGGGCCGGCGGGGTGGCGGGCGGATGCGATCGAGGCGCGGATCGCCGGAATGCAGGCGTCGGGGCTGGCGCGCCTGCTGGGCTACGTGCCGGACGGGCATCGGGCGTCGCTGTATGCCGGGGCGGCTGGGTTCGCGTATCCGTCGCTGTACGAGGGGTTCGGGTTGCCGGCGCTGGAGGCCGCGGCTTCCGGCACGCCGGTGCTGACGTCGGTGGGCTCGCCGATGGCGGAGGTGCTGGGAGATTCGGCGACGCTGGTGGACCCGCTGAGCGTCGATGCGGTGGCGGCGGGGCTGGAGCGGATGCTGGAGGCGCCGGAGGTGGCGGCGGCGGCGCGGGCGGGCGGGCCGGGGTGGGGGGCGCGGTTCACGTGGGGGGCAGCGGTGGCGCGGACGGTGGACGTCTACCGGGAGTTGGCTTGAGGAAGGGGGCGGTCTGAGGTCACGCGGTCAGGGGGCTACGGTGAGTGGGATGCCGTCCTGCGCCACGATGCGGCCCCGGCGGATCGTCGTGCGGCGGGGGGGGCGCTGCGCGAGGGCTTCGGCCGGGGTTTCGGCGTCCACCAGGACCATCGTGCCCCAGCAGCCCGGGACCAGGCCGTAGCCGTCGAGGTGCAGGGCCGCCGCGCCGGCGGTCGTGACGGCGTCCAGCGCCAGCGCGACCTCGTCGTCCCGGCGGAGGTTGTTGCGGAGACCCAGCAGCATGCCGCGCTCCAGCATGTCGGCGTTGCCGTAGGGGCTCCAGGTGTCGCGCACGCCGTCCGACCCGGCGCACACCAGCACGCCCGCGGCGACGAGCTGCTTCAGCACCGGGACCGGGCGGGACGGCGGCGCCGTGGTCAGGATGGCGATACCGGCCTCGGCCAGGGCGGCGACGAGCGGGGCGACCAGGGACTGGTCGGGATGGCCGAGGCAGAAGGCGTGGCTGATGATGACGCGGCCGGCCATGCCGAGGGCGTTTGTGCGCTCGATGATGAGTTCCATCGAGAATGCGCCCATCTCGCCGGGCTCGTGCAGGTGGATGTCGACGCCCACCCCGTGACGTTCCGCGAGGCCGAAGATCGTGTCGAGGTGGCCCTTGGGGTCGCGGTCGATGGCGCAGGGGTCGAGGCCGCCGACGGTCTCGCAGCCCAGGCGGAGGGCCTGGTCCATCAGCTCGACGGTGCCGGGGCGGACGAGCATGCCGCTTTGCGGGAAGGCGACGAGGTCGATGCCGACGACGTCGGCCAGGTCGGCGCGGGTCTGCATGACGCCTTCGACGCCTTGCAGCCCGCACTCGGTATCGACGTCGATGTGGCTGCGGATGTGGGTGGTGCCGTGGCCGACGGATTGGAGCGCCTGGCGGGCGGATTGGCGGGCCGGGGGAATGGGCAGGGTGCGGCGGGCCTCGCGCTCGTTGTCGATCTTGTCGATCAGGCGGGGACCGACCTCGTTCCGATACCAAGGCATGCCGATGAGGGATTTGTCGAGGTGGGTGTGCGCCTCGACGAGGCCCGGGAGGGCGAGGCGGCCGGCGGCGTCGAACGTGGGGGTGCCGGGCAATGCGGGTTCGGTCGTGAACCGGCCGGCCCGGATATGCAGGTCGGTGGCGGCGGCGCCCATGGGACGGACGTTGCGGACGAGGAGGTCGGTCATCCCGGGAGGGTGCCGGGGCGCTGGCCCGGTGGCAACAGCGGGACGCCCTCTCCCGTGGGAGAGGGCGGAGTCGCTAGGCGGCGATGTTGTCGATCTCCTCGACGGGGAGGCGGGTGCGGATCAGCTTCTCGATGCCGCGGAGGTGGGCGCGCTCGCTGCTGTCGCAGAAGCTGATGGCGACGCCCGCGTGTCCGGCGCGGGCGGTGCGGCCGATGCGGTGGACGTAGGCCTCGGGCACGTTCGGCAGGTCGAAGTTGACGACGTGGGTGACGCCGTCGACGTCGATGCCGCGGGCGGCGATGTCGGTCGCGACGAGGACGCGGACGCGGCCGTCCTTGAAGGCGGCGAGGGCGCGTTCACGCTGCGGCTGGCTTTTGTTGCCGTGGATGGCGGCGGCGGGCTGGCCGACGGCTTCCAGGTGCTGCGTCACGCGGTCGGCGCCGTGCTTGGTGCGAGTGAAGACCAGGGTGCGGGCCATCTTGCCCTTCTTGAGCATGTCGCCCAGCACCTGGCGCTTGCGCGCGGCCTCGACGAACATCACGCGCTGATCGACGCGTTCGGCCGTGGTCGCGACGGGGGTCACGGCGACGTGGACGGGGTCGCGCAGCATCTGGCCGGCGAGGGTCGAGATCTCCTTCGGCATGGTGGCGGAGAAGAACAGGGTCTGGCGGGCGGTGGGGATGGTCGCGACGATGCGGCGGATGGGGACGATGAACCCGAGGTCGAGCATGTGGTCGGCTTCGTCGAGCACGAGCACCTCGACGCCGCCCAGGTTCACGGCGCGGTCCTGCATGTGGTCGATGAGGCGGCCGGGGGTGGCGACCAGGACGTCGATCCCGCCGGCGATGGCCTTCGCCTGGCGCGGCTTCGGCACGCCGCCGAACATCAGGGTGACGCGGATGCCGGTGCCGCGCCCGTAGTTGATGAAGCTTTCGGCGATCTGGCTGGCGAGCTCGCGGGTGGGGCTGAGCACCAGGACCCGGCAGGAGCGCGGCTTGGCCGGGCGCTTGTCGGCGAGCAGGCGGTGGATGATGGGCAGCGCGAAGGCCGCGGTCTTGCCGGTGCCGGTCTGCGCGATGCCCTGGACGTCGCGGCCCTGCATGACGTGCGGGATCGCCTGGATCTGGATGGGGGTGGGTGTGGTGTAGCCTTCGGTGGCCAGCGCCTTGAGGATGGGCGCGGCGAGGCCGAGCTCGTCGAATGTCGTCATGAGGGTGAACCGTCTTTCATGGGCCCGTCCGGGGCGGATCGCGCAGGAGGGGCGCAGCGATCAGCAGGATCGCAAACCGGCGCAGAGAGATGAGGTGGACGTACCGGTCGAAGACAGCGCACGAGGTCACGTCAAAACGCGCCGCCGGTGTATGGTGGTGCGGCGCAGCAAAGTCAAGCTTTTCGGTATCCAGGGGGTGCGTGGCGGCCGAAGGCGCCGCAACGAAGGGTGACATTTTTACTCTCGCATCCGCGAGCGAAATGGTATATTGACGCTGGCTTAACAGTAGACGTGTTTGAAGGAAGTTCCGCATGCGCGGCATGACTCGTGGTTTGGCCGTTGCGGCCGTGGTGTTGGGCTCGATGGCGTATGGCGGGCCGGCGAGCGCCGATCCGTTCGGGCCGGCGACGGCCGGGTTCACTTTCACGAACAATCCGGGGAACCCGCGGATCAACTACACGATCAGCAGCCCGAACGGGTCTGTGGTCGTGGGGCCCGATACGCGCCTGACCGGGGTGACCGGGACATTCAGCGGTGTCACGGCCGGGTTCAGCTCCGGTGTCGTTGCGTTCTCGAGCACTGTGGGCACGACGTTGATCGAGTCGCTGCCGGCGTTGTTCACCTTCACCGATCCGCTGGGCGGGCTGTATACGTTCGACGCGGACTCGGTCCGGACGACGGCGCTGAGCCAGGACCTGATCGAGGGGACCGACAACTTCCAGCTCTATCTCCTCGGCAATCTCGGCGGCGGGCATCTTGCGCTGACGCCGACGTTGACGAGCGTCGTGTTCAACCTCGCCGGCTTCCTCGGGCAGTCGTCCAACTACTCGTT
Source organism: uncultured Acetobacteraceae bacterium (assembly GCA_964246015.1). Classification (GTDB taxonomy): domain Bacteria; phylum Pseudomonadota; class Alphaproteobacteria; order Acetobacterales; family Acetobacteraceae; genus JBBROS01. The sequence goes on from CAXTPG010000091.1 coordinate 6,006, forward strand.
GATCCTCGCCAACCCGCCCGATCCGCCGGACAGCGGGCCGGCCCCGACCGTGCCGGAGCCGATGAGCCTCGCCGTGTTCGGCGTGGGGCTTGCCGGCCTCGCCTTCGTCCGGCGCGTGCGGTTCGGCCGCGTCGACCGGACGCGGCCGGCGGCGGTGTGATCCGCCGCCCTACGGCTTGTTGCCGTAGAACGAGTTGACGGATACCGCGACGCAGGTGTTGGACGCGCCGGGCATGAGGAACAGCCGGCGCTTCTGCGGGTCTGTGATGACCTTCACGTCCTCCAGCGCCGTCTCGATCTCCCCGCCCTTCATCATCAGCTTCTGCACGTCGGCGCAACTGCCGGCCAGCGGATAGACCTCGACGGCGACGGCGTCGCAGGTTTCGGCCGTCACCGGGGCCACGACCATCGCGACCATGCCCCCGGGCGGATTGTTCTTCGGGTTCTTCACGCCTGCGACCGACTGGAAGACGTGATCGGCCGGCGCCGTCTGGTTCCAGGTCGATTGCGCGTTGTAGGGGCTGCCGAGCGCCATGCGCGCCAACTGGTCCACGGCGGGAACGCAGCGGCCAAGGCCGGCCTGCACGGCGTGCTGCGTGGGGATGGGTGGCTCGGGCAAGGCTGGGACGGCGGCGGCCTGCGGCGTGCCTGGCCGTGGAGCGCCGGGTGCGGGGGCCGCCGGGGCCGCGGCGGGCGGCCGCCGCGCGGGCGCGGGCGCGGGCGCCTGGGCCTGGGCGGGCACGGTTGCAAGCAGGGCCAGGGCCGCGAATGCCCACGCCGCGGGCCGGTCGACGCGAGTTCTCATCTATCCATCCCAATCATCGAAACCCGGACTCCGGGCCGTCGCAGCCTGCCCGGAACCGGTCGCCCGCTCAACCCGGCCGCAGCGCCGTCGCGACGCCGCAGGCACGGAGCGCGCCGAGGTTGCCCTGCAACTCGAACGTGCCATGCGTCGTGCAGACCTGCCGGTAATCGAGCAGCACGCGCTCCGACCCGGCCTGACGCAGCACGACGCGGGCCGGGCACTCGGTGGCGCTGCTGCATTGCCGGTTGACGATCTGGGAGACGACGATCTCGCCGCCCCCGCAGGCCGCGACGGCGCCGGTCCAGATGGCGGTGCGCTGGGGGGAGAAGGGGTTCCACAGCTCCCAGTTGGTCCAGACGCGGGTCGGGTCCTCGTCGACGTGCTCGGCCGTCAGCTGCATGCGGATGGGCACGTAGGACTGGCTGGAGGGCTGCACCTGGAAGCAGGCGGGTGCGGCCGGGCGGGCGGCCTGCGTCTGCGCCAGGGCCGCCGGGGCGGCGGCGAGGATGAAGGCGGCCAGGGCCGCGCCGAAACCATGCGTCATGTGCGTCGTCTCCCGCCGGGCCGTGTCAGTTGAAGGTGTAGCTGACGCCGGCGATGAACCCGACGCTGGACTTGGAGGTGTAGCTGGGCGCCATCGTGGCCGCCGCGTTCAGGCGCCACAGCCGGCTCTGCGAGGTCCAGCCGAGGCCCGCGGCCAGGCCAACCTCCCCGCCATAGGTGCCGAGCGCGAAGGCCGAGGACAGCTTGCCCGGGCGGTCGTCGTAGCGCAGCCCCGTCGCCGCCATCGCGCTGGCCGTGCCGGCGTTGGCCCGGCGCAGGTTGATCCCGATCTGGTTCTGGAGGTTGCCCAGGCCGCTGCGAAGCTGGCTGAGGTTCACCCCATCGGTGCCGTTCACGCCCGGCGCCACGTTGGTCAACCGCCGCTCGTTGCCCGGCGACCCGAACGAGGCGGTGTTGGGCTCCGACGCGACGGACCCGGCGCCGAGGGCCACGGCGTTGAAGGCGGGGGCGGACGCGCCGGCGCCGATCGCCGTACTGGCGACGCCCGCCGCGCTGGCCCCGCTGCCATAGGCGGAGGCGTTGGTGGCGGTGGCGGTGGCGCCGAAACCGGACGCGGTGCTCTGCGCCCCCGACGCGACCGAGGTGTACCCGAGCGCGCTGGCGTTGAGGCCGGACGCGGTGGAGTTCTGCCCGATGGCGGTCGCGTTGTCGGCGGAGGCCAGGGCCAGGTCGCCGACCGCGGTGGTGGAGACGCCGGTCGCGCGGGCGCCCGTGCCGATGGCCGTGCTGACCAGGCCGGAGGCCAGTGCGTTGCTGCCGTAGGCGGAGGCGTTGCCGCCCGAAGCGATGGCGGCAAAGCCCGCGGCGGTCGATTGCAGCCCGGACGCGGTGGCCGTGTAGCCAAGGGCACTGGCGTTCAAGCCCGACGCCGTCGAGTTCTGGCCGATGGCCGTCGAATTGTCGGCGGAGGCGAGCGCCAGGTCGCCGACGGCGGTGGTCGAGACGCCGGTCGCGCGGGCCCCCGTGCCGATGGCGGTGCTGACCAGGCCGGAGGCGACGGCGTTGCTGCCATAGGCCGCGGCGTTGCCGCCCGACGCGACGGCGGCGAAGCCCGAGGCGGTCGATTGCAGGCCGGACGCGGTGGCCGTGTAGCCCAAGGCGCTGGCGTTGAGGCCGGAGGCGACGGAGTTCTGCCCCACCGCCGTCGAGTTGTCGGCGGACGCAAGGGCCAGGTCACCCACGGCCGTGGTGGAGACGCCGGTCGCGCGGGCGCCGGTGCCGAGCGCGGTGCTGACCAGGCCGGAGGCGACGGCGTTGCTGCCATAGGCGGACGCGTTGCCGCCCGAGGCCGTCGCCTGGAAGCCGCTCGCGGTGGCCTGCAGGCCGGAGGCGACGGCGCCGGACCCGAAGGCGGCCGCGTTGGCACCGGCGGCGGCGGTCCCCTGCCCCACCGCGGTCGCGTTCACGCCCGACGCACTCGCGGTGCTGCCGAATGCCGAGGCGTTCGCGCCGGAGGCGACGCTCCCCTGCCCCACCGCGCTCGCGTTGGTGCCGGTCGCGGCGGCGTTCACGCCGAACGCCGAGCTTTGTGCGCCGGACGCGTTCGTGTTCTGGCCGGAGGCGACGGCGTTGGCGCCGGTGGCCGAGGCGAAGGTGCCGGTGGAGTTGGCGACGAAGTAGGGGTTTCCCGCGGCGGCGGAGGCAGCGGCGGCGGTCAGCGCGGCGCCCACGTTGTTGTACGCGATGCCGCCGATGGTGTAGGTGGGCGCAGAGATCGCCCCGGTGTTGACGTTGTAGGCGGCGCCGCCGCCGAACGCGGTGGCCGCGGTCGACCCGGTCAGGTTGGCGATCCCCTGGGCAACGAAAAGCTGGGAGCCGTTGACCGCGTCGGTGGACGTCCCGGACACGACGCCGGCCGCGACGTTCTGGATCTGCCGCTCGGCCCCTACGGCGCCGACGCTGACGACGCTGGTGGGCGACGTGGCGGCCGCCGGGCCCCCAAAGCCGCCGAAGGTGTAGCTGCCGGTGTGCGGCGCGGCGGTGGTGGAGCCGCTGCCGAGCGCGACCGAGTTCGCGTTGCCGGCCGTGGCGCCGCTGCCGAGGGCGAGCGCGCCGGTGCCCGACGCGCTGGCGGTGCTGCCGAGCGCCGTGCCCTGCGCGCCTGATGCGGCCGACCCCTGGCCGATGGCGGTCGCATTGGCGCCCGAGGCGTTGGCGGTGCTGCCCAGCGCGATGGACGCCGTGCCGGACGCCACCGAGGCCTGGCCCACGGCGGTCGCGTTGGTGGTCGATGCGCTGGCGGTGCTGCCGATCGCGGTCGACCCGGCGCCCGAGGCGGTCGTCGACTGCCCGAAGGCCGCGCTGTTCGCGCCCGACGCGGTGGAGTTGACGCCGTAGGTGACGCTCTGCGCGCCGGACGCGTTCGTGTTCTGGCCGGACGCGACGGCGTTCGTGCCGGTGGCCGATGCGACGGTGCCGGTGGAGTTGGCGACGAAGTAGGGGTTGCCGGCGGCGGCGGCGGCGACGGCGGCCGAGATGGCGGCGCCCACGTTGTTGAAGGCGACGCCGTTGACGCTGTAGCTGGGCGCCGAGATGGCGCCGGTGTTGGGGTTGTAGGTCGCGCCGCCGCCCAGCGCGGTGGCGGCGGTGGAGCCGGTCAGGTTGGCGATGCCCTGCGCCACGAAGAGCTGGGAGCCGTTGACGGCGTCGGTCGACGTGCCGGACACGACGCCGGCCGCGACGTTCTGGATCTGCCGCTCGGCGCCGACGCTGCCGACGCTGACGACGCTGGTGGGGGTGGTGGCGGCCGCCGGGCCGCCGAAGCCGCCGAAGGTGAAGTTGCCGGTGTTCGGCGCGCCGGTGGTGGACCCGGTGCCGAGCGCCACGGCGTTGGTGTTGCCGGCCGTGGCGCCGCTGCCCAGGGCGAGGGCGCCGGTGGCGGACGCGGTGGACCCCTGCCCGACGACGGTGCTGTTGGCGCCGGACGCGGTGGAGTTGAGACCCACGGAGACGCTCTGCGCGCCGGACGCGTTGGTGTTCTGGCCGGAGGCGACGGCGTTGGCCCCGGTGGCGGAGGCGACGGTGCCGGTGGAGTTGGCGACGAAGTACGGGTTGCCGCCCGCCGCCGCCGCGGCGGTGATGGCGGCCCCCACGTTGTTGAAGGTGGCGCCGTTGACCGTGTAGGTGGGCGCGGAGATAGCGCCGGTGTTGTTGTTGTAGGTCGCGCCGCCGCCCAGCGCCGTGGCGGCCGTCG
>CAXTPG010000091.1:10667-18343 GCA_964246015.1 uncultured Acetobacteraceae bacterium
GCTGACGACGCTGGTGGGGGCCGTCGCGGCCGCCGGGCCGCCGAAGCCGCCGAAGGTGAAGTTGCCGGTCTGCGGCGCGCCGGTGGTGGACGCGCTGCCCAGGGCCACGGCGTTGGTGTTGCTAGCGGTGGCGCCGCTGCCCAGGGCGAGCGCCCCCGTCGTCGACGCGGTCGCCGTGCTGCCGATGGCGATGGATTGCGGACCGGACGCCGTGGAACCCTGCCCGAACGCGGCGCTGTTGGCGCCGGACGCGGTGGAGTTGAGGCCGAAGGTGGAGCTTTGCGCGCCGGATGCGTTGGTGTTCTGGCCGGAGGCGACGGCGTTGGCCCCGGTTGCGGACGCGACGGTGCCGGTGGAGTTGGCGACGAAGTACGGGTTGCCGGCCGCGGCGGCGGCGATGGCCGATCCCACGTTGTTGAACGTGGCGCCGTTGACCGTGTAGCTCGGCGCGGAGATGGCGCCGGTGTTGTTGTTGTAGGTCGCGCCGCCGCCCAGCGCCGTGGCGGCCGTCGAGCCGGTCAGGTTCGCGATGCCCTGCGCTACGAAGAGCTGGCTGCCGTTCACGGCGTTGGTGGAGGTCGCGGACACGACGCCGGCGGCGACGTTCTGGATCTGGCGCTCGGCGCCCACGCTGCCGACGCTGACGACGCTGGTGGGGGCCGTCGCGGCCGCCGGGCCGCCGAAGCCGCCGAAGGTGAAGTTGCCGGTCTGCGGCGCGCCGGTGGTGGACGCTGCGCCCAGGGCGACGGCGTTGGTGTTGCTGGCGGTCGCGCCGCTGCCGAGCGCGAGGCCGCCGGTGGACGAGGCGGTGGAACCCTGCCCGAACGCGGCGCTGTTGGCGCCGGAGGCGGTGGAGTTGACGCCGAAGGTCGAGCTTTGCGCGCCGGACGCGTTGGTGTTCTGGCCGGAGGCGACGGCGTTGGCCCCGGTTGCAGACGCGACGGTTCCGGTGGAGTTGGCGACGAAGTACGGGTTGCCGGCCGCGGCGGCGGCGATGGCCGATCCCACGTTGTTGAACGTCGCGCCGTTGACGGTATAGGTGGGCGCGGAGATGGCGCCCGTGTTGTTGTTGTAGGTCGCGCCGCCCCCCAGGTTCGTCGCGGTCGTGGCCCCGGTCTGGTTGGCGATGCCCTGCGCGACGAAGAGTTGCGAGCCGTTGATGGCGTCGGTGGACGTCGCGGTGACGACGCCCGCGGCGACGTTCTGGATCTGCCGTTCCGCCCCGGCGCTGCCGATGCTGACGACGCTGGTGGGGGCCGTCGCGGCCGCCGGGCCGCCGAAGCCGCCGAAGGTGAAATTGCCGGTGTTGGGGGCCGCGGTGGCGGAGCCGGTGCCGAGGGCGACGGCGTTGGTGTTGCTGGCGGTCGCGCCGCTGCCGAGCGCGAGCGCGCCTGTCGTCGACGCCGTGGCGGTGCTGCCGATGGCGGTGGATTGGGGGCCGGATGCGGTGGACCCCTGTCCGAAGGCGGCGCTGTTCGCGCCCGAGGACGTGGAGTTGACGCCGAAGGTCGAGCTTTGCGCACCGGACGCGTTGGTGTTCTGGCCGGAGGCGACGGCATTGGCGCCGGTGGCCGACGCGACGGTCCCGGTGGAGTTGGCGACGAAATACGGATTGCCGGCGGCGGCGGCCGTCAGCGCGGCGCCCACGTTGTTGAAGGTGGCGCCGTTGATCGTGTAGGTCGGCGCGGTAATGGCGCCGGTCGTCGTGTTGTAGGTGGCGCCGCCGCCCAGGTTGGTCGCGGTGGTGATGCCGATCTGGTTGGCGATGCCTGCCGCGACAAAGAGCTGCGAGCCGTTGATGGCATCGGTCGAGGCGGCGGACACCACGCCCGCGGCGACGTTCTGGATCTGCCGCTCGGCCCCGGCGCTGCCGACGCTCACGACGCTGGTGGGGGCCGTCCCGGCCGCGGGGCCGCCCAGCCCGTTGAAGGTGAAGTTGCCGGTATGCGGCGCGGCGGTGGTGGAGGCGGAGCCGAGCGCCACGTCGTTCGCGTTGGACGCGGTGGAGCCGCCGCCGAGCGCCGTGCTGCCGGCGGCGCTGGCGGTCGACGAGCCGCCGAGCGCGGAGCTGAGCAGGCCGGTGGCGCGGGCCTGCGTGCCGATGGCCGTCGCGGTGTTGCCGTTGGCGTTGGCGCTGGCGCCGATGGCGGTCGCCGCGGTCGCGACGGACAGGACCGGAGCCGTCGCGGTGGCGTTGAAGCCCATCGCGGTCGACTGCGCGCCGGTCGCGGTGGCGTTGCTGCCCGTCGCGGTCGCGGCGGTGCCCGAGGCGGTGGAGCTGCTGCCCGTCGCCGTCGCGTTGGTGCCGTTGGCGAACGAGGCGGTGCCGGTGGCGGTCGCGAACAGCCCGGCCGCGCTGGCGTTGGTGCCGGTCGCGGTCGCCGAGCCGCCATTCGCGATGGCGCTGGCGCCCGTCGCGGTCGCGTTGTTGCCCTGCGCGGACGCGCCGGTGCCGATCGCCGTGGCCTGCGTGCCGTTGGATTGGGTCAGGCCACCGAGGCTGACGGACGACTGGCCGGTCGCGGTCGAGCTGTTGCCGATCGAGATGGCGCTGGTGCCGGCCGAGGTTGCGGCCGCACCGCCCGAGACTGCGGTGCCGCCCGCGATGGTGTTGACGCCGGTGCCGACCGCCTGCGCGAAGACCGGCGAGGCCGACCACCCGAGCGCCCCGCCCGCGGCGATGCCGAGCTGGATGGACAGGACCGTGCTGCGGCGCAACATCGAACGGAACGAGCAATGCATCCAGCCAACCTCACGCGTCAGGCCATTTACACGACCGTTACACGATCACGCGGGCGATAGCTGTGCCTTCGGGGTGACAGTATGATAAAAATGCAGCATCCGTTAAACGTCGCTTTATCAACATCCTATGGGCCCGGGACAAAGGGCGCGCGATCGGGAGCGATTTGAGCGACGTGTGGATGACAGTAGAGGGGTAGCTGGGGGACCTGGACGCTACCGTTCACCCGGTTTCTCGACGACGGCCGCATCTGCCTGACCAACAACGCAGCCGAGCGGGCATTGCGCGGTATCGCGATTGGCCGCAAGGCCTGGTTGTTCGCAGGCTCGGACCGGGGCGGCGAGCGGGCCGCGGCGATCTACACGCTGATCGTCACAGCCAAGCTGAACGGGCTCGACCCGCGCGCCTGGTTGGCCTTCGTGCTGCGCCGCATCGCCGATCACCCGGCCTCGCGGCTCGACGAGTTGCTGCCCTGGAACTGCATGGGGCAGGCTGCCGCCAAGCTTGCGGCGTGACCGAGGCGAGCGGGTTACGACGCTGCGCCTTGCAATTTCCGAAGCTGTGCTATCCCGTCGAATTCGGGGTCACTGTCGAGTTCCATGCTTACAGCAAGCTCATCGAAGATTTGGAAAAGTTTTGCCGGCATCCGTACTCTGTTGTTGAGATACGCATATGCGATCCCGTCAAGTGCAAGGCTATATTCTCCAACTCTAATGAAATCTTCAGCCTGAGCCCCATGCCACCCCGCGAGCGCGGAGGCAGCTTCGTGGAGTGCTCGAAGCTGGCTACGAGCAGTCTCGTGATCAAACATGGCTAGCGGCTTTCATTTGGCGGGATGTTGGTTGGGTGAGCCGTCACGATGGCCTTTCCATCTCGGCCAATGATAACTCTGATATCGACACCGTCTCGGGTTCCCTCCACCGCCGTGCGGCCGCCATCAGCCGTGCTGCGCGTCGATGCAGGATCGTTTGCAACATCTTTGACGGCCTCTATAGCCTTTTCATCGGACCAGTCTGACGGGAATGGACTCTTGCCCGCTGTTTCGCGACCGGGCCCATGACCACCACCTCCCTTGCCATCGCCGTCCAGGACGTATTTTCGCCGGTCATCGGAAAGCGTCGCCTCACCTGGCTTTGCAAGAGGGGGAGTGGCAGAGGTCGGCTTCTCCTCCTCTTTCTTCGCAGGAGGGGACTGTTCCGTCATCATGGGCTTGCCCGCGGGCGGCATGGATGCCGGCGGCGGCCTCGTGAGCAGATAAAGCAGGCCCAACAACAAAGCCCCGACGCCCACGGCGGTGTCCGTGCCGGTCGCACTCGCCTTGATGACCCCTGGGATGACCTCGGCTGAGACAGCATCCATCGCCCGCCGCTGGCTGTCGCCGAGAAATCGCGGCCATGCGTCGAGGCCGATCTTGAACGCTGCCGAGGCCAAAGCCTCTCCGGCTGCACCAAGCTGCTCGTGATTCCGTGCTTCAACGATGCCTTTGACCGCACTCCGAAGCTGATCCACGGTCTCATCGCTGGTATAGGGGTCGAGCAGCTGCCCGCGGAACGTGTCCCGACTTTTTCCCCGCGCGCCATACCAAGCCGCGACGAGGGTCTTCAGGCTCTCGCGCGACGAGCCGCTCAATCGCGTCTCCCACCGCGCCCGCTCGGTCCTCGATGCCGCGCCAACAACATGGCCTGTCGCGTAGTCCAGCCGTTGGACAACGCTGGCCGGATCGAACAGGCTGCCCGGACGGATCGGGTCCGGATCCTCCTTCGGCGCCGTGCCATGCCCAAACCACTGATGATACTGGCGCCCCTGATACATCCAGTGATTGTTGGCAGGCATCCGGCGCATCTCCCCAATCTACCGTATATATTCCTATGTTTTGGGGTAAATAGCAAGCCTGGCCTTCGCTCATCCCTTACAACGACCTCATCTGCGGCTGAGCCCCTGGCTCAGGACGGCCTTCACCGGAGGGATACCTCTTGTCGCCTCGGCCCATACGATCGTCAGCAGCGACAACGACCTGCTCGTCCTGCATCCCTGGCGCGGTGTCCGCATCCTGCGCCCGGCCGACTACCTGGCGCGCCCCGTGCCTTGAATACCCTACGCCGTCCGCACCAGCACTGCCCCGAAGAACCCGTCCGTCCCGTGCCGGCGCGGCGTCAGCGACAGATACGGCCCGGCGCATGGCGCATCCCCCGCCAGCCCCCATGCCTCCGCCAGCGGCATCACGGCGAACCCCGGCGTGCGCGCCAGGAACGCGTCGATCTGCGCCTCGTTCTCGTCGGCCAGCAGCGAACACGTCGCATACACCAGCCGCCCCCCAGGCTTCACCAGCCGCGCTGCCGCTTCGAGGATCATCGCCTGCTTCGGCACCAGCTCGGCCAGATCCTGCGCCCGCAGCCGCAGCCGCGCGTCCGGGTTTCGGCGCCACGTGCCCGTGCCCGTGCAGGGCGCATCCACCAGCACACGGTCGAACGTGCCCGCACGCCGCTTCGCCCACTTGTCCCCGGGCGCCATCAAGTGCCGCTCGCTGTTCTGCACCCCGGCCCGGCGCAACCGCCGCACCGCCCCCTCCAGCCGCGGCGCCGACACGTCGCACGCCACCAAGTGCCCGCGATTCTGCATCAGCATCGCCAGCGCCAGCGTCTTGCCACCCGCGCCCGCGCACCAGTCCACCACCCGCATCTCGGGTCCCGCGCCCACCAGGGCCGCGACCAGCTGGCTGCCCTCGTCCTGGATCTCCACCAGGCCCGACTGGAACGCCACCCCCGTCGTGACCGACCGCCGCCCGTCGATCCGCAGCCCCCAGGGGCTGTACGGCGTGGGCGCCGCTTCCACGCCCTCGGCGGCCAGCGCGGCCAGCGCCTCCTCCCGCGTGCCCTTCAGCAGGTTCACGCGCAGGTCGAGCGGCGCCGGGTTGAGCGCCGCATCCATTTCTGCCACCAGCTCCGCGCCGAAACGCGCCTCCAGTGCCGGCAGGATCCAGTCCGGCGCCTCGATCCGCACGGCATCGGGCATCTCCGGGTGGGTTTCCGTGTGCCCCTCCAGCGCGCGCACGGCGGCGGCCTCGGGCTGCAGCAGCGGCGCCGGGCCGTATTGGCCGCCCGAGTAGGACTGCGCGACGCCCTCGGCCGTCCAGCCCTCCAGCACCAGGCTTGCCGCGACGAGCAACCTTGGACTCGCCCCGGCGTCGAAGCGTCCGAGCCACCAGGACAGCCGCCGCTGGTGCCGCAGCACCCGCCATGCCCGGTCCGACACCGCGCGCCGGTCGCCCGAGCCGATGAAGCGACGGTCCCGGAAGAACGCGTTTGCGACCGCATCCGCCGGGCGGCGCGGGGCGGCGGCGATTTCGGTCAGCAGCTCGATACTGGCCGCGATCCGCGCGGCGGGCGTCACGCGGCCAGCGCTGGCAGGTCTGCGAGGCCCGCCATCATGGTCGCCGTCTCGCCCAGCCCGTACTCGACCGGGTTGCCGCCGCGGTTGCACCAGAACACCCGGAACCCCGCATGCCCCGCCGCCTGCGCGTCCCACGCGTTGCTCGACACGAACCCCATCTGCGGCAACGAGAACCCCAGCGCCGAGGCCGCGAGCCCGTAGACCCGGGGATGCGGCTTGAACACGCCGACCTCCTCGACGCTCAGCACCGCGTCCAGCAGCGGCGCGAGGCCCGCCGCCTCGACCGCCTCGTTCAGCATGCCGGGTTCGCCGTTGGACAGGATTGCCGTCTTGATCCCCGCGGCCCGCAGCGCCTTCAGCATCGGCGCCGCGTCCGCATAGGCCGGCAGTTGCCGATACGCCGCGAGCAGCGCGTCGAGCACCGACGGCTCGGTGATGCGATGCCGGGCCGCGACGAAGGCCAGGCTGTCCTGCGTGACCTGCCAGAAATCGGCATGGCGAGCGGGCCCGGTCAGGCTGCGGATCCAGGTGTATTCCAGCTGCTTCGTGCGCCACTCGACGCTGATCCGCTCCCAGTCCGGCGGCAACCGGTCCGCGTGGCGCTGCATGGCGCCGTGCACGTCGAGCAGCGTGCCGTACGCGTCGAAGACGACGGCTTTCAAAGCGGTCATCCCAGATCCTGCCGATAGTTCGGCGCCTCCCGCGTGATCGCCACGTCGTGCACGTGGCTCTCCCGCAGGCCCGCCCCCGTGATCCGCCGGAACCGCGTGTTCCGCTGCAGGTCCGCGACGTCGGCGCTGCCCGTGTAGCCCATCCCGGCCCGCAGCCCGCCCACCAATTGGTGCACCACCGCCGAAACCGGGCCCTTGTAGCCCACGCGCCCCTCGATCCCCTCCGGCACCAGCTTCAACGTGTCCTTGATCTCCTGCTGGAAATACCGGTCCGCCGATCCGCGCGCCATCGCCCCGATGCTGCCCATGCCGCGATAGCTCTTGTACGACCGCCCCTGATACAGGAACACCTCGCCAGGCGCCTCGTCCGTCCCCGCCAGCAGGCTGCCCACCATCACGCAATCCGCCCCGGCCCCGATCGCCTTCACCATGTCGCCCGACGTGCGGATGCCGCCATCCGCGATCGCCGGCACGCCCGCCGCGCGGCACGCCGCCGCCGTTTCCATCACGGCCGTGAACTGCGGCACGCCCACGCCCGCCACCACCCGGGTCGTGCAGATGCTGCCCGGCCCGATCCCGATCTTGATCGCATCCGCGCCCGCGTCGATCAGCGCACGTGCGCCCTCGGGCGTCGCCACGTTCCCCGCCACGATCTGCACCGCGTTCGACAGCCGCTTGATCCGCGTCACCGCCGCCAGCACGCCCTCGCTGTGCCCGTGCGCGGTGTCGATCACGACGACGTCCGCCTCCGCCGCCACCAGCGCCTCGGCCCGCGCATACCCGTCGTCGCCCACGCCCGTCGCCGCCGCGACCCGCAGCCGGCCCAGCGCGTCCTTGTTCGCCAGCGGGTGCGCCTGCGCCTTGTCCATGTCCTT
>CAXTPG010000092.1:0-17478 GCA_964246015.1 uncultured Acetobacteraceae bacterium
GCGTCGTAGAGGCTGCCCCAGCGGGCGTTGGCGGCGTTGAGGGCGTAGCGGGCGTTCATCACGGGGACGACGAGCTGGGGGCCGGCGATGGTCGCGATCTCGGGATCGACGCCCTCGGTCTCGACGCTGAAGGGGGCGGGTTCGGGCAGCAGGTAGCCGATGCCGCGCAGGAACTCCTGGTAGGCGTCCATGTCGATGGGCTTGATGCCGTGGGTGGCGTGCCAGGCGTCGATCTGGCGCTGGAACTCGTCGCGCTTGCCCAGCAGGGCTGCGTTGCCCGGGGCCAGGTCGTCGACGAGGGCGGCGAGGCCGGACCAGAAGGCGGCGGGGGCGACGCCGGTGCCATCGAGCGCCTCGTCGATGAAGCCGTGCAGCACGCGGGCCACCTTCAGCCCGGCGACGTCGATCCGATCCATGCGCCCATCCTCTGTTGCCGCGCCGTCATGGCGGGGCTTTGCCCTGATGTCGAGACGCTGCGATGCTGCATTGCGGGAAAAGGGGGCTGGGATGACGTGGTCGATCGTGGCGCATGATCCGGAGACGGGCGCGTTCGGTGTCGCGGTGGCGACGTGCGCGTTCGCGGTGGGGGCGAGCTGTCCGTTCGTGCGGGCGGGCGTGGGGGCGGTGTCGACGCAGTCGATGACGAACCGGTATCTGGGGCCGGCGCTGCTGGACGGGCTGGCGCGGGGGTTGGGCCCGGCGGCGGCGATCGAGGGCGCGCTGGCGGGGGACGAGGGGCGGGGGCTGCGGCAGATCCATGCGGTGGACCGGCACGGGCGGGCGGCGGCGTGGACGGGCGGCAACTGCGTCGAGTGGTGCGGGGATGCGAAGGCCCCGTTCGTGAGCGTGGCGGGCAACATGCTGGCGGGTGCGGCGGTGGTGGCGGACACGCTGGCCGTGATGGCGGGCGGGGCGGGGGCGCTGCCGGAGCGGTTCATGGCGGCGATGCTGGCCGGGGAGGCGGCCGGGGGCGACCGCCGTGGGAAGCAGTCGGCGGCGATGGTGATGACGACGACGGAAGATTTCCCGGACCTGGATCTCCGGGTCGACGACCATGCCGATCCGCTGGCGGAGTTGCGGCGGCTGCTGGGGATATGGAACGAGACGGGGCGGCCGGCGGTGGCGACGCGGCCGCGGCGGGCGGCGCCTTCGGGGGTGACGGACCTGGATGCGATCGAGGCGGGCTGGATTGCGCGGGGGTCATCGCTCCGGTTGCGGCGGTAGGGGCGACTGTTGCGTCGCGGAAGCTCGATTGACGGCGGGGGCTGCGCGCGACTATAAGCCGCGCCTGCCCCGGGCGTTGATTCGCCCGGCCGTGGCCCGCTGCACCATGCCGCGGGCTGCCCCGAACCCGGAGAGACGACGTGAAGCGCACCTATCAACCCTCGAAGCTGGTCCGCAAGCGCCGCCATGGCTTCCGCGCCCGCATGGCCACCGTCGGCGGGCGGAAGGTGCTCGCCAACCGTCGTGCCAAGGGCCGCAAGCGCCTGTCGGCCTGAACCGCCGATGGCGCCGGCCTGCATGGCGCCTCCGATGCCCCATTCCCCCCCCGCAACCCGGCTGAAGCGCCGGGCCGAGTTCCTGCACGTGGCGGCCAAGGGCCGGCGCGCGCCGGTGCATGGGCTGGTGCTGCAGGCGCTGCGGCGGGACGACTCCGATCCGGCGCGGCTGGGGTTCACGGTGACGAAGAAGGTGGGCAACGCGGTCGTGCGGAACCGGACGAAGCGGCGGCTGCGTGCGGCGGCGCGGGAGGTGCTGGCGGCGACGCCGGTGCATGGCGTCGACCTGGTGCTGATCGGGCGGGATGCCACGCGGGGGCGGCGGTTTGCGCTGCTGGTGGACGACCTGCGCCGGGCGCTGGCGAAGGCGGGCGCGCTATGATCGCCGGGGCGTTGGTGGTGCTGGTGCGCGCGTATCAGTGGACGCTGCGGCCGTTCATCGGGGCGCATTGCCGGTTCGAGCCGAGCTGCAGCCACTATGCGGTCGAGGCGTTGCGGACGCATGGCGCGGCGCGTGGTTCGGCGTTGGCGGCCCGGCGCGTGCTGCGGTGCAATCCCTGGGGCGGGGGCGGGTTCGACCCGGTGCCCGGCCCCGTGTCTCGCGGCGGCCCGTGCCGCTGCCTTCCGAAGGCGATGATTTCCTGATGGACCAGAAGCGCCTCATGCTCGCGATCGCCATCTCGGTGGCGATCCTGCTGGGTTTCCAGTTCCTGCTGCCCAAGCCGCAGAAGCCGGCCGAGCAGGCCACGCAATCGACCCCGAGTGCGGCGTCGCCGCGCGCCACCGGCGACCCGGCCGCGCCCGGGACGCAGCCGACGGCGGCCATCACGCCGCCCGCGTTGCAGCGGGACGTGCCGCGGCTGCGGATCGCGGCCCCGCGGGTCCAGGGCACGATCAACCTGGCCGGGGCGCGGCTGGACGACCTGGTGCTGCGCGACTACCGCGAGGAGGTGGCGCCGGACAGCAAGCTGGTGCGGCTGCTGGAGCCGCGGGTCGATCCGCAGCCGTACTACGTGCAGTTCGGCTGGACGGCGGATGGCGACGTGAAGGTGCCGGGACCGGACACGGTGTGGACGGCGTCGGCGCAGGAGCTGACGAGCGCCAGCCCCGTGACGCTGTCGTGGGACAACGGCGCGGGCCAGGTGTTCGAGATCCAGTTGGCGGTCGACGTCGACTACATGTTCACGGCCGAGCAGCGGGTGCGGAACCGCGGAACGTCGGCGGTGAAGACGTACCCGTGGTCGCGTATCCGGCGGGACTACACGCCGCAGGTGGCCGGGTATTTCATCCTGCATGAAGGGATGCTGGGCATATTGGGTGAGCGTCTGCAGGAGCAGACGTACGAGAAGGCGAAGTCGGACGGGCCGAAGCAGCCGGGTGGAGCGTCGTTGAACATGCCGTCCACGGGCGGGTGGGCGGGGTTCACGGACAAGTATTGGCTGACGGCGCTGATCCCGGACCAGACGGTGCCGGTGCGGGCGGCGTTCCGGTATTTCACGGAGAACGGGTCCGACCGGTATCAGGTCGATTTCGTGAACGCCGAGTCGCAGGTGGCGGAGCCGGGCGGGAGCAGCCAGGCGGTGATGCGGCTGTTCGCGGGCGCGAAGGAAGTGGGGATCCTCGATCGCTACGAGACGCAGTTCAAGCTGCCGAACTTCGACAAGGCGGTCGATTTCGGGTGGTTTTATCCGTTCACGAAGTGGATCTTCTACGCGCTGGACTGGCTGTACAAGCTGACGGGCAATTTCGGCGTCGCGATCCTGATCTTCACGGTGTTCGTGAAGCTGCTGTTCTTCCCGCTGGCGAACAAGTCGTATCGCTCGATGAACAAGATGAAGCTGCTGGGGCCGAAGATCACGGAGATCCGGGAGCGTCTGAAGGACGAGCCGCAGAAGATGCAGTCGGAGATCATGGGCGTGTACAAGACCTCCGGCGTCAATCCGGCCAGCGGGTGCCTGCCGATGGTGGTGCAGATTCCCGTGTTCTTCTCGCTCTATAAGGTCATCTTCGTGACGATCGAGATGCGGCATGCGCCGTTCTTCGGGTGGATCAAGGACCTTTCGGCGGTCGATCCGACGAACGTGTTCAACCTGTTCGGGCTGATCCCGTTCGACCCGGCGCAATTCTCGCACCTGCTGCATCTGGGCGTCTGGCCGTTGATCATGGGCCTGACGATGTATTTCCAGCAGAAGCTGAACCCGCCGCCGCCGGACCCGGTGCAGGCGCGCATCTTCCAGTTCATGCCGATCATCTTCACCTTCATGCTCGCGAGTTTTCCGGCCGGGCTGGTGATCTACTGGAGCTGGAACAACCTTCTGACGATTGCACAACAATGGACGATCATGCGCCGGGCCACGCCTCCGAAGACGGTGACCGCGACCCCCTGAAGCAGGCGGCGGCGGAGGAGGCGGCCCGGGTCGAAGCCGGGCGGCTTCTGTTCGCGGCCGAGTGCCGGTTCTTCTTTGCGGCGCAGCGGCTGGACCAGCTGCCGCCGCCGGGGTTGCCGGAGATCGCTTTCGCCGGGCGGTCCAACGTGGGCAAGAGCAGCATCATCAATGCGTTGACAGGGCACAAGGCGCTGGCCCGGGCGTCCAACACGCCGGGGCGGACGCGGCAGTTGAACTTCTTCGAGCTGGGGGGGCGGCTCGTGATCGTCGACATGCCGGGCTACGGGTATGCGCAGGCGGCGAAGGAGGTGAAGGCGGACTGGCAGGATCTGATGTTCGCCTATCTGCGGGGGCGGCCGACTCTGCAGCGTGTGGTGCTGCTGCTGGATGCCCGGATCGAGATCAAGGCTTCGGACACGGCGGTGATGGATCTGCTGGACCGGGCGGCGGTGACGTATCAGATGGTGTTGACCAAGTGCGACGGGGTGAAGCCGGGGGCGCTGGGGCGGAAGCAGGACGAGGTCTCGGCGCTGATCGCCAAGCATCCGGCGGCGTTTCCGATGCTGTTCAGCACCAGCAGCGAGACGGGGGCGGGGATGGAGGCGTTGCGGGCGTCGTTGGCAGGGTTGGCGGCGGGGTAGGCGGCTTGACCGGACGGCGCGCGCGCCGCTAGTCAGCCGCTCCACTCCCGATAGGCGAACGCATGGCCCTGACGCCCGAGCAGCTTTCCGCAGCAGGGGAGCAGGCCGACATCCTGGTTCAGGCGCTGCCGTTCCTGCGGCGCTATGCCGGGGTGACGGTCGTCGTGAAGTATGGCGGCCACGCGATGGGCGACGAGGAGCTGGCGAAGAAGTTCGGCCGGGACATCGCGCTGTTGAAGCAGGTGGGCGTCAATCCGGTCGTCGTGCATGGCGGCGGGCCGCAGATCAACGCGATGCTGAAGCGGCTGGCGATCCAGTCCAGCTTCGTCGACGGGCTGCGGGTGACGGATGCTGCGATGGTCGAGGTCGTCGAGATGGTGCTGGCCGGGACGGTGAACAAGCATGTGGCCGGGCTGATCAACCAGGCGGGGGCGTTGGCGGTCGGGATTTGCGGCAAGGATGGCGGGCTGATCCGGGCGCGGAAGCTGCAGCGGACGGTGCGGGACCCGGACAGCCATATCGAGCGGGCGCTGGATCTGGGGTTCGTGGGGGAGCCGGAGCACGTCGATGTTCGGGTGATCCATGCGTTGACCGGGGCCGGGTTGATCCCGGTGATCGCGCCGGTGGGCGTGGGGGAGGATGGGCAGACCTACAACATCAACGCGGACACGGTGGCGGGGGCCGTCGCGGGGGCGTTGGGGGCGCGGCGGTTGCTGATGCTGACGGATGTGGCGGGGGTGCTGGACGCGAACCGGCAGTTGATCCCCGAGATGACCGTCGCGGACGTCGAAGCGGGCGTGGCGAGCGGGATGATCACGGGCGGGATGATCCCGAAGGTGGAGAATTGCGTGGAGGCTGTGCGGGCGGGGGTCAAGGGGGCGGTGATCCTGGACGGGCGGATGCCGCATGCGTGCCTGCTGGAGTTGTTCCGGGAGGGCGGGGTGGGGACTTTGGTTCGGGCGTAGGGGCGTTCGCGCGTAGCCGGGGATGACGTACTTTGGAGAGTCGGTTCAGGCGATTTCCTGGATGAGCTTTCGTTTGACCGCCTGGCCGAAGGTGTCGAAGTTCTCGGCGACGATGACGAAGTGGCCGGGGCCGCCCGCGACGGCCTCACGGTAGTAGGGGACCAGATCCTGCCCGGAGGCCATGCCGTAGCGGGGTCGGTCATTGATGATGGGCAGGCCGTTGATGACCACGCCCTGCGCCACCAGCGCATCGCGGAAGCTTTCGGCGGGGGGGCCGTTGTTGTTCACGCCGTCGCCTGAGACGTCGATGACGCGGCGGGTGCCCTCGAAGGGAGATTGGGCCAGGACTTCGCCGCTGAAGCGCAAGGCGCCCGACAGGCTGGTCCAGGACAGGCTGTTCCAGGGTTTCGCTTCGAGGGCGGCGGCCCAGCCTGCGGCGTCGGTGGCGGAGCCGATGCGGGTCCATGGCAGCAGGAGCTGCTGGCGGTCGTAGGCGGCCCATTCGACGTAGGCGACGGCGATGGCGCCGATGGGGCCGCCGCGGATGGCGGCCAGCACCTCGGGGTCGCGGATCGCGTTGCGGTAGCCCTCACGCTGGAGTTGCGCGTCGCTTTGGCTGACGGAGCGGGAGATGTCGACGGCGAGGACCAGCAGCAGGTCGATGGGCACGCCCTCCGCGGCCTTGGCGGGGATAGCGAGGGAGGCGGCGGACGCGATCAGGGTGCGGCGCTTCATTCATGCAGCGAAGCAAAGTGCGTGCCGTCTGTGCAAGCTAAACCCGGCGGACGACGTAGCTTTCTTCCAGGGCGGCGGCGATCTCATCGGCGTGGGCGGGGTCCCGGGCCTCGATCATGAGTTCCAGTTCGGCGGCCTGGACGCTGGGCGCGTCGAACAGGCGCTGGTGGATGACCTCGATGATGTTGCCGCCGGAGGTGCCGATCCGCCCGGCGATGTCGGCGAGGACGCCGGGGCGGTCGGGGATGTCCATGACCAGGCGGAGCAGGCGGCCGTCGCGCAGCAGGCCGCGCAGAAGAACGTTGGCGAGGATGCGGCCGTCGATGTTGCCGCCGCAGACGGGGGTGCCGACCCGCTTGCCGCGGAAACGGTCGGGGTGGGCCAGCAGGGCGGCGACGCCCATGGCGCCGGCGCCCTCGGCGACCTGTTTTGCGCCCTCGGCCAGGAGGGCGATCGCGTCCTCGACCACGCGTTCGGGGACGACGAGGACTTCGCGGACGTGTTCGCGGATGACGGGGAGGCAGAGGGCGCCGATGTGGTGGACGGCGATGCCCTCGGCGATGGTGGGGCCGCCGGTCTCGACCGGGAGGCCGGCGAGGGTCTGGTGGAGGGAGGCGTAGGCGGCGACCTCGACGCCCACGATCTCGATGCCGGGTTTGCGGGCGGCGGCGGCGGCGGCGCAGCCGGCGAGCATGCCGCCGCCGCCGACGGGGATGAGGAGGACATCGAGGTCGGGGGCGTCGTCCAGCATCTCGAGCGCCATCGTGCCTTGGCCGGCCATGACGCCGAGGTCGTCGTAGGGGTGGACGAAGACGAGGCCCTGTTCGGCGGCGAGAGCGTGGGCGTGGGCGGCGGCTTCGGCCAGGGTTTCGCCGTGCAGGACGACGGCGGCGCCCCAGCCGCGGGTGCGGGTGACCTTGGTGGAAGGGGTGAAGCGGGGCATGACGATCGTGGCGGCGATGCCGAGGAGGCTCGCATGGCGGGCGACGGCCTGGGCGTGGTTGCCGGCGGACATGGCGACGACGCCTGACCGCCGCTCGGGTTCGGAGAGGAGGGCGAGGCGGTTGGCGGCGCCACGTTCCTTGAACGAGCCGATCGCCTGGAGGTTCTCGAGCTTCAGGGTGACGTGGGCGCCGGTGGCGCGGCTGACGGCGTCGCTGGGGAGGGCTGGGGTGCGAAGGACGCGGCCCTTGATGCGGTGGGCGGCGGCTTCGACGTCGTGGAGGGTCAGCATGGGGGGGGTGCGGTCCGGACGGGGCGTGGGTCGGCCCAGTGGCACGAGGTCCCCGGGTCAAGCCCGGGGATGACGTACATCGTAACTACCCGAACCGGATCTCCATGATCTCGTAGGTGCGGTCGCCGCCGGGAGCGGGGACGGAGATGGTGTCGCCGACCTTCTTGCCGATCAGGGCCTTCGACAGGGGGGAGGAGATGCTGAGGCGGGCGTGCTTGATGTCGGCTTCGTGGACGCCGACGATCTGGTATGTCGCCTCTTTCTCGGATTCCTCGTCGAGGACCCGGACGTGGGCGCCGAACTTGACGTGGTCGCCGGTGAGGGAGGCCGGGTCGATGACCTCGGCGGCGGAGACGATCTCCTCCAGCTCGATCACGCGGCCCTCGACGAAGGACTGGCGTTCGCGGGCGGCGTGGTATTCGGCGTTCTCGCTGAGGTCGCCGTGGCTGCGGGCTTCCGCGATGGCGCGGATGATGGCCGGACGCTCGACCGACTTCAGGTGGCGCAGCTCTTCTTCCAGGCGCTGGAGGCCTGGTGCGGTCATGGGAAACTTCTGCAAGGCGGAGGCCCCTAGGATGCAATCAGAGACAGGTTCGCGGCGCACGGGTGTGACCCCGGGCGCCGCGAGCCGTCAGAACGATCCGCGAAAATAGGACTGGAGCGGCGCGACTTCAAGCGTCCCGGCCTTGAGTGCCGCGATGGCGTGCACGGCGGCCTTGGCGCCCGCGATGGTGGTGTAGTGCGGGACGGCGTGGGTGAGGGCGCTGCGGCGGATGTCGAAGCTGTCGGTGACGGATTGTGGCGAGCCCGCGGTGTTGATGACGAGCTGGACCTCGCCCGACTGGATGGCGTCGACGCAGTGGGGGCGGCCTTCCAGCACCTTGTTGACGACGCGGACGGGGAGGCCGGCGTCGCGGATGCGGCCGGCGGTGCCGCGGGTGGCCATGATGGCGAAGCCCATGTCGACGAGGCGCCGGGCCATGGGCACCAGGCCGCCCTTGTCGCCGTCGCGGACGGACAGGAAGACGGTGCCGGCGTCCGGCAGCTTCACGCCGGCGCCGAGCTGGGACTTCGCGAAGGCGCGTTCGAAGCTCGCGTCCAGGCCCATGACCTCGCCGGTGGACTTCATCTCGGGGCCCAGGATGGTGTCGACGCCGACGAAGCGGGCGAAGGGGAAGACGGCCTCCTTCACGGCGACGTGGGGGGCGATGGCGTCGTCGTCGAGGCGGAACTCCGACAGCTTCGCCCCGGCCATGACGCGGGCGCCGATCTTGGCGACGGGGACGCCGGTGGCCTTGGCGACGAAGGGAACGGTGCGGCTGGCGCGCGGGTTTACCTCGAGAACAAAGATCTGCTCGTCCTTGATGGCGTATTGGACGTTCATGAGGCCCACGACGCCGAGGGCGCGGGCCATCTCCTCGGTCTGGGCCTTGAGTTCGGTGACGGTGGCGGGGCTGAGGGAGTAGGGGGGGAGGGAGCAGGCGCTGTCGCCGGAGTGGATGCCGGCTTCCTCGATGTGCTCCATGACGCCGGCGACATAGACCGCGTGGCCGTCGCAGATGCAGTCGACGTCGACCTCGATGGCGTCGTTGAGGTAGCGGTCGATGAGGATGGGGCCGGCGGCGACGGCCTCGGCGTGGGTCTTCATGTAGCGGAGCAGGCCCGGGCGGTCGTGCACGATCTCCATGGCCCGGCCGCCCAGCACGTAGCTCGGCCGCATCACGACGGGGAAGCCGACGCGGTCGGCGACGGCCTCCGCCTCCACGGTGGAGCGGGCGGTGCCGTTGTCGGGCTGGCGCAGGCCGAGCTTCTGCAGCAGCGCCTGGAAGCGCTCGCGGTCCTCGGCGGCGTCGATGGCGTCGGCGGAGGTGCCGAGGATGGGGATGCCGGCGGCGGCGAGGGCCTGGCTGAGCTTGAGGGGGGTCTGGCCGCCATACTGGACGATGCAGCCGAGGACGGTGCCGTTGGTCTGCTCCTTGCGGATGAGGGCGATGACGTCCTCGGCGGTCAGCGGCTCGAAGTAGAGGCGGTCGGACGTGTCGTAGTCGGTGCTGACGGTTTCGGGGTTGCAGTTGACCATGATGGTCTCGAAGGTGTCCCCAAGACTGGCGTCCCGCAGGGCGTACGCGGCGTGGACACAGCAATAATCGAACTCGATGCCCTGGCCGATGCGGTTGGGGCCGCCGCCGAGGATGACGATCTTCTGGCGGTCGGTGGGGGCGCTTTCGCATTCGGGGGTGCCGAAGCCGCCCTCGTAGGTCGAGTACATGTAGGGGGTGGCGGAGGCGAATTCCCCGGCGCAGGTGTCGATGCGCTTGTAGACGGGGTGGACGCCGAGTTTTTCCCGGGCCGCGGCGACGTCGGTTTCCTTGCGGCCGGTGAGGGCGGCCAGGCGGTGGTCGCTGAAGCCCATCGCCTTCAGGCGGCGGAGCGCGGTGGCGTCGGCGGGAAGGCCGCTGGCGGCGACGGCGCGTTCGGCGTCGACGATGCGTTCCAGCTCGCGGAGGAACCAGGGGTCGAACTTGCAGGCGTCGTGGATGTCCTCGACGGGGAGGCCAGCGCGGAGGGCCTGGGCGGCGATCAGGAGCCGGTCGGGGCTGGGGCGGGAGAGGGCGGCGCGGAACGCGTCGTGGCCGCCGTCACCGGGGGGATCGATGGGGTCGAGGCCGTGGAGACCGGTTTCCATGCTGCGGAGGCCCTTCTGCAGGGCTTCAGCGAAGCTGCGGCCGATGGACATGGCCTCGCCGACCGATTTCATGCTGGTGCTGAGGAGGGCGGGGGTGCCGGGAAACTTCTCGAAGGTGAAGCGGGGTATCTTCACGACGACGTAGTCGATGGTGGGTTCGAAGCTGGCGGGCGTCGAAAATGTTTGTTGGCCGTCGATGACGACGGACGTGATGTCGTTGGCCAGCTCATCGAGGGTGTAGCCGACGGCGAGCTTGGCGGCGATCTTCGCGATGGGGAAGCCGGTGGCCTTGCTGGCCAGCGCGCTGCTGCGGCTGACGCGGGGGTTCATCTCGATGACGAGGAGGCGGCCATCGGCCGGGTTGACGGCGAACTGGACGTTGGAGCCGCCGGTCTCGACGCCGATCTTGCGGAGGCAGGCGAGGCTTGCGTCCCGCATGACCTGGTATTCCTTGTCGGTCAGCGTGAGGGCGGGGGCGACGGTGACGCTGTCGCCGGTGTGGACGCCCATGGGGTCGACGTTCTCGATGGAGCAGACGATGATGCAGTTGTCGTTGCGGTCGCGGACGACCTCCATCTCGTATTCCTTCCAGCCGAGGAGGCTTTCCTCGATGAGGACCTCCGTCGTGGGGCTGGCGTCGAGGCCGCTGGCCACGATCTGTTCGAACTCCTGCTTGTTGTAGGCGATGCCGCCGCCGGTGCCGCCCATGGTGAAGCTGGGGCGGATGACGGTGGGCAGGCCGACCTGGGCGAGGACGGCGCGGGCTTCCTCCATGGTGTGGGCGATGCCGGACTTGGCGCTTTCGATGCCGATCTCGGCCATGGCGTCGCGGAACTTGAGGCGGTCCTCGGCGCGGTCGATGACGTCGGCCTTGGCGCCGATCAGCTCGACGCCGAGGCGGGCGAGGGCGCCGGATGCGTCGAGCTTCATGGCGACGTTGAGGGCGGTCTGGCCGCCCATGGTGGGGAGGAGGGCGTCGGGCTTTTCGCGGAGGATGATCTTCTCGACGACCTCGGGCGTGATGGGTTCGATGTAGGTGGCGTCGGCGAGGCCGGGGTCGGTCATGATGGTGGCGGGGTTGGAGTTCACCAGGATGACGCGGTAGCCCTCGGCCTTCAGGGCCTTGCAGGCCTGGGCGCCGGAATAGTCGAACTCGCAGGCCTGGCCGATGACGATCGGGCCGGCGCCGATGATGAGGATGGAGTGGATGTCGGTGCGCTTTGGCATGGGGTGCTCGCTGGATCAGGCGGGATGGAGCCATGGATCGATGACGGGCACCCCCATGGCGATGAAGGGGCCGGTATCGCGGGTGGCGACGGTGAAGCCGTGCACGAACGCGATGGCCGCGATCTGGCCATCGGGGACGGATACGGCGTGCCCGGCACGGCGTGCATTCGCAACGAGTGTGGCGAAGGCCGTGGCGGCGGTCCGATCGAAGGACAGGATTCTCTGCCCGAACACGTCGTCCAACATCCCGTCGAACCCGGCCTCCATAAGGCTGCGCCGCCTGCCTGTGGGAAGGAGGGCGAACCCATACAAAATCTCGGCCTGCGACACGGCCGCAAGATAGAGGCTGTATTCGTCCTGGACGCTGAACCACGCCCTTACCTCGGGCGATGGCACCGGCTTCAGCGGATCCGAGACGACGTTCGTATCGGTCAGGATCACTCGAACGTGGCCGGTTTGGCCGGGGTCTGATCGCGCGTGACCTCGAACTCGACCCCGCCAACCCGACGGCCGTACTCCGCCAGGACGGCACCGAGGTCGCGGCCCGGAGGGCGCCGAATGGCCTCATCGAGGATTGCGCGGATTTCGGCTTCGGTGCTCCGCCCGTTGCTGGCCGCGCGCAGCTTCAGCGCCTGGTGGGTAGCGGGCGAGATGTTCCTGACGGTGATGGCTCCCATGTCGTCCTCCACAACTGATAGCAGTGATATCACTTGGATTGCGCGGCGACCATCATCGCGACGAAGCGCCGGAACAGATGCTGGCTGTCGCTCGGGCCGGGGCTGGCTTCCGGGTGGTATTGGACGCTGAAGGCGCGGCGGTCGTCGCAGGCGATGCCTTCGTTGCTGCCATCGAAGAGGCTCGTGTGGGTGATGCGGACGCCGGGGGGGAGGCTGTCGTCGGCGACGGCGAACCCGTGGTTCTGGCTCGTGATCTCGACGCGGCCGGTGGCCAGGTCCTTCACGGGCTGGTTGGCGCCGCGGTGGCCGCGGTCGAGCTTGTAGGTGCGGGCGCCCAAAGCGAGGGCGAGGAGCTGGTGGCCGAGGCAGATGCCGAAGACGGGGATCTGCTTGTCCAGCACGCCCTGGATGGCGGGGACGGCGTAGGTGCCGGTCGCGGCCGGGTCGCCGGGGCCGTTGCTGAGGAAGACGCCGTCGGGCTCGTGACGCAGGATGTCGTCGGCCGTCGCGGTCGCGGGGACGACGGTGACGCGGCAGCCGGCCTGGGCGAGGCAGCGGAGGATGTTGCGCTTGGCGCCGTAGTCGACGGCGACGACGTGGTGCTTGGGCGGGGGGGCTGCGTGGGTGCCGGGCCAGGCCCAGGTGCCTTCGGTCCAGGTGTAGGTCTGGGTGCAGCTGACTTGCTTGGCGAGGTCCATGCCTTCGAGGCCGGGCCAGGATTTGGCCTGGGCGAGGAGGGCGGGAAGGTCGAAGCGGCCATCGACGGGGTAGCTGAGCACGCCGGTGGGGGCGCCGGCGTCGCGGATGCGCAGCGTGAGGGCGCGGGTGTCGAGGCCGCCGATGCCGGGGAGGTTTTTGGCGCGCATCCAGGAGTCGAGTGTCTGGACGGCGCGCCAGTTGCTGGGTTCGGTGACGTCCTGCTTCACGATGACGCCCAGGGCCGCGATGTTGGTGGCCTCCAGATCCTGCGGGTTCACGCCCACGTTGCCGATATGCGGAAAGGTGAAGACGATGTGCTGCCCGGCGTAGGAGGGGTCGGTGATCGTCTCCTGGTAGCCGGTGATGCCGGTGTTGAAGCAGACCTCGCCGGCGCGCGGCGCATGGGTGTGGGCGCCGAAGCCGCGGCCCCAGAGGGTGGTGCCGTCCGCGAGCATGAGGAGTGCGGTGGCGCCGGGGGGAACGCCCGTGTCCGCGGCGGGCGGGTCGCCCGACAAAGCCTCGACCGGGAGGCCGGTCGCGGCCATGATGGCGGACCAGTGCTTGGGGGGGATAGCGCGGGCCTGGCGCCACTTGCGGATGGCTTCGAGGCCCACTCCGGTCAGCTTCGCGGTGGCTTCGGCGCCGCCGAGCCGGTCGATGATGGTGTCGATGCTCGTCATTCCTGCTAGATACGGGAACCGAGTTCCCGGTTCAAGTTTGCGAACGTGGGTTGGGAAAAGAATTACCAGAGGTGTGAGATGGCGTTGCGGGACGAGTTCACGGCGGCGATGAAGGCGGCGATGAAGGCCGGCGATGCGGCGCGCACGTCGACGGTGCGGATGATCATGGCAAAGCTGAAGGACAGCGATATCGCGGCCCGGCCGAAGGGGGTCACGGCCGTGCCGGACGACGAGATCGTCGCGATGCTGCGCGGCATGGTGAAATCCCGGCGTGAATCGGTCGTGCTGTACGAGCAGGGCAACCGGCCGGAGCTTGCGGCGAAGGAGATGGCGGAGATCGCCGTGATCGAGGGCTTCCTGCCCCAGGCGATGGACGATGCGGCGCTGGAGCAGGCCGTGGCCGACGCGGTCGCGCGGACGGGGGCGGGGAGCGTCAAGGAGATGGGCAAGGTGATGGCCGCGTTGAAGGCGGCGCACGGGGCGGCGCTGGACATGGGCCGGGCCGGGCCGTTGGTGAAGGCGCGGCTGGGTGGCTGATCGGCGCGGCTGATGGCGCTTCCGCCCGCCTTCCTGGACGAGTTGCGGGCGCGGACGCCGATGCACGGGCTGGTCGCGCGCCGGGTCAAGCTGTCGAAATCTGGGCGCAACTGGAAAGGGTGCTGCCCCTTCCACAGCGAGAAGTCGCCGAGCTTCTACGTGTATGAGGACGGGTTCCACTGCTTCGGCTGCGGCGCGCATGGCGACGCGATCAGCTTCGTGATGCAGACGGAGGGCGGCACGTTCATCGATGCGGTCGAGAGCCTCGCGGCGGAGGCCGGGCTGGAGGTGCCGAAAGCCTCGCCGCGGGCGATGGAGGTGGAGCAGGAGCGGCTGGACCTGTTCGGCGTCATGGATGCGGCGCAGGCGGAGTTCGTCCGGTTGCTGCATACGCCGGCGGGGGCGGCCGGGCTTGCGTATCTGCGGGGGCGCGGGCTGTCGGACGCGACGATCGCGCGGTTCGGGCTGGGCTGGAGCGGGGATGGGCGCGGGAGTCTCGTCAAGGCCCTGACGATCGAGCCGGCTCGGCTGGAGGAGTGCGGGCTGTTGCGCCCGGCCGACGAGCATGGCCCGGCGCGGGAGCTGTATTGGGGGCGGGTCACCTTCCCGATCCGCGACCGGCGCGGGCGGACGATCAGCTTTGGCGGACGGACGCTGGGGGATGCGAAACCCAAGTATATCAACGGGCCGGAGACACGGCTGTTCCAGAAGAAGCACACGCTCTATGCGCTCGACCTGGCGCGGGAGGGGGTGCGGAAGGGTCCGCTGGTGGTCGTCGAGGGCTACATGGATGTGATCGCGCTGCACCAGGCGGGGTTCGGGGGGGCCGTCGCGCCGTTGGGGACGGCGTTGACGGTGGAGCAGTTGGAGGCGCTGTGGCGGCTGAGCCCGGTGCCGATCCTGTGTTTCGACGGGGACGCGGCGGGGGCGCGGGCGGGGGCGCGGGCGGCGGAACTGTGCCTGCCGCTGGTGAGCGCCGAGCGGTCGCTGCGGTTTGCGACGCTGCCGGCGGGGCAGGACCCGGACAGCCTGGTGCGGGGCGGCGGGGCGGCGGCGTTCGAGGGGGTGCTGGCGGCGGCGCGGCCGCTGGTGGAGACGCTGTTCGACGTGCTGCGCGAAGGCGGGGGCGAGGGGCCAGAGGCACGGGCGGCGTTGCGGGCGCGGCTGGATGCGGCGGCGGGGCGGATCGCGGACAATGGGCTGGCGGCGGAGTACCGGACGGCGCTGCGCGACCGGTTCTATGCGCAGCGCCGGCCGTGGTCGCGCGGTGGGGCGCGCGAGGCGAAGCCCGTGCCCCGGCGAACGGCGCGCGTCGCCCCGGCGATGGATGCCGTGCAGTGGGAGCGTGCGCGTTGCCTGACCGCCATCCTGCTGCGCCATCCCGGGCTGCTGCGGGACACCGAGGACGCGTATGCGAGCCTGGACCTGCCTCCGGCGCTTGCGCGAATCCGGGATGCTGTCCTGCATGCGGAAGACCACGCCGCGCTTGACTCCGAGACGTTGGTTGCCCACCTGACAGCATCTGGTTTGGCGGACGAGGCCGCGGCGGTCCTGTCGACCGCGATGCCGTTGCCGCCCAGCGCCCGGGCGGCGGCGATGCCGGCGGAGGCGGAGGGGGAATGGTGGCACCTGTTCGGGTTGATGCGTGGCCTGTCCCGCCTGGACGACGAAGTCGCCGAAGCCGCCCGGGCCTATGAGCGCGAGCAGACCGAGGCGGCGCAGCGGCGGCTGATCGGCCTGGCGAATGCGAGGCTCGATCTGGTCGCGATAGACGACGAGACGTGAACGACGCCCGGCGGCATGCCGCCGGGCCAAAGAAGCGGAGTTCCTGACCACATGGCGACGAAGCAAGCCGTCTCCACCGAGGCCGCCACCCCCGACGCGGACGGCGACACCACCCTGCTGGACACCAACGCGGTCGCCGTGAAACGGCTGATTGCGAAGGGGAAGGAGCGGGGCTACATCACGTTCGACGAGCTGAACGCCGTGCTGCCGTCCGAGCAGAACAGCTCGGAGCAGATCGAGGACGTGATGGCGATGCTCAGCGAAATGGGCATCCAGGTCGTGGAATCCGAGGATCAGGAGGACGGCGAGGCCGCGCCCGTGAAGGCCGAGAAGGCCGAGGGCGAGGAGGAGGCGGAGGAGAAAGAGGGCACCGGCAACGTCGACGAGGCGAGCCTGGGCCGCACCGACGACCCGGTCCGGATGTACCTGCGCGAGATGGGCAGCGTGGAGCTGCTGTCGCGGGAAGGCGAGATCGCGATCGCCAAGCGGATCGAGGCCGGGCGGGACATGATGATCGGGGGGCTGTGCGAGAGCCCGCTGACGTTCCGCGCGATCATCCAGTGGCACGACGCGCTGAAGGCCGGCCGGATGCTGCTGCGCGACATCGTCGACCTGGAGGCGACACAGGGCGGCCCGAAGGAGGCGGAGGTGACGGCCGAGGCGGCGGAGCCCGGCGCCGAGCCAGCCGAGGCGCCGGTGGCGTTCGAGGCGCCGGACGATTCCGACGACGGCGACGAGAACGAGGGACCGGGCATGTCGCTGTCCGCGCTCGAGGAGAAGTTGAAGCCGGAGGTGTTGGCGACCTTCGAGGAGATCGAGGCGCTGTATAAGAAGCTGCACAAGGTGCAGGCGCGGCGGCTGGACACGATGACGTCGGGCGAGCTGGTGACGGCGCGGTCCGAGAAGACGTACGAGAAGCAGCGGGAGGAGCTGGTCGGCCGCGTCGAGCAGGTTCGGCTGCACAACAACCGGATCGAGGAGCTTGTCGTCCAGCTCAAGCAGATCAGCCAGCGGCTGAACGGGCTGGAAGGCCAGCTTCTGCGGATGGCGGAGAGTGCGAAGGTCAGCCGGGAGGATTTCCTGCGGGAGTATCGCGGCCACGAGCTGGACCCGAACTGGATGGAGCGGGTCGGCACGCTGCCGGGCAAGGCGTGGAAGGCGTTCGCGGCCAAGCATTCGGACAACGTGGCCGAGGTGCGGGGGAAGATCGCGGAGCTGGCGCAGGAGGGGGGGCTGCCGATCGCGGAGTTCCGCCGGGTGTACCAGACGGTCAGCCGGGGCGAGCGGGACAGCGCGCGGGCGAAGAAGGAGATGATCGAGGCGAACCTGCGCCTGGTGATCTCGATTGCGAAGAAGTACACGAACCGCGGCTTGCAGTTCCTTGATCTTATTCAAGAGGGCAACATCGGCCTGATGAAGGCCGTCGACAAGTTCGAGTATCGCCGCGGCTACAAGTTCAGCACCTATGCCACCTGGTGGATCCGCCAGGCGATCACGCGGAGCATCGCCGACCAGGCGCGGACGATCCGCATCCCGGTGCACATGATCGAAACCATCAACAAGCTGGTCCGCACCAGCCGGCAGATGCTGCACGAGATCGGGCGGGAGCCGGCGCCCGAGGAGCTGGCCGAGAAGCTGGGCATGCCGCTCGAAAAGGTGCGGAAGGTGCTCAAGATCGCCAAGGAGCCGATCAGCCTGGAGACGCCGATCGGCGACGAGGAGGACA
>CAXTPG010000093.1:0-17260 GCA_964246015.1 uncultured Acetobacteraceae bacterium
ACTTCGGCGCCAGCACCATGATCATCTGCCGGTTCTCCATCCGCGGCATCTGCTCCACCTTCGTGGTCAGCTCCAGCTCGGCACGGATCCGCTCCAGCACCCGGATGCCGATATCCTGGTGCGCCATCTCGCGCCCACGGAACCGCAGGGTCACCTTCACCTTGTCGCCTTCCTCGATGAACGTCTTCATCGCCCGCATCTTGACCTGGTAATCATGGTCGTCGATGTTCGGACGGACCTTGATCTCCTTGATCTCGATCACCCGCTGGCGCTTCTTCGCCTCGTTCTTCTTCTTCTGCGACTCGTACTTGAACTTGCCGTAGTCGAGGATCTTGCAAACCGGCGGGTCGGCGTTCGGGCTGATCTCCAGCAGGTCGAGACCCACCGAATACGCGCGCAACAGCGCGTCGCGGGCCGTCATGACCCCCTGCATCTCGCCGTCCTGGTCGATGAGGCGCACCTGCGGCACGCGGATATCCTCGTTCACGCGCGGCCCGTCGCGGGACGGCGCGGAGTTAGGCATTGGACCTCGGGCTATCGAACTCTCCTGTCTCGGTTCATCAACGCATACTCTTGGACCGGAGCGGGCGAGGATTCAAGATGGTTCCAATCACATCGCGCTTCAGCCTCGGGAAGTCCCGGCCCGCCTGCCGGCAGCGATGGCGCCAGGCAGGCCGGGGAGCAAGGTCACGCCACGATATACAGATAGTCGCCAGCCGGCTGTGTGCCGGTCACCAGATGCAACTGCTTCGCCTGCGCCACGGACATGCCCGTGAAGGTGATGCTCGCATCGATGCCGTCACCCGTCCGGCCCGCTCCGCCGACGATGTTCGCGCGCAACGTCGCCCCTTCCGACCCCGGCGCTCCCTTCGCCGTGTCCTCCCAGAAATAGCTGGAGATTCCGGCCTTGAACCCCCACAGCGTCGCCGCGTCGCCCGCCCCGAAGTTGCGGATCGTGTTCCAGACCACCCCGGGCGCCCGAGAGTCGGTGAAGAACGTGTCTGCCCCGCTGCCGCCCGTCAGGAAGTTGGACCCGAGCCCGCCGTCGAGCACGTTGCGCCCGCCCTTGACCTGGATCGCGTCCGTCCCGTTGCCGCCGTGGATGAACACGTTCTCCGCCTCGGTCGAAATCGCCAACGTGTCGGTGCCGCCGAAAATGTACTGCCATTGCAGATAACTCGGTCCGCCGGCATCGGCCGGAGCGAAGTTCAGCAGCCCACCCGCCTTCGTGGTCTCGTTCTGGTAGGCCAGCACCGGCCCCGGCGGCACCGGCGGCTTCCCCGTGTCGTCGTTCAGGATCGTGCCGACGGATGTCCGCGCCGCGACCTGGAAAAGCGGGACGTCAGGCCCGGTCGTCAGCGAAAGCGTGAAGGTCTCGTCCGGCTCCACCGTGCTGTCGGCCGCAACCGCGATCGAAATGGTCTTGGCAGATTCCCCCGGCAGGAACGTCGCGTTGCCCGTGGGCAGCACGCCGCCCACGAAGTCCGCGGCGTCCGCCGGGCTGCCGCCGCTGCCGCTGACCCTCCAGGGAATGGTGACCTCCCCCGTCGAACTCTGGCGCTCGAGCCTGAAGGTCAGCACCGTCTGCCCGCCTTGACCTTCCGCCTTGCTCGCGCCCAGCGGGATCAGGCTGAACGACGGCGTCGATTGCAGCGCGGCGTCGGTGTAGCTGTCCTTGTTCGGCTGCGGCGTCGGATCCAGCTTGACCGAGCTCGTGCCGTCGAACGACCACGCCTCGGTCTGGCCAAGCCCGTCCGTTTCCGTGAAGAGCAGCGTAGTTCCCGCCGCGCGCAAGGCGGAGAAGTTCGTCCCCCCGGTCGTCACCGCAGCCGTGCCGGCAGCCGTCCCGTCCGAGACGAAGAGCCTCGTGCCCGGCGTCCCGCTCGGCGTCGTGTCCGCAAAGAACGCAACGCCCTGGCCCCCGTCCGGCCTTGTGTAGGCCGTAAGATTGCTGGCGCCGGTGTAGCTGGGGTTGCCGCCCCCGGGATCCAGCCGGGTCAGCGTCCGGTCGTCCGCCGAACTCCGGAACACGGCCGTCCGTCCACCCACGACGGCCGTGAAGAACAACGAAGCGCCGCCGGCGACGACGCTGACCGGGGCATTGTCGAACGGACTGCCGATAGCCACCGTGCCGCTGCCGGCCGTGCCGGTGGTGACATAGAGCTGCCACTTGGCGCCGAGGTCGTTCAACTGGCCGAAGAACGCCAGCGCCTTGGACCCGTCGGCCGCGGTCAGGCCCACGACGCCGCCGACGCTCAGATACGCGTCGCTCGTCGGCGTGCCCAGCGTCGGATCCAGTTTCGTGGCCCCGGTTGCCGTCACCGCGAACATGTCCCCGCCCGGGCGCCAGAAATAGAGCTGGTCCCCGCTGCCGTAGAACGACACGCTCGACGATGACGAGTCTGCCCCCACGGCCCGCGTGCCCGTCACGGTCCCGTCGCTTACGACCACCCGGTAGGTCGGGACGGCGCCCGTACCGGTCTTGGCCAGGAAGGCGACGCGCGCCCCCCCCGTCGTCGGGACGGAGGTCAGCGCGCTGACGCCGTTGTAAGTGGCCCCCGGCAGATCCAACCTCGTGGCTGGATTGACGCCGTTGAAGCTCCACACCTGCTGGTTGCCGCTGCCGTCGACGGCCGTGAAGAATGCCGACCGGCCGCTGGCGATCGGGGTGCCGGGCGCTGCCGCAAAGCTGCCGGTGCCGGTTACCGTGCCGGCGCCCGCGGCGCCGTTGCTGAAGAACACCTTGTACTGGGCGGCGCCGCTGCCGGTATTGGCGTTCGCGACGAAGGCCACGCCGCGCGTGCCGTCAGGGATTTGAACGGGAACAATCACGCCCGGGGCGGTGTAGGACGGCGAGAGTGACGCGGGACTGGGGTCCAGCTCGACCAGGCTTGACGCCGTTGCCGCCCAAACCTCCGTGCCGCCCTTCGTGCCCGGGGCGGTGAAGTAGATGAGACGGCCGCTCCGTACGATCCCGCTGGGCTGGCTTGCGAAGGACGAGCCGATCTTCTCCGTGCCCGCCACCGTGCCGTCGGTCCCGTAGAGCTGATACCGCGTGACGCCGCCCACCGACGTGCGCCCGATGAACACGGCGCTGGCGCTGTCATCGGCATCCGTGACCGCACCCAGGAACGAAACGGAGTCGTAGCTGACCGCCGTGCCCGCAACATCGATGCGCGAGCTCGCGGTGCCGTCCGTCACATACACGGACTGCTTGCCAGCCGCGTCGAAGGCGGTGAAGAAGGTTTGCGCCCCGGCAACCGTGACCCCGGTCGGAAAGGCGCCCAGCGTCCCGCCGCCCGTGGTAAGCTGCCGGGTCCCGCTCCCATCCGTGCCATCGGTCACGAACAGCTGCGTGTCGAAGCCGCCCGGCGTGGTGACGCCGGTGAAATAGGTCTTCATGCTCTTGATCTCCCGTCCTGGTTGGCTCCGGCCAGGGTTAGGAGATCGGGGCGCGCCGCAGCGTCAGTCGAACGTTAGCCGGGCGGCGGCGTGGGATCGCGACCTGACAGCGCGGCAGCGCCGGCCCTTCAATGGAAGGCCGACGCCGGCGAGGTCAGGCTGAGGAGTTCCCACACGTGACCCTCGACCGCCAAGGCGCTGATCGTGCCGTAACCCGGCCCCGGAACGCGCGGAGGCGGGTCGCCCTTGCTATGAATCGGAGCGGCGGACCCGAACCTGCTGCCGACGCTGTTGCGGAAGATGAAGTAGCCGCCCATCGGATCACGCCCGCTGGGCTGGAAGCCCACGATGCACACCGCATGGCCGCTCATCGGAACGATGTCGTCGATATCCGAAGGGTTATCGACCTCGCCGCTCCACAGCACATCCGCCCGGCTCCAATTGGTCGGCAACGCAGGGTCGCCAGATGCCGAAACCGCCGGCATCGCCACCGCGACCGGCCGGCCGGCCGTAAGTTCGGCAAGGATATGGGCCGCAATGCCCAGTGTTCCGAACACCGACTCGTCCCTGATCGGAAACTCCTTGTGGAGTGCGTCGGGAACGACGTACCGCGCCGCTTCGGCGATGGCCTCTGCGCTTGGCTCCTCGTCCAGCGGGCCGTCGTCCGGCCAGGTGCGTTCCAGGCAGATGCCATGCTTCAGCAGTGCGTCCCTCGCCTGCGACAGTTTCGTGTAGCCCTTCTCGGCCCCGGGCGGCGCCTTCGCCGGCGGATGCAGGCTCATCCGCTGATAAAGGAACCGCGCCGACAACCGAGGGATCGGCTGCCCGTCGCGCGCCCCCATCCGCTCCAGACACGCAACGCTCGCATAGGCGATGCATGTCGGGCCCGTGCCCTGGTCGCGGTATTTCCAAGTCCGTGCCATAACGTCGGGAAATGGAGCCGGCGTGGCAGGCAGGCGCAGCGGGCCGAAATCCAGTGTGTCGAAAAATGCGGGAAGTTTAACCGTGAGCTTCAACAGGTTCCAATTGCCCGCTGCACCCGGTTTGTCAACAAACTGCCCCGGGGGCGACAGAAGGGAAAACTCGGCGCCGCCGATCAACCCCGCAACATCATCCGGGATGGAGCCGCTGTCCGGAGGCGCGGCGCCCCCGGGCAGCACCGGCCTCTTGTAGCTGTCCTCGACGGCAGCCAGGAACCCCGGCGCGAGCCGCGGTCGAAGCAACTCCATGAGGAGCGTGCGCCGGATGCCCAGCCCGCCATGCTCCCGCCCCTCGTCCAGCGTCGGGCTGGCTTCCAGCAGCGCATACAGCGACTCGATCGAGCGCGGTTGCGCCTTGGCCAGGAAAGCGGCCTCCCCGGGCAGCAGCAGCGCCCGGAACGGTCTCTCGAGAACCTCCCGCGTCAAGTCCCGGACGCCCCGACACTCCCAAGCCGCTTGACCACGGCCTCGGCCACGCGCTCCTCGAACGGTGTGACCGGGTCTCGCCGCACCGGTGCCAGCGTCGTCAGACCCGCCCACTCCAGCCGGGCCGCGGCCAGGATCGGCTGCACCTCCGTCAGACCGAGCAGCAACGTCGCGGCCTCGTCGGCCAGCTCCTTGCCCGCCACCTTGTCGTCCGTGAAATGCACGCCTGCGATCTCGCGGTTCTCGGCGATCCGGGCCGCAAGCTTTCCCAACGCCTCGTCAAGCAGGCTGTGCATGGCATCCCCCGGCTGGAAGATGCCCGTCACCAGGTGATGCACCAGCCAAGACTGCAATGCGTGGCCGCTGGGATAGGAGGGATGCCGCGGCACTGCGATCACCGGCAGCAGCGCGGGATAGACCTGCGACGGCCGTGCCCGTTTGAACTCGTTCTTGAAATGCATCGCGACCATCATGCCGGCATAGATGCCAACCTGGATCAACGTCGCCGTCGCCGGCTTCCGGCCCCCCTCGACGGACAGCAACTGTTCGAACCCATCCGTGAAATCGTCGGCTTGAGCCAAAATTTCCGGCAGCCGCTCCGCCCGCAGAGCGCGCAGGTCGAGCAGTTCCACGATCCTGTTCTTCAGTTCCGCCCCGTCATCCGGCTTCTCTATCTTGATGCCGCGCCAGCCCGTGAGCGAGAACGCGCCGACCACGAGCTGCGCCCGCAGATAGGGCGGCCACCAATGGTCCGGGAAGGTCCCGCCGACGACCAGGTCGAGCGGCGCCTCTGGCGGGTCGAGCGGGCTTGAGAGCGGCGACGCGGCGGCATTCGCCCAGCGCGAACCGATGCCGCCCCCTTGCCCCCCACCTTGACCCCCGCCCTGGCCGCCGCCCTGGCCGCCGCCCTGGCCCGAAAATCCACTCATCGCTCATCACTCCGCTGTGCTCACGGCGGCAAACCCGCCTCGATCAGATGCATGCCGTACCGTTCGCGTTGCCCGTCGTCCCGGAAGGCCTGCCGAACGATCCAGGGGCCGACGGCAAACCCCGGCTCGAGCCCCATGACGTGCGACGCGATGTCTCGCGCGTCCGCCTGCCGTCCAAGCCCGGCAAGCGCGGCTGCCGTCATCCGCAGATTGGAGACGAGGTTCGGATTGCGTTCGAACGAGCTCAAGCCGTAGGTCGCCGCCGCCGCGTAATCCCCGGCGGCATAGTGGGCGATGCAGCAATAATGTTCGTACTGGTGCAGCAGCGGGTCCCAGGGCGACAGCGCGATGGCGCGTTCGGCTCGCCGAACCGCCTCGGCGCCCTCGCCCATGTAGGCATACGTCGCGCTGCTGAACATCCACGCCTCGGAGTCGTTGGGCGACGAATCCAGCGCGCGCCGATGAAGGATCGCAGCCTCGTCGTATTGCCGGGCCGTGAGCATCCGCGTATGCCCCAGCAGCGCGAGCATCCGTGGGTGGCCAGGGTCGGCCCGTAACGCCGCCCGGGCATGGGCAAGCACCGCCCCGGTATCGGCCTCGCGATCCCGGGACCAGCCCTGGAACACGCGCAGGCAATACCAGTTCGCCAGCGCCGCCGGGATGGCCGAAAATCCGGGGTCGAGCGCCGCGGCCCGTCTCAGCATCGGCAAGGCATCGTCGTAGGTATCGGGGTCCATGCGATAGGTCAGTTCACGGCCCTGCAGCAGCAACTGATAGGCGTTGAGGTCCTCGGGCCTGCATCGCCGGCTGCGCCGCAGCTCCACTTCCTGGACGCGAGGCGCCAACGTGTGGGCGACGCTCGCGGCGATGCTGTCCTGCGCCTCGAACATGCTCGAAGCCGGAATGTCGAACGGCCGCGCCCAAAGCACGCCGCCGCTGCCCGCCTCGGCGAGCTGGACCGAAACCCTCGCCGTCCCGGCCGCCAGCCGGATGCTGCCTGTGACGTAGTATTGCGCCCCGAGCTGCCGGCATGCGCTGTTCAGGTCTGCCTCGCTACCCCGGATCATCCGCGTGGAACTGCTCGAAAGCGCGACCGGCTCCCGAAGGCTTGCCAGCATGCAAACCAGGTCCTCCATCAGGCTTTCGGCCATGTAGGCTGGCATCGGGTCTGGCCCGAACGTCAGGAACGGAAACACCGCCACGACTGGGACAGACCCGAAGAAGGGATCGCTCCGTGGACCGTCCCTTTCCGGCAAAGCTGCCTGTCCGATCTTGAGAGGATGAGGTGACGAAGGATCGAGCAGTCCAAGCTTGATGTCGGCGATCAACGCTTGCGTCGCTGCGGACGGTTCGGTGTCAAGTTCTTGGCCCAGGGCTTCGTAGAGCGATGCATAGGCACGCAAGGCGACACCGCTTTCGCCGCCGGCCACCGCCATGCGCATGAGGGCGCGGCAAGCGGCTTCATGCGTGGGATCGAGCTTGAGGCAGGCATCGGCAAATCCGCGGCGCACGATCGGCGACAGCTCCTCATTGTCGAAGCCGCCCTCTAAGGCACGCAGGATCTGCTGTTCGGCACCTTGCCTTGTGCCGCTCAGCCATTCCCCGAACAGCGGGCTCAGATCCTCCCAGCCCGCGAGCAAACGGCCGGCCACCTCCTGACGCAACAGGAATGGAGGCACGGCGCGGCGCTCCAGCTCGGCAAGCATGGTATCGAGATCGAGCTCGACCGCGGTCCGATCGATTGCCACGGTTTCGCGGTTCACGATCAGCACTCTCTCGAAGTGCTGCCCGAGACTGGCTCGAAGCTCGAACAAGGCCTGGCGGAGAGAGGTCCGCGCCTGCTGCTCGCCGACATCCGGCCAGAACAGCCCCGCAAGCCGCTCACGCGAGACGGCCAGCTCACGCTGCAAGGCGAGGAATGCCACCATCGCCCTCGCCTTCCGGTTCGCGACCATGAACGGCTTGCCGCACAGCGACAATGCCAGGCCATCGATGACCTTGACCGAAAGAACAATGGACGCCGGCTTGGCCCCGTGCCCACCAAACAAGTGCCCTGTCACGTGGTCATTAACGCTCATCAAGCCGTCCAAAACGCCGTTGGACAGCTTAGTCACATCGCCAAGTGGGCAGCCAGAGTTTTTGTTGCGGCGCTCATACGAAAATGCGTTGGCCGCGGCGGCCTCCGCCATATTGGGCATGTCGCTGCTTGCGCTGTCGAACACCATTCCTCCGCCTCAACCGAGGCCAGAGGTGCCACACCGCCCGAGGCCGGACCGTTAGCCGATCGTTAGTCGGACAGACACGGTGCTGTCGCCCGCAAATCGGGCGCCATCGCCTCCGCCGCAAGACGCGAGATCGCGTCCGCCAACGAAAGCACCTCCTGCGCGTCGCTGCCCAGCCGACGGATCGCCACCGTCCGTTGCTCCGCCTCCCGCCGCCCCACAACCAGCAGCACCGGCACGTGCGCCAGGCTGTGCTCCCGCACCTTCGCGTTGATCTTCTCGTTCCGCACGTCCGCCCGGACCTGCAGCCCCCGCGCCCGCAGCGCCGCGGTCACTTCATCGGCATACGGCGCCGCATCCGACACGATCGTCGCGACCACCGCCTGCACCGGCGCCAGCCACAGCGGGAACCGCCCGGCATATTGCTCGATCAGGATGCCCAAGAACCGCTCGAAGCTGCCCAATATCGCCCGGTGCAGCATCACCGGCCGCTGCCGGCTGCTGTCCTCGCCGATATACGTCGCGTCCAGCCGCTCCGGCAGCACGAAATCCACCTGCAGCGTCCCGCACTGCCAATCCCGCCCGATCGCGTCCCGCAGCACGAACTCCAGCTTCGGCCCATAGAACGCCCCCTCGCCGGGGTTCAGCTCATACTCGACCCCAGCCGTCGCGCACGCCTCCTTCAGCGCCCCCTCCGCCCGGTCCCACACCTCATCCGACCCGGCCCGCTGCGCCGGCCGGTCGCTGAACTTCACGCGAAAGCTCTCGAACCCGAAATCCCGGTAGACGCTGCTCAGCAACGCCACAAAATCGACGGTCTCCTCCGCGATCTGCGCCTCGGTGCAGAAGATGTGGGCATCGTCCTGCGTGAACGCCCGAACCCGCATGATCCCGTGCAGCGCCCCGCTCGGCTCATAGCGGTGGCACGCGCCGAACTCCGCCATCCGCAACGGCAGCTCCCGGTAGCTCCGCAACCGGTCCCGGAAGATCAGCACGTGGCACGGGCAGTTCATCGGCTTCAGCGCCAGCGTCGTGTCCTCGTCCTCCACCCGGGCGATGAACATGTTCTGCTTGTAGTTGTCCCAATGCCCGCTCGCCTCCCACAGCTTGCGGTCGACAAGCTGCGGGGACTTCACCTCCTGATACCCGGCCGCATCCAGCCGCCGCCGCATGTAGTCCTCGGCCGCCCGATACAGCCGCCACCCCTTTGGGTGCCAGAATACGCTGCCCGTCGCCTCCTCCTGGATATGGAACAGGTCCATCTCCCGGCCGATCCGCCGATGGTCCCGCCGCTCCGCCTCCTCCAGTTGCAGCAGGTGCGCGTCCAGCTCCTTCTGGTCCCGCCACGCCGTGCCGTAGATCCGGCTCAGCATGGCGTTCCGGTGGTCGCCCCGCCAATACGCGCCCGCGACCTTCATCAGCTTGAACGCCGTGCCCACGTCCCCGGTCCCGCGCATGTGCGGCCCCCGGCACAGGTCGATCCAGTCGCCCTGCTTGTACAGCGTGATCACCTGGTCCGCCCCCAGGTCCCGGATCAGCTCCGCCTTGTACCGCTCCCCACGGGCCTCGAAGAACCGGATCGCCTCGTCCCGGTCCCACACCTCCCGCTCGAACGGGGCGTTCTTTGCCACGATCTCCCGCATCTTCGCCTCGATGGCCGGGAAATCCTCGGGCGTGAACGGGTCGTTCCGCGCGAAGTCGTAGTAGAACCCGTTCTCGATCGACGGCCCGATCGTCACCTGCGTGCCCGGATACAGCGCCTGCACCGCCTCAGCCAGCACGTGCGCCGTATCGTGCCGGATCATCTCCAGCGCCTCCGGGTCCCGCCGCGTGATGAACCGCACCGCGGCATCCCGCTCGATCGGCCGCGACAGGTCGACGATCTCGCCATCCACCCGCATCGCCAACGCCGCCCGCAGCAGCCCGGGCCCGATCGAGGCCGCCACATCCGTCCCCGTCACCGCCGCATCGAAGCGCCGGATCGAGCCGTCAGGGAGGGTTATCGCGGGCATCGCACGAGGGTCCAATGTTCGAGGGCCGAACCGTATGGGCCGAAGGCAGCGACGCCGCAACCCTCTCCACCGTCAACCCGGCCAGATCGGCGACGCGCAGCACCGCCATCCCCCGCGGCGCCGTCAGCGCCGGGTCGCTCTCGCCGGAGAACAGCACGACCCCCGGGCACCCCACGGCCGCCGCCAGGTGCATCGGCCCGGTATCGTTCCCCACGGCCATCACCGCATGCGCCGCCAGCCCGGCCAGCTCCACCAGGCTGGTCCGCCCCGTCATGTCGATCGCATCCGGACACGCCGTCAGCACCGCCCGCCCCAACGCCGCCTCCGCCGCCGTCCCCACCACCACCGGCCGCACCCCCCGCGCGTGCAGCACCCGCGCCAATGCCCCGAACCGCTCCGCCGGCCACCGCTTCCGCGGCCGATGCGGCGCCGCCCCCGGCACCAGCAACGCGAACGGCCCCGCAACCGCCGGCGCCCGCCCCGTCAGCCATCCCAGCGTCGCCATCGGCCCGGCCGGCACCCCCGCCATCGCCAACTGGTCCCGCTGCCGCTCGATCGTGTGCATCCCGTTCCGCGCCGGGTTGGCGTGCGGCAGGCTGGCCCCCCGGGCGATCCCCGACCACGCCGGCCGCCCCGCCAGCCGGAAATACCGCGAGGACCGCCCGCTGGTCTGCAGGTCGTACACCCGGTCGAACCCCAGCAGCATCCGCCGCAGCCGGATCACCCCGCCCAGATCCCACCACCCGGGCCGAGGGTCCACCAGCACCCGGTCGAACCACGGGCTCGCCCGCAGCAGCGGCGCGAACGCCGCCGTCGTCAGCAAAGTGACCCGGTCCCCCGCATGGTGCGCCCTGATGTCGGCGAACGGCTGGAACGCCATCACGACATCCCCCAGCGCGCCCAGCTTGATGACCAGGACGTTCATTGGCCCTGGCAAAGCAGTTCCGCATACACCGCCAGCGTCGCCGCCTGCATCGCCGCCGTCGTGTAGCTGCGCAGCACGCTCGCCCGCGCCCGCTCGCCCAGCGCCGCCCGGTCTTCGTCGGACATCGTCAAGGCATGGTCCAGCACGGCGGCCAGGGCCTCCGCGTCGGAGGGCGGCACATGCCACCCCGTGACCAGGTCCTCGACCGTCTCCGCCGCCCCGCCATGGTTGGTCGCCACCACGGCCCGGCCCATCGCCTGCGCCTCGATCACCGCCCGCCCGAACCCCTCAGGCTCGGTCGAGGCGCTGACCGCCACCGTCGCCAGCAGCAGCGCCGCCGGCATGTCGTCGCAATGCCCGACCAGCCGCACCCGGTCCGCGATGCCCATGCCATGGGCCAACCGCTCCAGCTCCTGCTGGTATCCCGGCCGCCCGTCGCCCAGCAGCACGCACACCGCCGTCGGGTGCTGCAACCGCGCCATCGCCTCCAGCAGCACCGCCTGCCCCTTCCACCGCGACAGCCGCGCCGGCAGCATCACCACCGGCGCATCGTCCGGCAGCCGCCAGGCGCGCACCAGCCGGGCCATCCGGTCCCCCTGCACGCGGGCGGGGTCGAACAGCGCGGGATCGACCCCCCGCGGGATGATCCGCACCCGCTCCGGGTCCGTGCCGTGCCGGGCCACCAGCGTGTTGGCGACATACCGGCTGATGGCGATCACCCGGTCCCCCCGCGCCATCACCCCGTTGTACCAGCGCTTCCCCGGTGGCCCCTCCCGGTACGGCGCATGGTAGGTCGTCACGAACGGCGTCCCCGTCCGCCGCGCAGCCAGGTAGGCGGACCAGGCCGGCGCCCGGGACCGCGCATGGATGATCGCCGCACGCTCCGCCCGGATCAGCCCGGCAAGCCGCCCGGCATTGCGCCAGATCGTCAGCGGCGTCCGCTGCGCCAGCGGCAGCGTGATATGCCGCCCCCCCGCCCGCTCGACCGCCGCGACCATCCGCCCGCCCGCGCTCGCCACCAGCGCGTCGCCCCCGGCGGCCGCGATGGCCTGCGCGATCTCGACCGTGCCCCGCTCCACCCCGCCCGCCTCCAGCCGCGGCAGCACTTGCAGGATGGGGGTCGCGGGTGGGAGGACGTCCATGCGCGGCGCTATAGCAGGAGGCGGGCATGGAGCAAGGACGGCTGGACCGGGGGGACGGCATCCACCTGGCCTGGGCCCGCACGGAGGGGCGCGGCCCGACGACGGTGTTCCTGCCGGGCTTCCGCAGCGACATGACGGGATCGAAGGCGCTGGCCATCGAGTCGTGGTGCCGGGACGCAGGCCGCGCGTGCCTCCGCCTGGACTACTCCGGCCACGGCGCCAGCGACGGCGCGTTCGAGGACGGCACGATCGGGCAGTGGACCCGGGACGCGCTCCATCTGATCGACCAACGCACCGACGGACCGCTGATCCTGGTGGGATCCAGCATGGGCGGATGGATCGCGCTCCTGGCCGCGCTCGCCCGGCCCGACCGCATCGCCACCCTTGTCGGGATCGCGGCGGCGCCGGACTTCACGGAAACCCTGATGTGGGACGCCATGATGCCCCCCGAACGGGAGCGGCTGCACCGCGACGGCGTGCTCCACATCCCCAGCCAGTACGGCGACCCGACGCCGGCGACCCTCCGGCTGATCGAAGAGGGGCGCCGCCACCTGCTGCTGCACGCCCCCATCCCGATCCGCTGCCCCGTCCGCCTCCTGCACGGGCAGCGCGACCCCGACGTCCCCTGGGAGACGTCGCTGCGCCTGGCAGACCGCCTGGAGAGCGACGACGTCCGCGTCACGCTGATCAAGGACGGCGATCACCGCCTGTCCCGGACCGACGACCTGGCCGTCCTGCGTGGGATCGTCGGGCCTGATGGAACGCGGGCATGACGTCTGGTTCCCGCGGTGAGGGTGCCATGAAGATCACCGCCAGTGACCGGGTGTTTCGGAACCGCCCCGTCACGACGGTCCGGTAGCGCCTCACCCGCCCTCCGCCGCCAGGATGGCCCGCAGCCCCTCGCGATACGTCGGGTACCGCCACGTGATCCCCAGCCGCGCCTGCGTCTTGCGGCTCGCGACCTTGCGGTTCTCGGCCCAGAAGCTGCGGCCCATCGGGCTCATCGCCGCCATCGCCTGGTCGAACGGCACCAGCGGCGGCTCGGGCGCGCCCAGCAGGCGGGCGGCCTCGGCCACCACGTCGGCGTTGGGGGCGGGGAGGTCGTCGGTCAGGTTCAGCGTCTGCACCCCCGGCGGGCGGTCCTGCGTCATGGCGGCCAGCACGGCGGCGGCGATGTCGTCGCGGTGGATGCGGCCGAACGCGTGGCCGGGCTTGTCGACCCGGCGGGCGCTGCCGGCGCGCACGTCGTCGAGCACGGACCGGCCGGGACCGTAGATGCCGGCGACGCGGAACAGGTCGACGCGGGCGCCGGGGAAGGCCGCCGCCCAGGCCAGCTCGGCCTGCACCCGCCGGGTGCCGCGCGGCCCGGTGGGGGCAGGCGGCGTGTCCTCGTCGACCCAGGCGCCGCCACGGTCGCCGTAGACGCCGGTGGTCGACAGCATGCCGGCCCAGGTGGGGCGGCCGAGTGCGCCCGCAAAGCGCAGCAGTGCCGGCTCGCCCGCTTCCGAGGGTGGCGCCGTCTGCAGCACGTGGGTCGCGGCCAGCAGCGCCGGCCCCGCCTCGTCGAACGCGACCAGCTCCACACCGGGGGGCGGGCGCAGCCGCTCCGGCGCGCGGCTGGTCGCCGTGACCCGTGCGCCGGCGGCCGCCGCGCATCGTGCGATTTCGGACCCGGTGTAGCCCAGGCCGAAAACAAGGAGCTGGATTGCGATCATGGCACAGCTTAACGCGTTTGCCCGGCGCGTCGCCTGGGGATAAAGTCCGGCCTGATGTGGAATCGACCCCCGGTCCTGGCCGGCCTGGCCGTCGTGCTGGCCCTGCTGGCCGGCGCCGCCTGGTGGCAGCAGCATGACGGCACCGCGACGGAGGAATCCGACGAGGCGCTGCCGCTGCCGCCCATCCCGCCGCGCATCGCCCAGGGGCCCGAGTACGAGCGCTGCCTGGCGATGCTCAACACCGACCCCTCGGGCGCCCGCGCCTTCGCCGACGCCTGGGTCGCGACCGGGGGCGGGGAGGGCGCCGCGCACTGCCTGGCCCTGGCGACCATCGCGCTGGG
The DNA here is from genome assembly GCA_964246015.1 of uncultured Acetobacteraceae bacterium. Classification (GTDB taxonomy): domain Bacteria; phylum Pseudomonadota; class Alphaproteobacteria; order Acetobacterales; family Acetobacteraceae; genus JBBROS01. Next base: position 14,095 of record CAXTPG010000093.1, read on the forward strand.
GGAGCCGGATCTGGGCGCCGAGATGATGGACAGGCTCGCGGCCCGCAGCGCCGCGCCTGCCGCCGCGCGTGCTTCGGTCTATGGCCAGGCGGGCCAGGCCTGGTTGATGGCGGGCGCCGCGGACCGGGCGCTGGCGTCGACGACGCTCGCGCTGTCGATGACCCCGGACGACGCGGACCTGCTGATCGACCGCTCCATCGCGGCAGCCACCATGGACCGCTACCAGGACGCCGTCGACGACCTGACCCACGCGCTGGACGTCGATCCGCGCCGCACCGACGCACTGGTGTTCCGCGCGGCGGCATGGCGGCACCTGAACCAGCTCGGCCTCGCGCAGGACGACGTCGACCGTGCGTTCGTGCTGGATGCCGAGAACCCGGACGCGCTGCTGGAACGCGGCATCCTGCGGCAGCGGCAGGGGGACCGGGCGGGCGCCCGCCGCGACTGGGAGCAGGCGATCGCGCTGGCGCCCGACACGGCGACGTCGGACCTGGCGCAGCAGAACCTGGCGTTGCTCGACGCGGGACCGGAACGGCGGTGATCCTCGCTGCGTTGCGTTGGTAGCGGTTCAAATCCCGGCCGAAATGCCTTATGCAACCGTCTGCAATCTGGAGAGCACGAGGCATGGCCTTGAAGGGCAGCACGTTCAACGACCGCCGCGATGAAGCGTTGGCGGCCAAGAAGGCGCTCGTGGAGCGCTTCAAATCCCGCCCCCCCGCCGATGACCCGGCCGTCCTGGCCCGCGCCGCCGAACGCCGCGCGATCGCCGAAGCGCGGGAAAAGCGCCAGGCCGAACGCGCATTGGTCAAGCAGGCCCAGGATCTGGAGCGCCAGGCCGAGGAGAAGGCAAGGCTCGAAGCCGAAGCCCGCGCCGCCGCCGAAGCCGAGGCGCGCGCCGCCGAGCAGGCCGCCCGGGACGAGGCGATCAGGGCCGAGCGCAAGGCCGCCCGGGACGCGAAATACGCCGCCCGCAAGGCCCGGAAATAGCCCCGACCGGCTGAACGCCGCGTAGGGTGGAATGCGCTTCCGCATTCCACCTCGCCTGGTGTATAGAACAAAAAGTGAACACGTACGCCGAACTGCACGTCACCACCAGCTACAGCTTCCTCCGCGGCGCCTCGCACCCCGAGGAGCTGTTCGCCCAGGCCGCCGCCTACGGCATCGGCGCGCTGGGCGTCACCGACCATAACTCCGTCGCCGGCATCGTCCGTGCGTGGGAGGCATCCCGCACCACCGGCGTCAGGCTCGTCGCGGGGACCAGGCTGGACCTGCTGGATGGTGCGGCGCTGCTCGCCTACCCCACCGACCGTGCCGCGTGGTCGCGCCTGTGCCGGCTGCTGACCTTGGGGAAGGGCCGGGCAGGGAAGGGGGGCTTCATGCTCGATTGGGACGACCTGGCGGAGGGCGGCGAGGGCCTGGTTTTCGCCTTGCTGCCGGACCGGCCCGATGACGTGCTGGCCACACGGCTGCGCCGCCTTGCCCGCGACGCGCCGGGCCGGGGCTATCTGGCCGGGGCGTTCCGGCGGCGGCCGGACGATGCCGTCCGCATGGCGCGGTTGGACGAGATGGGGCGGGCGGCCGGCGTGCCGCTGCTCGCGACCGGCGACGTGCTGTTCCACCACCCCGACCGCCGCATCCTGCAGGACGTGGTGACGTGCATCCGGGAAGGCTGCACGATCGACGCGGCCGGGTTCCGGCGGGAGCGTCATGCCGACCGGCACCTGCACACGCCGGGGCAGATGGCGCAGGCCTTCGCCCGCCACCCCGACGCGCTGGCCCGCACGGCCGAGCTGGTGGGCCGTTGCCGGTTCGACCTCGGCGACCTCCGCTACCAATACCCCGACGAGAGCGACGTCGCGGGCGAGTCCGCGCAGGACACGCTGCACCGGCTGACCTGGGCCGGCGCGGACCGGCGCTACCCCGGCGGCGTGCCCGAGAAGGTCGTCTGGCAGCTTCACCATGAGCTGACGCTGATCCGGCAGTTGGAGTACGCGCCGTATTTCCTGACCGTGAACAGCATCGTGCAGGAGGCCCGGCGGCGCGGCATCCTGTGCCAGGGGCGCGGGTCCGCCGCCAACTCCGCGGTGTGCTGGGTCCTGGGCATCACCAGCATCGACCCCACCGCCGCCGGGCTGCTGTTCGAACGCTTCGTGTCCGCCGAGCGGCACGAGCCCCCCGATATCGACGTCGATTTCGAGCATGAGCGGCGCGAGGACGTGATCCAGTGGGTGTACGGGCACTATGGCCGCGCCCGCTCCGCCCTGTGCGCGACCGTCATCCGCTACCGCGCGCGGGGCGCGATGCGGGAGGTGGGCAAGGTGCTGGGCCTGACGGAGGACGTGACCTCGGCCCTGTCCGGCCAGGTCTGGGGCTGGAGCGAGGAGGGGGTCGAGGAGAAGCACGCCGAGGCGCTGAACCTCAACCTCGGGGATCGGCGCCTGCGCATGGCGCTGGACCTGGCGCGGCAGTTGATCGGGTTTCCGCGCCACCTGGGCCAGCACCCCGGCGGCTTCGTGCTGACCCGGGACGCGCTGTCGGACCTCGTGCCCATCGAGCCGGCGACGATGCAGGACCGGCAGATCATCGAGTGGGACAAGGACGACATCGACGCGCTGCGGTTCATGAAGGTGGATGTCCTGGGCCTGGGCATGCTGGGCTGCCTGCGCCGGGGCTTCGACATGCTGGAGGCGCATCGCGGCGTCCGCCACGACCTGTCGACGGTCCCGCAGGAGGATGCGGCGACCTATGCCATGATCCAGCGGGCCGACACGCTGGGCACCTTTCAGATCGAGAGCCGGGCGCAGATGTCGATGCTGCCGCGGATGAAGCCGAAGACGCTGTACGACCTGACGATCCAGGTCGCCATCGTCCGCCCCGGCCCCATCCAGGGCGACATGGTCCACCCCTACCTGCGCCGGCGGGAGGGCAAGGAGGCGGTGGAGTATCCCCAGCCCGAGCTGCGCCGGGTGCTGGAGAAGACCCTGGGCGTGCCGCTGTTCCAGGAGCAGGCGATGCAGGTCGCGATCCAATGCGCAGGCTTCACGCCGGGGGAGGCGGACCAGCTTCGCCGCGCGATGGCGACGTTCAAGCTGACGGGGGGCGTGTCGCACTTCAAGGACAAGCTGATCGGCGGCATGGTCGCCCGCGGCTACACGCCGGAGTTCGC
>CAXTPG010000094.1:0-16968 GCA_964246015.1 uncultured Acetobacteraceae bacterium
GGCGGGCCTGCAAAACGTGGGCGATTTCTCAACCACGTTTGGCACGAGGTAAGACACCATGCCGTTGAACTCGGTAAACACGAACATCGGCGCGCAGGTCGCGCTGCAGTCATTGAACAACACGACGAACGAGCTGAATGCGACGCAGAAGCGGGTCAGCACCGGGTATCGGGTCGCGGATGCGACGGATGACGGTGCGGCGTTTGCGGTGGCGCAGCGGGTGCGGGCGGATGTCGGCGCGCTGACGACCGTCAACCAGCAGCTGGGCAACGCAAAGGGGTTGGTCGGCACGGCGCTGAGCGCGCTGACGTCGATCAGCAACTCGTTGAACACGGCCAAGGGGCTGCTGGTTCAGATCGGGGACGCGAGCATCTCGCAGACTCAGCGGGACCAGTATGTGGCCGCCTACAAGAGCCTGGTGGTGCAGGTCGCGAACACGGTCGACGGCTCGACGTACAACGGTCAAACGTTGCTGGGCAAGGCGTCGGGTGCGGTGGCCGGTGTGGCGAAGACGGTCATCAACAACGAGAGCGGGGCGACGAGCACGCTGAGCGCCGCGGATACGAGCGGGCTGGCGAACACGTTGGCGACGCTGATCGGGTCGACGTTCACCCGCACCACGGCGGGCGTAGATTCGTTCGGCACGATCTCGGCGGGGGCGGACCAGTCGTCGGCGTCGACGGCGCTGACGGCGACCACGGGTGCGACGGCGTTCACGACGGCGCAGACCAACCTGGCCAACCAGCTGAACCAGACGGGTGCGGACCAGAAGTTCCTGGAGTCCACGATCAGCTTCAACAGCAGCAAGATCGACAGCCTGAATGCCGGGCTGGGGGCGCTGGTGGATACGGACCTGAGCAAGGAGTCCGCGAACCTGCAGGCGTTGCAGATCCGGCAGCAGCTTGGAACCCAGGCCCTGTCGCTGGCCAACCAGGCGCCGCAGGCGCTGCTCAGCCTGTTCAAGTAGGCACGTCGCGCTGCCGGCGGCCTGTGCCGCCGGCGCGCACGCGTCTCTGTCCGACGTTGAAGGGAAGCCTATGTCCAACCTGGTTCTTGAGCTGCGGCAGGGGGAGGTGATGGTCATCAACGGCGCGCCGATCCGCTTCCGCACGAAGTCCCGCATCGAGCTGACGGCACATGCGCGCTTTCTGTTCGGCAAGCAGATCATGGCGCCGGACGAGGCGGACTCGCCGGCCCGGCGGATCTATTTCGCGCTGCAATCCGCCTATATCGGCACCGACGAGGAGCGTCCGCGCGGGCTTGCGACGGCGCGCGAGCTGTCGGAGCGGTTCAAGGCGGCGACGACATCGACGCTGGCGCGGGACATCCTCGATCGCGCTCTGGCGGCGGCCGAGGCGGACCAGTGCTATGCGGCGCTGAAGCTGGCCCGGCGGATCATCCGGCATGAGGACACCATTCTGGGGCGAAGCGCGCCCATAACCGAAGCGACGGAGGAGATGCGATGCGCGGGATAGCGGCGGCCCATGCCTATAGCCAGGCCAAGCGTCACCGGAACATGCGGGACCAGGAGGCCGACGTGTTCCTGCGGGTGAACGCGCTTCTGCGGGCGGGGCAGGACAGCGACCCGGTGACGCTGTCGAAGGCGCTCGCGGATAATGAGCGGTTGTGGACGTCGGTGATGGACCTGATGCGGGATCCGCAGAACACGCTTCCAGCTTCGGTGCGCGGTTCGGTGATTTCGGTGGGTCTGGCGGTTCGGCGGGAAGCGGCGCGGGAGCAGCCGGATCTCGGTTTTCTGATCGGGGTCAACGAGCAGATCGCCGCGGGGTTGAGCGGCGTCTGATCCAAACTGATTTGACCCGTCTTCCGGGAACAGCACCCTTGCAGGGCTGTCCGAGCAAGGAGTTGTTGCAAACGCTCGTTCTCCGCTGGCACGACACACCCACCCCCGGCCGCTCCCTGATCTCAGCAGGGGAGAAGCAGGCTCCAGCATGGGATGTGTGGACAGCTTAGCTCGATGGGAGGGGGGTCACGAGTCTATGCCGTTGGCATGACTGGCTCAGCTCGGGCGCCAGCCGTAGCGCGTTGCGAGCCAGCGGCGCAGCGCCAGCAACGTCGCCGGGTCTCCGGCGATGCCGCTGGTGCAGGTGGCGGCCGTGGCTGCGGAGACGAGGCGAATGCCTTGGCGCGTTGCCTCGGCCGTGATCTCAGCGTCTTGCAACAGCAGCCCGCAGGCGGCGCGCCACTGCGCAACGGATGCGGCGGGCGTGAGCTGCGGCAGAACCAGCCCGGCGTCGAGCTGGACGGCGAGCGTCGCGGCCCGCAATGCGGCGAGAATGTTGGGCGGCGCGCGGCCGGTCAGTTGTTCGATCGCGCTGGGCACATCGGGAAGGAGGGGATCACGCGACAGGTCGCCCGGCGGTCCGAGTCCCGACAGCGTCAAGACGGGTACCATGCCCGCGACGGCTGTCGCGGCGAGGGCGGCGGGGAGGCCGGCACCCTGCAGGAGCATGGCATCCGCGGAAGCGGCCGGGCTCGGGATCGCGTCGATGCCCATCAGGTCGAGCGCGAGCAGAGCCGGAAGTTCGGGGCCGGCCGGGCTGCCGGCGGCAAAACGGAGCGGACGCCCGGGCACGAGGGCCACGCGGCTGACCAGCACCGCGCTGCCCGCACCGGCCCAGAGCGGAACCCAGCGTGCCGGGTCGAAGCGAGCGCGGGTTTCGCCGACGAGCCAGGACAGGGCCGCCGCACCGGGGACGAGCAGGGCTGTGCTGCCGTCGGGCTCGCCCCTCACCTCGAACTGGTTGGCGCCGGTGACGCCGTCCAACCCGCCGACATTCTGGCGGATGAGAGGGGTGCGGCCGGGCAATCCGCGTCCGACCGGGCCGGAGATCAGGTCGGCCCAGCGATCGAGCCGGCTTCCCGCGGGGCCGGCCACCATCAGGACGCCGCCGCGCGCGGGCGAGGTCTGGGCTTCGACAGCACGCAGTGGGATCAACAGCGCTGCGGCAAGCGCGCCGAGCGTCGTGCGGCGGTCAGGCAACGTCTTCGGTTGCATTCGTCGTCACCCCCGGGAGGCGGGCGCTCTGGCCCTTCCGTTCTCCCTGACGCTCGCCGGGGTCGATGTCAAATGCGTGATCAACTGTCGTAGGAGAGCAGCGTCTCGAACGGGACGCCCAGCTTGGCGCGCCCGCCCAGAAAGGTGAGTTCGATCAGCGCCGCGGTTGCGGGCACTTCGGCGCCCACCTGGCGGAGAAGCTGGATGCCGGCGGCCATCGTCCCGCCGGTCGCGAGCAGGTCGTCGACGAGCACGACCCGCGTGCCGGGCGTCACGGCATCCGACTGGATCTCGATCCGGTCGGTGCCGTATTCGAGGGCGTAGTCGAGTCCGGTGACGGCGCCGGGCAGCTTGCCCTTTTTGCGCAGCATCACGAAGCCACAGCCGAGCTTCAGCGCGAGGGGGGCGGCGAGGAGGAAACCGCGGGATTCGATCCCGGCCAGCAAGGTCGGTTGGTGGGCGCGGACCATGCTCGCCATGCGGCCCATCGCGACCTGCCACGCGTCGGGATGCCGCAGCAGGGTGCTGATGTCGTAGAAGAGGATTCCCGGTTTCGGAAAGTCCGGTATGCCGCGGATGTGGTCCTTGAGATCCATGCGTGCCTCCCCCCTGTGTATCGCGTCGAGATACGGCTTCGCGCGGATTGCGGCAACCGCCGGCCGCGTGGGGCGGCGCTATCCCTGGCGTGTGGGCCGGGACTGCGCTACCCGAGGCTGCATGTCGCGTCCCACGCTTGCCACGATCGCCGGCCTCCTGTTCGTCCTGCTGTACATCGTGGCCGTGGTGGCGGTGCCCGAGTTGTTCGGGCGCATGCATTGGGCGGTGGAAGCGGTCTTCTGGTGCGTTGCGGGCATCGTGTGGGTGTTCCCGATCCGCTGGCTGATGTTGTGGTCCGTCTACAAGCGATGAGCGGCTGGACCCTAGGCCTGTACCCATCGCGCCATGCTGGCGGCGAAGTCGGCCCAGGTGGGCACGCGCATCCGTGCGGCGTCATGCCACAGGGCTGCGGCCGCGTCGTCGTCGCTGAGGGTCTGCACGGCGGCGGCGACCGTTGACGGCGTGACCGTCGAGAGGCGGAGCTGGCCCAGTGCGGGCTGGCCTTCGATGGCCGGAAGCGTGTCGGAGATGACGACCGGGATGCCGGCGTGCAGCGCTTCCATGGGCGGGATACCGTAGCCTTCGCCGATACTGGGGAACAGCATGGCCCGGGCACGCCGCAATTCCTCTCGAACGCCGGAGTCGGGCAGGCCGCGCAGATGGCGGAAGCGCGGCTCGTGCTGGAGGGCCTGCATCAACCGGGCTTCCTTCGTGGCTTCCGGCGCCAGCGCGCCGATCAGGACGAGTTCGGCGTCCAGGCCGTCCTGCCACAGGGCCTGGAACGCCTCCAGCACCGCGAGTGCGTTCTTGCGGTGCTCGATGGTGCCGAGCATCACGAAGCTGCGTCGGCGCGCGTCGAAGCGCTGCCGCTCGAGGCCCAGGCCATCGGCGCCCATCGGGATCACCGGTCCATCGAGGGGGCGGCGGACGACCCGCTCGGCGCAGTCCTGCCGGGTGCGCTCGCTGATGAAGGCGAGGTTCGGGACGGTGCGCAGGGCGCGCAGGTATGGCATCAGGCGCGATCCGGAGCCGACGCTGAACCATTCGGGCTGCAGCCATGGGATGAAGTCGTAGATCAGCCAGTAGGTCCGCGTGGGCGGGGCGATCCGGTGGTAGAACGCCGCGCGATCGGGGTCCAGGAACAGCTCGGCGCTGAGCAGCCGGTCGGGTCGGACCGGTTCCCCCTGCGTCAGATGGCGTTGCAGGCGCAGGATCTCGACCTGCAGCCCGCCGGGTGCGGCGTCGCCGCAGAGTGCGTCCAGGATGCTTTCCGGCAGGGCGTGGAGTTGGCGGGTCTGTGGGTCGAACCGGCATGGGGCGAGGCGGGCCGGGCCGGGCCAGTGCCGGATCAGCTCGCGCTCGGCGCGTTGGATGCCGGACCGCCGGGGATCGCGGACGAGTTGGCTGATGTCCAGATGCACGGTCATGGCAGGCCGAGCGCCGTGCACAGGCGGGCGGCGTAGACGTCGAAGCCGTGGGAGCGGAGGTAGGCGCGCCGTTCTTCGGCATTGCGGCTTTCACTCAGCAGGGCGGCGGCTGCCTCGGCGACCAGCAACGGGCTTGCGACGTCCGGGACGGCCCGTATGTACGACGGCGCATCCAGCGCGTCCGCCAGTGTCGCGGAGGCGACGGTCGGCAGCCCGGCCGCAACGCAGTCGGCGAGCGCCCCGGACACTGCGCCGGCCGTCCCGACCCGCAACTGCACGCCGATGTCGGCGCCGATGAGATGGTCGCGGTACTCGCCCTCGTTCACGAACGTGTCGAGGAGGCGGATGTGCGCCGAAAGGCCAAGATCGTCTGCCAGGGCGACGAGCGGCTCGGTCGGCATCAGCGGCGCGCCGACGAAGTGGAGCCGGGCGGGGATGCCCCAGGAGCGCAGCAGGTCGAGCGCCCAGATGCAGTCGACGGGGGACTTGGTGGGATGCACGTAGCCGAAGCTTGCGAGGAGCACCGTCCGAGGCTCGATGCCGATGCGCGCGCGGGCGTCGTGCCGCGCGCGTGGGCCGAGTTCCGATTCCGGGATGGTGCGGTAGATGCCGAAGGGAAGGTAGGTGACGGGAGCGCCGTATCGCCGGGACACGTCCATGGCCCCGGCGCGGGAGTGCATCATCAGGGGCTCCGCCCTGGCCGCGATCTCGGCCAGGATCAACGCCTCGGACGGGAAGTCGCCGGCGAGCCAGTGCCAAATCTCGTTCGGGCGAAGCGGGCGGCCCATTTCCGCCTCCGCCATGCGTTCCGTCTTCTCGAACCCGATGTGGCCGGCGTAGAGGTCGAGCATCCTGCCGTCATGCTGGATGGCGGCTCCCCCGTGCTTCAGCATAAGCCTCAAGATGTCGAGGTGGAACATCGAGTTGCCCATGACGCTGACGACGCGGTCGTATCGGCTGGATAGAAGCGGCGTGGGCGATATCGGTCCGATCGACGCGGCCCCGGGCGGGCATTCGGCCTCGGCAGTGGGTGTCAGGACGTGCAGTTCGACCCGTTTTGCAAGCTCCGCGCACATCGGCGCGCTGTAGTCCGCGACCCCGCTGCGGGCGGGGGGCAGGGGTGTGAGGACGGCGACGCGCGGGCGGGCGCGCGGAGCGCCGGGGGCTTGCACGGGCGCCAGCCGTTGGACGGCCGTCCAGAACCGCTGGGCGACGGCGGCCGCCTTGAAGCGCGGCCACACGGCACTCTGTCGCGCGAGGGCCGCCGTTCGCCAGGCGGGGACTGCGGCGAGGTCCAGCAGTCTCGCGAGGGCCAGGTCGTCGTCGGCCGGGAACAATGCCTGGTCCAGCAGCTCGCGATGGGCCGGGATGTCGGAGGCGAGCACGGGCGTCCCGCTTGCCATGGCCTCGATCACCGGGAGCGAGAAGCCTTCCGCCCGGGACGGCGCCACGACGCAGATCGCCTGGGCGTAGAGGGCGAGCAGTGCGTCGTCATTGAGGCGGCCCGGCGCCTCGATCAGCTCGGGCGCGCCGCCCAGCGCTGCCGCGGCGGCGCGTTGGGCGGCCAGCCAGTCGGGGCGATACGCGCCGGTGACGACCAGCGGAATGCGGGCCGCCTGCATCGCCCGGGAGCGGGCATGGGCGCGTACGGCGCATTCGGGATTCTTGCGGGGGTCAGGCCCGGCGATGACCAGGATGTGCCGCGCGGCGCGGCGCCGCAGACCCTCGAACCCCGGGGAGAGGGGCGCGCCGGTGATGACGATGCGGCCGTCGGGCATGCCCAGGCGGTGCAAACCGGCTGCCGTGTCGGCCGAGACGGGCAGGAAGAGCTGGTGACGCGCGAGCCAGCGCAGGCGCAGGTCGTATTCGAGCCGCGCGGCGAGACTGGGAAGGTAGCGCTGCGGCTCGGACAGCGGAATGAAGTCGTGCACGGCGGTTGCGGCGGGGATCGAGGGGTGGTGCAGCAGGCGGGCGACAAAGAGCGGGTCGTGGGTCAGGGGCGAGAACTGGACGTGGCAGCATGGGTCCGTGAGCGCGCCCGTGTAGGCATTGGCGCGCATGTGGTCGACAAGGCCGGTCACATGGGACGGCAGCGCCGGAAGCTCGGGGTCTGCCAGGCCGACCAGCCGCATGCCGGGCAACAAGGTGCGCGCATGCTGGAGCAGGTTCAGCGAGTTGCGGCCGATGCCACGCTCTGCGTAGTCGGGATCCTGGAGGCAGCGGAGGTCGATGAGGCAGGACGGCATCAGGTCCGACCGTACGTGTCCTCGATCCGGACGATGTCGTCCTCGCCCAGATAGGTGCCGGATTGCACCTCGATCAGGGTCAGGGGGATACGGCCGGGGTTGGCCATGCGGTGGACGCATCCGAGCGGGAGGTAGACGCTCTCGTTCTCGCGGACCAGCAGCTCCTCCTGGTCGCGCGTCACGATCGCGCTGCCGCTGACGACGACCCAGTGCTCGGCGCGGTGGAAGTGCTTCTGGAGGCTGAGCTGCTGGCCGGGCTTCACGACGATGCGTTTGACCTGGAAGCGTTCGCTGTGGATCAGGACCTCGTAGAAGCCCCAGGGACGGTACATGCGGTTATGGGCGACCGCTTCGTGCCGGCCGGCGGCGCGCAGGCGATCGACGACACGCTTCACGTCCTGCGCGCGGTCGCGGTGCATGGCCAGGACGGCGTCATCCGTGACGACGACGACGGCGTCCTTCAGTCCCACGACGGCAGTCAGCACGCCGTCGCTGCGGACGAAGCAGTTCTCGGCGCCTTCCAGCAGCACGTCCCCGACCGAGGCGTTGCCGTCGCCGTCCTTGGGCAGCCGCTCCCACAAGGCGTCCCAACTGCCGACGTCGGACCAACCCAGGCTGGCGGGCACGACCGCGGCATGGGCGGTGCGTTCTGCGACGGCGTAGTCGAGGCTGATGTTCGGGCAGGCGGCGAAGGCTGCGGCGTCGAGGCGGATGAAGTCGAGGTCTTGGGTGCGGGCGGCGACGGCGCGCTCCACGGCTTCCAGCACGTCCGGCGCGTGTTCGCGCATTTCCCGGAGCAGCGTGCGGGCCGTGAAGACGAACATGCCGGAGTTCCAGAGGTGCTTGCCGCCGGCGACGAGAGCCTCGGCCGTCGCGACATCGGGCTTTTCCACGAACCGGGTCAGCGCGTGGACCCCGGGAGCGTCGTGCAGCTCGGGGCCTGCTTCCAGGTAGCCGTAGGCCGTCTCGGCGCGGTGGGGCGTCATGCCGAAGGTGACGATGCGGCCGGCGCGGGCGGCGATGACGGCGCGCCCCAGCGCTTCGTGCAGGGCGTCGGTCCGCTCGATCGCGGCGTCGGCGGCCATCATCCACAGGACGGAGTCGGGGGAGGGGGCCAGGAGGGCGGCGGCGGTGATGGCGGGCGCCGAGTTCCGGCCGACGGGTTCCAGCACGATCTGGGCGTCCTCGATGCCGGCATTGCGCATCTGCTCGGCGATCAGGAAGCGATGCTCCTGATTGCAGACGACGATGGGGTGGCCGAACCAGGGGCCGACGGCGCGGAGCGCCGTTTCCTGCAGCATCGTCCGATCGGAGACGAGGGGCCAGAGCTGCTTGGGGAAGCTTTCGCGGGAGACGGGCCACAGGCGGGTGCCCGACCCGCCGGACAGGATCACCGGGACGATGGCGCCGGAGCCGGGCGCATCCACGTCCAGGGGGGTGGTCTGCGAGGTCATCTCGTTCCTTATCGGCCGACGGTGCGCCCCTATAGGTGCGTGCGGGAGGACGTGTCCAGCCACCGGCTTGCCGGGACCGGGCTGCATCCGCATGATGCTGCGCTGCAACGCGCGGCCGGCCGCGCTCCAGGAGTGCCCGATGCCCGACATACGACGCAACGACCCGGCGACCGCCATCGCGGAGGCGACCCGCGCGATCGAGCCGCATCTGATCGCAGTCCGCCGGGACCTGCATGCGCATCCCGAGCTGGCGTTCGAGGAGGTGCGGACGGCGGGCGTCGTCGCCGCCGAGCTGGCGCGGTTGGGCATCCCGTTCCAGGAGAAGGTCGGCCGGACCGGGGTGGTGGGCACGATCGAGGGGGGGCGGCCCGGCCCCGTGCTCGCGATCCGCGCCGACATGGACGCGTTGCCGATCCACGAGCAGACGGGCCTGCCCTGGGCCAGCACGATCGGCGGGAAGATGCATGCCTGCGGGCACGACATCCATACGGCGACGCTGCTGGGCGTCGCATCCGTGCTGAAGGACATGGCGCCGCAGCTTGCGGGCACGGTGCGGCTTATCTTCCAGCCGGCGGAGGAGGCGATCGGGGGGGCGCGCGAGATGATCGCGGACGGCGTGCTGGACGGTGTCGACATGGCGCTGGGGTTCCATAACTCGCCGGACATGCCGGTGGGGCGGTTCGGCTTCGCCCGCGGATCGTGCATGGCCGCGGCAGACCGGCTGGAGATCACGGTGACCGGGCGGTCGGGGCATGCGGCGCACCCTTATGCCGCTGTGGACCCGATCGTCGCGGCCTGCCACCTGGTCACGCAGCTCCAGACCGTGGTTTCGCGGGAGCAGCGGGCGCTGCACCCGTGCGTCGTGACGATCGGGGCCATCCATGCAGGGACGGCCGCGAACATCATCCCGGACGCGTGCACGCTGCGGGGGACAGTCCGGACGCTGCATGCGGAGGCGCGCGACGTGGCCGAGGCGGCGATCGGGCGGCTGTGCGAGGGGATCGCGCAGGGCATGCGGGTCGTGGTGGACATGCACTACCACCGGGGTGCGCCGGCGACGGTGAACGATGACGCCGTCCTCGACCGGATGATGGCGGCCGTCGGGGCGCAGTTCGGCGACGTGGTCACGGAGGGGGACCCGAGCATGGGGGCGGAGGACTTCGCTGAGATGGCGCAGATCGTGCCTGCGGCGCATCTGCGGGTCGGCGCCGGGGCGCCGGGGCGGCGGGACCGGCTGCATAACTCGAACTACCAGCCGGACGAGGCGTGCATCGGCAACGGGGTTCAGGCGCTGAGCCGGGCGGCGGTGGAGATGCTGTCGTGAAGGTGTGCGTGTTTGGGGCCGGGGCGATCGGCGGGCATGTGGCCGGGCGGTTGGCGAAGGGCGGCGCCGAGGTTTCCGTCGTTGCGCGGGGGGCGCATCTGGCCGCGATCCGGGCGAACGGGCTGAGGGTCCTGGCGCCGGACGGGGAGATCGTCGCGCGGGTCGCCGCGACCGACGACCCATCGACGCTGGGGCCGCAGGACGCGGTGTTCGTCGCCGTCAAGGCGCCGGCGCTGCCGTCGGTGGCGGCGGGCATCGGGCCGTTGCTGGGGGTGGACACCCCGGTCGCGTTCGTCATGAACGGCATCCCGTGGTGGTATTATCATGCGCATGGCGGGCCGCAGGATGGCGCGGCGCTGCCGCGGCTCGATCCCGAGGGCGCGCTGCAGCGTGCGGTGGGGTTCCGGCGGGCGATCGGCGGCATCGTCTATTCCGCCTGCACGGTGATCGAGCCCGGGGTGGTGCATGTCGAGCATGCGCGAAACCGGCTGATCCTGGGTGAGCCGGACGGCTCGCGGTCCGCGCGGGTGCTGGCTCTGGCGGCGGTGCTCGAGGCCGGGGGGTTGACGATGGAGGTCACGGAGCGGGTGCGCGACGCGGTGTGGGGGAAGCTGCTGCTGAACCTGGGCAGCGGGCCGCTGGGTGTGCTGACGGGAAGCCCGCCGCAGGATTTCTATGCCGAGGAGGCGTGCCGGGCCGCGACACGGTCGGTGCTGGCGGAGGCTGCGGCGGTGGCCGCGGCCGTGGGGTGCAGCGTGACGCCGGACGCGGAGGGCCAGGTGCGGAACGGAAGCAAGTCCGGACACAAGACGAGCATCCTGCAGGATCTGGAGCTGGGCCGGCCCATGGAGATCGACACGCTGTATACCGTGCCGCTGGAGATGGCGCGGGCCGCGGGGGTTCCTACGCCGACGCTGGACCTTCTGGCGGCGCTGACCCGGGCGCGGGCGCGGTCGGCCGGCCTTTATACGGGCTGAGGCGGACGCGGATGGAGCGCCGGTCGATCGATGCCGCCGATGCGCCGGTTGCGGCGGGCGGGTATTCGCAAGCGGTGGAGATCACCGGTCCGGCGCGCCTGCTGTTTGTCAGCGGCCAGATCCCGGTCGATCCCGAGGGCCTCGTGCCCGATGCGTTTGCCGATCAGGCGCGGCTGGCGTGGAGGAACGTGGAGGCGCAGCTCCGCGCGGCGGGCATGGGCCTGCGAAACCTCGTGAAGATCACGATCTTCTTGGCGGACAGGCGGTTCGCGATGGAGAACAGGAGCGTGCGACAGGACGTGCTGGGCGGGTTCGCGCCGGCGATGACCGTCATCATCACCGGCATCTTCGACGAGGCGTGGTTGATCGAGATCGAGGCGGTCGCGGCGGCCTGAGCGCGTCAGGGCGGTGACTGGCCGAGCACCCATCCCTCCCATCGCAGGATCGCCGGATCGTCCGGGGCAGTGTCGGGGCGCCGGCCAGCGAGGACCAGCAGCACGCAGAGCACGCCCAGCAGGCAGTCCATCCTGTCCTCCCCGGCGGGGTCGGAGCCGAAGGCGTCGAGGAGTTGGCGGTCCAGGAGGTCGTCCGGATGGGCCTGCAAAGCCGCCATGGCGCGCCGCAGCCCGGAGACCATTGCCGCCCGGTCGGCCTGGCGGCGTTTGCTGCCGATGGGGCGTAGGCCCAGTTGCCGCATTGCGTCGGCCGGGTAGGTTTCGGCCATTGCGACCCGTGCGGGCCGCAGCAACGCACGGAAGGCGCCGTCGAAGGGCCACAGGGCGGGTGGGCGGGGACCCGCGAGGGCGGGAAGGAGCATGTCGCGCCACGCGGCAATGGCGGCCTTGCCGGATTGGTTCGCGCCCAGCGTCCAGAACAGCGGCGCACCGGCCGGACGCTCGGACGTCGCGCGGTCGCACGCGCGATGCAGGCCGGCGGCCGAGCCCAGGCCAAGTGCCAGGGCGTGGGAGAGCCTGGTCATGCCGC
Organism: uncultured Acetobacteraceae bacterium; assembly: GCA_964246015.1. Lineage (GTDB taxonomy): Bacteria > Pseudomonadota > Alphaproteobacteria > Acetobacterales > Acetobacteraceae > JBBROS01. The sequence continues at coordinate 12,029 of CAXTPG010000094.1, forward strand.
GGATGCCTCGGCGTGGGTAGAAGGGCCGGCCGGGGCCGACCTGATCCAGCGTCTCCGCGACGTCCAGGAAGCCTGGCCTGGTAGCGAGGCCATGCAGGAAGGCGGGGAAACCGGGTGTGTCGCCCGCATGCAGGGCGGCGTATTCGCGTGGCAGGCCGATCGGGAAGTCCACGCCCAGGGCCACCGCCCCGCCATCGGCCGCGACGACGAGACGGTCCAGCAGGGTCGATACGTCGCCCACTGGCTGGATGGACAGGTTCCAGCGGCCGGAGTGGGGCCGGGCCAGCGCCATCCAGCGCTTGCGGGCGTCGACGCTCCAGTCCGCGTGGGCGGCGATCAGAGCGGCTTGTGCGCCCGGTCCAGCAGGCGTGCGATGAAACCCGGCTTCTTGGGCGGCGGGGGGGGTGCGACGGGATTCGCGGCCTCGGCCGTACGCTTCTGCTTGTCGCGCAGCCAGGCGTCGAGCGACTTGCCCGCCTTCTTGGCCTGCTTCTCCTCGTAGGCGCGCTGTGCGGCGCTCATGGTCTTCGGGTCTGCCATCGGTCCATCCCTGCCTGGCCTGTTATTGGCAGCGGTTTGGCCCGGCTTCAAGCGTCCCCGTGCCGGCCGTCATCGTCCGCGCAGAAGCCGCCGCTCCAGCCAGCCGAGGGCGGCGTTGATGGCGATGCCGGCGGCGGAGAGCAGGACGAGGGCGGCGAACATGCGGGGGATCTGCAGGCGGTAGCCGGCTTCCAGAATCCGGTAGGCGAGGCCCGAGGCGAACCCGCCCGACCCGGCGACGAACTCGGCCACCACCGCTCCGACCAAGGCGAGGCCGCCGGAGATGCGCAAGCCCGCCAGGAACAGCGGCAGGGCGGCCGGCAGGCGCAGCAGCCACACCGTCGCCCAGGGGCCGGCGCCGTTCAGGCGGAACAGGTCCAGCAGCTCCGGCGCCGGGGCGTCGAGGCCTGCGGCGGTGTTCGAGAATACGGGGAAGAAGGCGACGATGGTCGCGCATACGACGAGCGACGTGAAGGGATCGCCCACCCAGACGATGATGAGGGGCGCGATGGCGACGATGGGCGTCACCTGCAGCGCGACGGCCCATGGCAGGACGGCCGCGCGTGCCAGGCGGCTGCTGGCCATGATCAAGGCCATGCCCACGCCCAGGACGATGCTGGCCAGCAGCGCGGCGCCCGTGACGACGAGGGTGGAGAGCAGCGATCCCAGCAGCAGGCCGGGGTCGGCCAGGAAGGCGCGGAGGATCGCGCTGGGGGCGGGCAGGATATAGGGCGCGACGCCGGATAGGCGGACGCCCGCCTCCCATGCCAGCAGCGACAGGGCGGCGAACAGGGTGGGCGCCCATCTCATGCCGCGCGGGCGTGGGCCATGCGGGCGCCGATCTCCGTGACCAGGGCCAGGTATTCCGGGCTGATGCGCCGGTCCGGGCCTGGTGGGAGATCGGCCGCGATCTCTGCGGCGATGCGGCCCGGGCGGGGGGACATGAGTACGATGCGGCGGGCGAGGAAGGCGGCCTCGTAGATCGAATGGGTGACGAAGACGACGCAGCAGCCGGCCTCGGCGGTGACGGACAGCAGTTCCTCCTGCAAGGCGTGGCGGGTGAACTCGTCCAGCGCGGCGAAGGGTTCGTCCATCAGCAGCACGTCCGGCTGCTGCACCAGGCTGCGGGCGATGGAGACGCGCATCCGCATGCCGCCCGAGAGCTCCCGCGGGCGGGCGTTCTCGAACCCGGCCAGGCCGACGCGGGCGAGGGCGGCGGCGACGCGGGGGGCGGACTGCGCGGGTGGGATGCCTTGGAGGCGGAGCGGCAGGCGGACGTTCTCGGCGGCAGACGCCCAGGGCAGGAGGGTCGGGTCCTGGAACACGAAGCCGATCCGGCCCGGCGCGGGTGGGCCCGCGTCCCAGCGCACCGCACCGGCGTCAGGCTGGTCCAGCCCGGCGATCAGCCGCAGAAGAGTCGACTTGCCGCAGCCGGAGGGGCCGAGCAGCGCCACGAAGTCCCGGGAGCCGAGGCGGAGCGAGACGTTGCGGAGGGCCTGGGTTCCGTTCGGGAAGCGCCGGGCGACGTGATCGACCGTCAGCACGCCTATTTCGGGCGCATCGAGAGCCCGGTCCCTTTCCCGACGAAGCGCAGCGTATAGGCCGCGCGCCAATCCATGTCGGCGGGGTACAGCGCCTGCTCGACCATCGTCTTGAAGAAGGCGTCCCAGCGCGCGTCGGTCATGGCGCCGATGCCGAGTTTTTCGGAGTCGCCGCTGTCGACGATGCCTCTGGCCTTCAGGATCTGGTGGCCGTAGGCGAGGAGGCCGTCCGTCATTTCAGGATTCTCGCGCTTGATGAGGGCGTGGGCCGGGGCCGGATCGCCGTAGAGGTAGGAGTACCAGCCCTCGGCGGACGCGTCGACGAAGCGCTGCACGAGGTCCGGCTTGCCGGTCACCAGGTCGGCCCTGGCGGTGACGATGTTGCCGTAGCCGTTGAACCCGGCGTCGGCCAGAAGCAGGACGACCGGCTCGAACCCGGCTTCGGCGCGGATGGCGTAGGGTTCCGATCCCAGGTAGCCCTGCTGGATCGCGGACTTGTTGGCCAGGAAGGGTGCCAGGTTGAAGGTGTAGGGACGGATCTGCGCGTCGGTGTAGCCGAAGCGGGCGCGGAGGAAGTTCCACCAGCCCAGGCGCGTGTCCGCGCTGATCATGACCGGTTTGCCCCGGAGGGCTTCGAACGTGTCGTTGCCCTGGCCGGGGTGGGTCAGGAGAATGGAGGGGTCCTTTTGGAAGAAGGCGGCGACGGCGGTCACCGGCAGCTTCTCCTTCGCCATGTTGAGGGCGAGGTAGTTGTTGGAGGCGAGGTTGAAATCCAGGCGGCCTGCGAGCAGGAGCTGGGCCTGGTTGACCTGCGGGCCGCCCTGTCTGATGGCGACGTCGAGGCCATGCCGGGCATAGATTCCGGTGGCGATGGCCTGGTAGTAGCCGCCGTATTCCGCCTCGGCCTTCCAGTCCAGGCCGAAGGCGACCCGATCTGCGGGCGGGGTCTGCGCCAGCGCCGGGGCGGCGAGGAGCAGCAGGGTGAGCAGGCGGAACATCGGACCTCCTACGGGCGTGCGGGTGTATGGTGCCCGCATGTCGGCGGCTTCGCTACGACAGGATTGGAGGCGAGTGTGAGTGAGGACCGGGTCAAAGCGAAGCTATGGGTGCAGATGGCGCTCCGGATGGGTGATCTGGACGGAAGGCCGGGTGCGGTGCTGCGAAAGGGCGACCCGGATGCTGGCGGGATCCTGGTGGTTCTGAGGGGCAGGGGCGGCCTGTCGGTGTTGTCGCAGGTCCGGACCGGCGGGGAGTCGGCGTGGATGCGCGCGACGGGAGAGGCCGGCGTGGACCAGGCCGTCGTGGATGCGTATGTCGATCGACAGGTCGGGCGGGACCCGGATGTGTGGGTGCTGGAGTTCGAGGCGCCGGATCTGTTGCCGCCGTTCGAAGCAAAGATCATAGATTAGTGTGCGACCGTACACACGGGACCGGGAGTCGGCGTGACGCGGTCGTTCACCGGGGTTTGCAGGGGCTGGGCGGCATGACCGGGTAAGCCGTTGTTTATGTTAGATCACGCCAAAGTGTGTCACTTCTGCGCCGAGGCATGTGGCTTTCAAGCCACAACGTGTATGGAATTACACACTGGCATCTCGCACACGCCGCAAGTGGTGTTATTGTGCGTTCACCGAGAGGCGGGGGACGAGTCCCGACCACCACCCCCGGCTGCGTCGAACCGCAGAACATGAATGAGGAGAGAGTACCATGAAGCTCCGCAGCGCGCTCCTGGCAGCGACCGTGATGGTCGCACCGGTGGCTGCCAAGGCCCAGGTTGTGAATGGGCTGTACATCGGCGCCGGCGCCGGTGTTAACTTCCTGCAAGACCAGAGCGTCAAGAGCGTGTCGTATCCCAACATCGCGCGCGGCAATCCCGCGCCGGGCACTGGGTTCGCAGGTTCGAGCGTTCAGGCTGATGCCGGTTTTGCTGGCGTCGTGAGCGTCGGTTACGGTCTTGGCAACGGCCTGCGTCTCGAGATCGAGGGCGGGTATCGCCAGAACAAGTTCACGAAGGCGACGAACACGCTCGGCTTCGCGAGCGCCGGTGGCGACGAGAAGAAGTACAGCGGCATGTTCAACGTGCTGTATGACATCGACCTGGCCGCGATGGGCGCTGGTTCGTTCCCGATCATGCCGTATGTCGGCGTCGGCGCCGGCTATGCGTGGGCGCAGCACCAGAATGCTCGCTTCTTCGGTTCGGCTCCGGGCATCAGCACCCAGCTCCGTACCAATGCTGGCGAGGGCGCGTTCGCCTACCAGGCGATCCTCGGCGCAGCGTTCCCGATCTCGGCGGTGCCGGGCCTGGCGCTGACCCTCGAGTATCGGTTCCTTGGGCTCGCGGGCGATCGCACGTACAACTACCAGTATATGCAGGGCGCGACGCCGGCCAACGGCGGCAACATCGCCACCCGTGCGAGCATCAAGTTCGAGGACGACTACAACCACAGCGTGATGGTTGGCGTGCGTTACGCCTTCAACGCGGCTCCGCCGCCGGTCATCGCGCCGATCGTCACCCCGGTCGCACCGACCGCGGCCCGCACCTACCTCGTCTTCTTCGACTGGGACCGCGCGGACCTCACCGACCGCGCCCGGCAGATCATCGCCGAGGCGGCTTCGGCCACCACCAAGGTGCAGGTTACCCGCATCGAGGTTCAGGGCCACACCGATACGTCGGGCACGGCGCGTTACAACCAGGGCCTGTCGGTCCGTCGGGCGCAGAACGTCGCGGCCGAGCTGGTGCGCCTCGGCGTGCCGCGCGCGGCCATCACGACGCAGGGCTTCGGCTTCAGCCGTCCGCTGGTCGCGACCGGGCCGGGCGTGCGCGAGCCGCAGAACCGCCGCGTCGAGATCATCCTGCGCTAA
>CAXTPG010000095.1:0-16522 GCA_964246015.1 uncultured Acetobacteraceae bacterium
GCGTGCTACATCGCGCGGATCTATGGCGTGCGGAGCGCGATGCCGATGTTCAAGGCGTTGCAGGCGTGCCCGGACGCGGTCGTGATCCGTCCGGATTTTGCGAAGTATGTCGCGGCGGCGCGGCATATCCGGACGCTGATGGCGGACCTGACGCCGCTGGTGCAGCCGCTTTCGATCGACGAGGCGGTGCTGGACCTGACGGGGACCGAGGCGCTGCATGGGGCGTCGCCGGCGGGGGTGCTGGCGCGGTTCGCGCTGCGGGTCGAGGCGGAGGTGGGGGTCACGGTGTCGATCGGGCTGGCGCCCAACCGGCTGCTGGCGAAGCTGGCGGCGGGGCGGGACAAGCCGCGGGGGTTCGCGGTGCTGGGGCGGGACGCGGCGGCGGTGCTGGCGGCGGAGCCGGTCCGGCTGCTGCCGGGGGTGGGGCCGGCGCTGGAGCGGCGGCTGCATGCGCTGGGCCTGGTGCGGCTGGCGGACCTGCAGGCGCTGGACGAGCGGCAGGCGCTGGCGCGGCTGGGCGACGAAGGCCCGGGGCTGGTGCGGCGGGCGCGGGGGGAGGATCCGCGGCGGGTGGTGGCGAACGAGGGCGCGAAGTCGGTCAGTGCGGAGACGACGTTCGACACCGACCTGTCCGACCCCGTCCAGCTCGAGCCGCATCTGTGGCGGATGACGGAGAAGCTGGCGCGGCGGTTGCGGGAGAAGGGGCTGTGCGCGGGCGGGGTGGTGCTGAAGCTGAAGACGGCGGGGTTCGCGACGCGGACGCGGGCGCAGCGGCTGCCGGGTCCGAGCGTGCTGCCGGACCGGCTGTTCGGGGCGGCGCGGGGGTTGCTGGCGCGGGAGGCGGACGGGACGCGGTTCCGGCTGATCGGGATCGGGGCGAGTCCGCTGCTGGCGGGGCACCTGGCCGATGCTCCGGACCTGGCCGATCCGGATGCGCCGCGGCGCGCGGCGGCGCAGCAGGCGATGGATTCGCTGCGGAGCCGGTTCGGCGAGGGGATCATCGGGCGCGGGCGGGGACTGGCGCCGCGCCGTCCATAACTTGGGACTGTCTTGTGCGATGCGATTTGTACAGACTGGTGGCGATGCAAAAATATGAAATCGTGAACGGTTTCGCGCCGCCTGGTGGAAACGGCCGCTACCTCGAACTCTGCACCCCGAGCACCGGGGTCAAGTTCGCCCTCGTCGATCCCGACCGGTATGCGGTGCGGCATCGGCTGATGTACCGCTGCCCGGAGACGTTCGAGGACGGGCAGAAGATCACGTTCCGAACGACGGCCTGCGGCTCGCAGGACCTGGTGCGAGCGGTGGACGCGCTGCTGCTGGCGGAGCAGCGGTACGACGTGATCCTCGTCGATCCCTGGCACAGCTATGCGGCGAGCGCCGCCGACCTGCATGGGGCGCTGTGCCTGCTGCGGCCGGGCGGGGTGCTGGTGGTGCATGACTGCAACCCGACCGATCCGGAGCTGGTGTCGCCCGAGTTCCGGGCGGGCGGGTGGTGCGGGGTGACGTATCAGGCGTTCATCGATTTCGTGCTGTCGGCCGAGCCGGCGGGGCACTGCGTGGTGGACAGCGATTACGGGTGCGGCGTCGTGTTCACGCAGGGTTGCGCGGTGCCCGAGGGGCTTCGGACGGTGCGGCCGGGTCGGCGGCTGGTGTTCGAGTGGGCGATCGCGCGGGAGGACGACGCGGCGCGGTTCGCATTCTTCAGCCGGAACCGGCAGGCGCTGCTGAACATGGTGGAGCCGTTCGATTTCGCCGATGCGATGGGGTTTCCGCTGCCGGAGCCGGCGCCGGCGACCGGGGTTGCGGACCTGTCGGATCCTCCGGCGGCGGCGGATGGCAAGCTGAGCGTCGTCGTCGATGGGCAGGCGGTGGCGCTGGACGGGTATGCGGCGGGGTGGCACCGGTTCCTGCTGCCGGCGGGGGTTTCGGAGGTGCGGCTGGTCTCGCCCGCGATGGTGCCGGGGGAGGTCAACCCGCATTCGCAGGATATGCGGCGGCTGGGGCTTGCGGTGGCGGCGATCCGGCTGGACGGGCGGTCGATCGATCTGGGCAGCCCGGCGTTGTCCCGGGGGTGGCACAGCGAGGAGGCGCAGGCGGGGTATCCGTTCCGGTGGACGGATGGGGATGCGCGGCTTCGGCTTCCGGCGGGGGTTGGGGTTTTGGAGGTGTTCACGACCAATCGGGTCGGGGGGTAGGGCCGGCGGGACGGCGGCGCTACGAGGGGGTGGGGCCGGCGGGACGCCGGCGCTACGAGGGGGGGGCGCAATGGGGGTGGGGCACGTCGGCTTCGGCGCTGGTCTTGTGCGTGTGGCAGGCCCTCACCCCGGCCCTCTCCCGATGGGAGAGGGAGTTTTTTGGGGGCGGGACTGCGGCGCTACGGGGGTCGGGCCGGCGGGACGCCGGCGCTACGAGGGGGGCCCTATGGGGGTGGGGTGGGGTTTCGGGTGAAGTGGGCTTGGGTGTTCTGGCGGTCTTTGGCGCCCCAGGCGTATTTGTAGGGTTCGCGGCCGCGGAGGAAGTGGGCTTCGGTGCGGCCTTCGGACTGCGCCTGGTCCAGCATTGCGCCGAGGAGGAGGGTGCCGGGGCTGACGAAGGCCCGGGCGCGGTCGTAGCCGCTGAGATAGAAGTGGATTTGGCCGGGCGATAGCAGGGCCAGGGTTGCGGCGGCGACGGCGCCGCCGACGCGGAGCAGCGTGAGGCGCAGCAGGCCGGCGGCGAGGAGACCGGGGGATGCGGCGCGGTGGAAGGCGAGGACGGCGGGGTCGGCGAGGACGCCGGGTTCGCCGTCGGTTTCCCAGCGGGCCTGGTGGAGGGCGATCAGGGCGTCGAGGCTTTGGGCCAGGGTCGCGGCGTCGGCGGTTTCGACCGTCCAGCCGCCTTCCCGGTCCGCGCGGTTGCGGTTCATGCGGAGCTTGCGGCGGATTGCGGCGGGGATGCCGGGGAGGGTCAGGACCGGGCATGCGCCGCCGTCGGACCAGGTGGCGCGCCAGCCCGGGGGGGGTGAAAGCCCGTGGAGCGCGGAGCCGGGGGGGATGTCCGTGAGGTCGAAGCGGGTCACCCCGTCCGCCTCGGCCCGGCGCAGCAGGGCGTGGAGCAGCGGCTTGGCCCCCTGCCCCAGCGCGTCCAGGTAGTCGGTGGTGCCGGCGCCCAGGAGCAGCAGCTTCTGGTTTTGCAGCACGTAGGCGGGGAGCACGGCCGTGAGCGTGCCGGCCTGGTGCAGGACGGCGACGCGGAGGTGGCCGGAGCCGAAGGCGTCCCACCAGGGGAGCAGCCAGGCGGGGGACTGGAAGGGGCTGGCGGCGGAGCGGCGCCACAAGGCGTGCCATTCCGGGGCCAGGGCCGCCAGGGCGGCGGGGTCTTCGACGATGGCGATGGTCACGCGGCGCGGGCGGCCCGGTTGGCGAGCGGTTGGGCGAGCGTCTGGTAGCGATCGAGATAGGCGGCGACCATGCGCTGGTGGGAGAAGCGGCGCCGGGCCACGTCGCGGCAGAGGGCGCGGTCCAGGGCGCCGACCTTGTCCAGGGCGGCGGCCATGCCGGCGGCGTCGTCGACGAGGAAGCCGGTGCGGGCGTGCTCGACGACCTCGGGGAGGGCGCCGGAGCGGAAGGCGATGACGGGGGTGCCGCAGCTTGCGGCTTCCATGGCGACGAGGGAGCTGGTCTCGGCGACGAGGCTGGGGACGAGGAGGCAGCGGGCGGCGGCGAGGAGGCGGCGCTTGCGGGCGAAGCCGACGGGGCCGAGGTAGCGGCGGCGGCGGTCGAGGCGTGGGGCGATCTGGTCGTGGAAATAGGCCTGGTGGGCGGCGTAGGGGAAGACCTCGCCGGCGATCAGGAGCGTCTTGCCGGCGTCGTGCGCGGCGTCGAGCGCCAGATGGAGGCCTTTTTCCGGGCAGATGCGGGCGAGGATGAGGGCGTAGCCGCAGGTCTTGGGGTGGAGCGCGCCGAGGCGGTCGACGGGGACGCCGTTGGGGATGGGCGGCAGGCGGGGGGTGGCGGGGGGCAGGGCTGCGTCCTGGCTTTCGGAGACGCAGTGGAGCCAGGTGCCGGGGCGGGAGGGCGGCAGGGCGGCGGGGGGGTACCAACCGGGGGGGAGGTGCAGGGTGACGAGCACGGGCGGCCCGGGGGGCGGGAGGCAGGCGTGGAAGTCGAGGTTGTGCATGTGGACGACGTCGACCTGCTCCGAGGCGAGGGCCTCGGCGATGCGGTCGCGGGTCCAGGCCTGGCCGCGGCGGTGGGCGACGTCGTCGATGGGGCGGGCCGGGTCGGGCGCGGGGTAGGAGAGGTGGCGGCCGGCGATGGCGCTGCCGTCGCAGGCGACGACGATGGAGCGGTGGCCGGCGGCGACGAGGGCGTGGTCGAGGGCGCTGAGGACCTGCTCGGAGCCGCCGACGGCGTCGGGGCCGACGGGGGCGAGGGGGTAGCCGACGCTGAGGACGGTCAGGCGACGCATGTGCGCTCCGTCCCGGCGAGGGTGCGGAAGCGGGCGCCGGTCATGTCCCAGCCCCAGTTCTCGTAGTTGAGGGGGCCGGGGTGGGGTGGTTCGGCGAAGTCGTAGCCGGGGGCGGGGCGGAAGCGTTCGACGGAGGCGCCGAAGGCGGCGAGGACGTCCGCCTGGGTGTGGAAGCAGTCGTACATGGCCTGTTTGCGGGCGGAGTCCTCGGGGTCCAGCGTGATGCGGGTTTCGGCGGGCCCGTGGAGGAAGCGCTGGGCCTGCATGCGTCCGTCGGGGCCGGCGTGGTAGCCGGCGAACTCGAAGACCGGGAGGGAGAGGCGGCGGGCGGCGATGTGGACGGCGCAGGCGGTGGCGTCGTGGTCGGGGTGTCCGCCCTCGTAGGCGTGGGTGAGGATGGCGGCGGTGCCGTGGGCGCCGAAGAGGGCGCCGAGGCGGGCGGCGATGGCGCGGATGTGGAGGGCGGCGTCCTGGTCGGGGATGGCGAGGCGGGCGCGGCGGGGGGTGACGCCGGCGAGGGCGAGGGCGGCCTGGAGCTCGGCCTCGCGGGCGGCGGCATAGGCGGCCGGGGTTTCGAAGCCGGAGCGGGCGGCGTCCTGGAGGTTGCGGGGGGCGCCGTCGGTGACGTGGACGAGCAGCAGGTCGGGCATGAGGTGGAGGCTGCCGCCGGCGGCGATGGTCTCGTCGTCGGGGTGGGCGACGACGATGGCGACGGGCTGGGGGATCCGGGTGCGGGCGGCCAGGGCGTCGAGCAGGGGGGGCATGTCAGTCGGCCGCGAGCCGGGCGGGCGCGAGTGGGGCGGGGGATGCGACGCGGCCGGGGGCGTAGCGGCGGATCATGGCGGCGCAGAACTCGGCGAACTCCTCGGGGTGGGTGGGGACGGCGGTGTAGTGGGGCCATTGGCCCTTGTGTTCCGGGGTGAAGCAGAAGGTGGCGGTGACGTGGAAGCCCTCGAGGGCGCGCATCTGGCGGTCGAACCAGGCTTCGGCGTCCGGGCGGTACCAGTCGGCCCAGCTGAGGCCGGTGCGGAGGTAGGTGACGCCGAGGTCGCGGAGTTTCCGGACGGCGTCGTCGAGGCGGTGGTCCTCGAAGTGGAACCACTGGCAGACGCCGATCTCGGGCGTGAACTCGTGGAAGATGCGGGCGGCGCGCTTGGGGCGGCCGTGCTCGTCGAAGAGGCCCATGTGGAAGTGGCGGTAGTAGCTGCTGCCCTCGGCTTCGCGGTGGCGGGTGGTGGCGGGCCAGGCGGCGGGGAGGTCGTAGAGGCTGTACCAGTGGATGCGGGGGGCCTGGCCGATGAGGAGTTCGGCGGTGCGGCGGAGGCCCCATTCCTGGACTTCCTCGGCGCCGAAGGTGGAGATGCCGACCTCGCTGACCCAGACGGGGAGCGGGGTGACGGCGCGGATGGTCTCGATCTTCGCGGGCCAGTCGTCGAGCATCCAGTGGTTCCAGTCGAGGGGGAAGCCGTGGACGGCGACGGCGTCGAGCCCGCGCATGGCACCGTGGGACTGGAGGACGCGGATGAAGTCGGGGTCGATGGGGCTGATGCCGCCGAGGACGCGGGGGAGGCCGGGGGCCTCGGCGGCGATGGCGTCGCCGGCGAGGCGGGTCATGCGGGCGAAGGTGGCCCAGCCGGGGTCGTTCTCGAAGTCCCAGTGGGACTTGTTGTTGGGTTCGTTCCAGATCATTGCGGCTTCGATCACGGCTGGGCTCCGGGATTGGGGTGCGCCGGGTAGACGGCGCCGTATCGCTGGTCCGCGCGCGCGGTGCGGCGGCAGATGAAGACTTCGTCCTCGGGGTGGGATTGGATGGTGAAGCCGGCCGAGCGGAGCATTGCGGCGGAGCAGGCGGCGTTGGGGGCCCACCAGTTGGTGTCGTCGTGGGCGTAGCTGTGTTCGATGAAGTGGAGTCTGGGCCAGGCCGGGTCGTCGAAGATGGCGGTTTCGGCGAAGTCGTAGTCGGGGGCGGCGGGGCGGACCTGGTTGGAGCCGCGCTGGAGGGACTGGAAGACGAGGAGGTCGCGGGCGACGTGCTCGTGGATGAGGTCGAGCGCGAGGAGGGGGTGGCGGAGGTGGTAGAAGACGCCGATGAAGAAGACGACGTCGAAGCGTTCGGCGAGGGATGCGACGTCGTAGACGCTGAGTTGGCGGAACTCGATGTCGAGGTCCTCGACGTCGGCGGCGAAGCGGGCCTGGGCGAGGTAGTCCTCGTCGAAGTCGACGCCGAGGACGCGGGCGGCGCCGCGGCGCTTCATTTCCATGCTGTAGAAGCCGGCGTTGCAGCCGATGTCGAGGACGGTCTTGCCGGTGAGGTCTGCGGGGAGGTGGTCCTTGAAGTGTCGCCACTTGACCTGGGGGTAGTCGCCCAGGAAGTGGTCGGGGGCGGTGCGGACGCCGCGGAGGTCCATGTTGTGGAACCAGGGGCCGAGGGCGCGGGCGCGTTCGGCGATGGTTTCGGGGGTCCAGCGGGTCATGCCACGCGCTCCCGTGCGGTGGGTTCCCATGCGGTGCGCTCTGGCCGTTTTGCGGCGACGTTGTCCAGGGTGGCGGGGTCGGCGGCCTGGCCGCCGAGGAGGCGCATGGCCTCGCGGTAGCCGTTGAGGGTGCCGACGTCGACGTAGCTGTCGCCGGCGCGGACGCCCCAGGCGTGGTTGCCGCGGGCGAGCCAGGCGTTGACGAGGGTGCCGATGTATTCGTCCTGGCGGTCGCGGAGGAGCCAGAGGGCGTGGAGGGCGTGGAGGGTCGCGCCGGGCATCTTGAAGGCGCCCCAGATCCAGTTGGAGCGGGCGTCTGGGGATTTCACCTGGATTTCGCGGACCCGGCCTTCGTCGTCGAGGTCGACGGCGTCGAAGAGTTCGGGGCGTTCGACGGGGAAGAGGAGGAAGGAGAGGCGGTCGTCGGGGAGGCGGCAGAGGGCGTCGGAGGGGAACCAGATGGTGTCGGGGAGGCCGATGATGACGGGTTCGTCGTGGGGGATGAGCGGGACGGCGCGGAAGATTGCGTCGCAGAGGCCGACGGCGCCGGCCTGGCAGACGTAGGCGATGTCCACGTCGCCGACGGCGCCGCCGTAGTATTGGAGGATGTCGGACTTCCAGGGGGAGATGACGAAGCAGATCTTGCGGGCGCCGGCGCGGACCATGCGCTCGACGAGGTATTCGCTGACGGCGCGGGGGCGTTCGGTGCCGGCGGCGTCCATGCGGGAGCCGACGGGGAGGAGTTCCTTGCTGAAGGCGAGGGGCTGGATACGGGTGCCGTTGCCGGCGGCCGGGATGATTCCCCACATGTCAGGCGGCCTCATGCGCGTGGACGGATTCGAAGGCGGCGATCATCTGGGCGGCGCGGCGGGCGGCGGTGTGCTCGTCGAGGGTGCGTTCGCGGGCGCGGCGGGCGATGGCGGCGAGGGCGTCGGGGGGGGTGGCGAGGGCTGCCATGGCGTCGGCGGTGGTGTCGGCGACGAGGATTTCGTGGCCGGGGCGGTAGAAGTCGGAGAGGCCGGGCCAATCGTCGGAGAGGATGGGGACGCCGCAGGACGCGGCCTCGAACAGCCGGCCGCTGGGGCACCAGCCCATGCGGGCCATGGCGTCGCGGGTGACGTTCAGGGTGAGGCGTGAGGACGAGTAGAAGGCGGGGTGTTCGGGCGGGGGGAGATGGCGGACGAAGAAGGTGTTGGGGGTCCAGGGGAAGGCGTCGGGGTATTGGGCGCCGGCGATGACGAAGCGGTCCCGGGGGCGGCGGCGGGCGGGTTCGACGAAGAGGCGTTCGAGCGCGGCCTGGCGGTCGGCGGCGTAGGTGCCGAGGTAGGAGAGGAGGGCGGCGTAGACGTCGCGCTGGGGGGCGGGGCGGTGGAGGCCGGGATCGACGGAGCCGTAGATGGGGGCGACGGCGCGGGCGCCGAGGCGGGTGCGGAGGGCGTCGAGCGCGCCGCCGCCGGTGTAGCTGAGCACGAGGTCGAAGCCTGAGAGGCCGTCGGGGCCGATGTAGTCGACGGGTTCCCCGGCGTCGAGGCGGGCGAGGGTGACGGGGGTGTCGAGGTCGTAGAAGCAGCTTATGGGGGCGCGGGAGTCGAGCACGAGGGCGGTCGCGGCGAGGGCGTCGGGGCAGTAGGAGGTGACCATGGCGACGTCGGCGTCGGCGAGGGCGCGGCGCATGGCGGGGAGGGCTTCGGTCCAGCCGGGGTAGAGGACGAGGTTGCCGCCGGGGGGCAGCGCGTCGAGGTCGCGGGTTTCGGCGTAGTAGGGGACGTCGCGCTCGAAGAAGGTGACGGTGTGGCCGGCGTCCAGCAGGGCGCGGATGAGGCCGCGCCAGAGGGCGGCGTGGCCGTTGCCCCAGGAGGACGAGACGGACAGGCCGAAGATGACGATGTTCATGCCGGCGGTCATGCGGCCACCCGCGATGCGGCGATCTGCGTGGCGTGGGCTTCCAGCTCGGCGGCGCGATGGTCGCCGGTGTGGGCGGCGAGGACGCGGGCGCGCGCGGCGGCGGCGATGGCGCGTCGGCGGGGTTCGGGGATGGTGCGGAGGGCGGCGAGGGCTTCGGCTTGGGTCTGGGCGAGGATGATCTCCTCGTCGGGGGTGAAGAGGGTTTCGAGGCCGGGCCAGGAGTCGCTGATGATGGGGACGCCGCAGGACGCGGCCTCGAACAGGCGGACGCTGGGGCTGTGGCCGCGGCGGATCATGTCGGCGCGGGTGACGTTGAGGGTGAAGCGCTGGCCGCAGTAGAAGGCGCGGTGGCGGTCGGGGGGGAGGTGGTCGATGCGTTCCACGTTGGCGGGCCAGGGGATGGCGGCGGGGTATTGGGGGCCGGCGACGACGAAGCGGCCCCGGGGCCAGGCGGCGGCGGGGCCGGCGAGGAGGGCGTCGACGGTGGGCTGGCGGTCGGGGCTGTAGGTGCCGAGGTAGCCGAGGTCCCAGCGGAGGGCTGCGTCGGGGTCGGGGCGGTAGATGTCGGGGTCGGCGGAGCAATAAAGGGGACGGGCGGCGCGGGCGCCCCAGTGGCGTTCCAGCTCGTCGAGCGTGGGGCCGCCGGTGAAGGAGAGATAGAGGTCGAAGCCGCGGATCTGGTCGGGGGAGAGGTAGGCGCAGGTATTTTCGGCGAGGGCGGCGAGGGTGACGGGGGTGTCGATGTCGTAGAAGGCGGTGAGGCCGCGGGCGGTGCGCTGGACGATGCGGGCGACGTCGATCCCATCGGGGACGTAGGAGCCGAGGACGACGAGGTCGGCGTCGCGGATTGCGGGGGCCCATCGGGCTTCGAGGTCGTCGAGGCCGTCGTAGAGGGCGGTGTCGCCGTAGGGGGGGTTGGGCAGGTCGCGGTGGGCGGCGTACCAGGGCTTGTCGCGTTCCAGGAACAGGACGGAGTGGCCACGGCGGACGAGGCCGCGGACGAGGCCGCGGAAGGTGGTTGCGTGGCCGTTGCCCCAGGATGAGGTGATGGTGAGGCCGAGGAAGACGATGCGCATGGTCACATCCCTTGAACCTGCGAGGCGCCCCAGAGTTGCAGGGCCTGGTCGATCGCGCCGTCCCAGTCGCCGGGGGCGGGTTGGCGGATGGTTCGGACGGAGCCGTACCAGGGGGTTCGGCCCGAGTGGCCCCATCGCCAGTCCGGGTCGTGCTTGAGGAGGACGAAGGTGGGACGGCCGAGGGCGGCGGCGAGGTGGGCGACCATCGTGTCGACGGTGAAGACGGCGCGGAGGCCGGCGACCAGGTGCGCCAGGGCCAGCACGTCCATGTCGCCGTCCAGGGGATCATGCGCGCCCAGCGCCGGCGCGGCGGCGGCGGCGGGGCCGCGCTGCAGACTGATGGCGCGGACGCCTGTCGCAAGGGGGCGGAGCTTCGGGGCGGGGATGTCGCGGGCGGGGTCCCAGCCGCCGCCCTGCCAGCAGAAGCCCACCCCCCCTCCCCTCGCGGCCTCGGCGTGCAGGTAGGGCGCGGGGTCCGGGGGTTGGCGGAGGGCGTGGGCGAGTTCCATCACCTCGATGTCGCAGTCGGCGGGGGGGAGAGGGTGGGCGGGATCGAAGGGGTGGAGGCGGTCGATGCCGGGCAGTCGGCGCAGGAGGGGGATGAGGGGGGGCTGGGCCTCCATCGTCACGTGGGCGGCGCGGCAGCGCAGGGGGGCGAGGAAGCGGCAGAACTGCAGGGTGTCGCCCAGGCCGTGATAGCAGCGGACGAGCACGCGGCGGCCGTCGAGGGGGCGGCCGTCCCAGACCCAGCGCTCGTGGTAGGGGCGTGCCGGGTCGTCGCGGGTGGCGGGGTCGCGGGCGGCGAGGACCTGGTCGTTGACGGCGAAGGCGGCGTGGACGTCGCCGGCGCGCATGGCGGCGACCCAGCGGTCGGCGGGACCGGACTTCCCGGTGATGTTGGCCGGGAGGCGTTGAGCGAGCATGGGAAGGGGCATAGTGGTGTGCGAACGCACGAGGCCCCTGCCCCGTTGCGGTTGGAGCCAGCATGACCGTTCGTCCCCTCGTGTCCCGTTTCGCCCCGTTGCTGGAGTTCCTGCGGTCCGGCAGCGCGGGCGGGGCGATGCTGATCCTGGCTTCGGTGGTGGCGCTGATCTGGGCGAACTCGCCGCGGGGCGAGGCGTACGAGGCGCTGCTGCACTGGACGCCGCCGTTTCCGGGGCCGGGGCAGCAGCTTCATGTGTGGATCAACGACGGGTTGATGGCGGTGTTCTTCCTGCTGGTGGGGCTGGAGCTGCGGCGGGAGATCACGCGGGGGGAGCTTGCGTCGCTGGACCGGCTGGCGGCGCCCGGGCTGGCGGCGGTGGGGGGGATGGTGGTGCCGGCGCTGATCTTCGTCGCGTTCAACTGGGGGAACGGGGCGGCGCTGCGGGGCTGGGCGGTGCCGGTGGCGACGGATATCGCGTTCGCGCTGGCGGTGGCGAGCATGCTGGGACCGCGGGTGCCGATCGCCTTGAAGGTGTTCCTGACGGCGCTGGCGATCATCGACGACCTGGGGGCGATCATCGTGATCGCGCTGTTCTACACGCGGTCGCTGGACCTGGGTGCGCTGGCGCTGGCGGCGGCGGTGTGGGGGGGGATGTACGGGTTGAACCGGGCGGGGGTGCGGCGGCTGCTGCCGTATCTGGTGGGGGGGGTGGTGCTGTGGGCGCTGGTGTTCCGGTCCGGCGTTCATGCGACCTTGGCGGGGGTGGCGCTGGCGTTCGTCGTGCCGATGGCCCCGTTGGCGGAGGAGGATGCGGCCCCGGCGGCGCGGCTGGAGCATGGGTTGAGCCGTTGGGTGGCGTTCCTGGTGCTGCCGGTGTTCGGGTTGGCGAATGCCGGGCTGCATTTCGGCAGTCTTCCGGCGGGGGCGTGGACGGACCGCCTGGCGCTGGGGACGGCGCTGGGGCTGCTGGTGGGCAAGCAGTTGGGGGTGTTCGGCGCGGTGATGGCGGCGGTCCGACTGCGGCTGGCGCGGTTGCCGGCGGGGTGCACGCTGGTGCAGCTGTATGGGGCGTGCGTGCTGTGCGGGATCGGGTTCACGATGAGCCTGTTCATCAGCGACCTGGCGTTCCGGGAT
The DNA here is from genome assembly GCA_964246015.1 of uncultured Acetobacteraceae bacterium. Lineage (GTDB taxonomy): Bacteria > Pseudomonadota > Alphaproteobacteria > Acetobacterales > Acetobacteraceae > JBBROS01. The sequence goes on from CAXTPG010000095.1 coordinate 11,967, forward strand.
TCTCCGCTGGGGGACGAGGTGAAGCTGGCGGTGTTCGCGGGGTCGTTGGCTTCGGCGGCGATCGGGCTGTCGATCCTGGGGTTCGCGCGGCCGCGGGGGGCGTCAGCGGGCGACTGAGACGCCGCGGCGTTCGAGGTCGAGGGCGACGCGGAGGGCGATGTCCTCCCGCCAGGGGGCGGTGATGACCTGGACGCCGATGGGCATGCCTGGGCGCGCGACGGGGACTGCGGCGACTGGGACGGCGACGACGGGGACCGCGACGACGGGGAGGCCGATGAAGGAGATGGGCTGGGTGAGGATGCCGATGGAGGCGCGGGTGGGGAGGGCCTGGCCGTTGATGTCGATGGTGGGCTGGCCGATGCGGGGGGCGGAGACGGGGGTGGCGGGGGCGAGGAGGACATCGACGTCGCGGAAGATGCGGGCGACCTGGTCCTGGAACCAGCGGCGGAAGCGCTGGGCGCGGACGTAGTAGGCGCCGGGGAGCATGGCGCCGGCGATGAGGCGGTCGCGGACGGCCGGGTCGAAGTCGGCGGGGCGGGTGCGGAGGCGGTCGAGGTGGAGGTTCGCGCCCTCGACGGTGGTGATGACGTAGGCGGCGGCGCGGGCGCGGGCGGCCTCGGGCAGTTCGATGGTCCGTGTGGCGGCGAGTGCGTTCGCGACGATGGCGAGGGCGTGGCGGGCCTCGGGGCCGGCGTTGGATTCGAAGTAGCCGCCGAGGGTCGCGATGCGGAGGCCCTGGATGCCGGTGTCGTGGACGGGTTCGGGGGGGCGGGTGGCGCAGACGGGGTCCTCGGGGTCCGGGCCCTGCATGGCGTTGTAGGCGTCGACGAGGAGGGTGGCGGTGCGGGCCAGGGGGCCGAGGTGATCGAGGCTGTTGACGAACGGGAAGGTGCGGGCGCGGGAGAGGCGGCCGTAGGTGGGCTTGAGGCCGAAGACGCCGCAGAGGCTGGCGGGGACGCGGATGGAGCCGTTGGTGTCGGAGCCGAGGGCGAGGGGGACGAGGTTGCCGCCGACGGCGGCGCCGGAGCCGCTGCTGCTGCCGCCGGACATGCGTTCGGGGTCGTGGGGGTTGCGGCAGTTGCCGTCGTGGACGTTCTCGCCGGTGAAGTCGTAGGCGTATTCGCCCATGTTGAGGGCGCCGACGAGGACGGCTCCGGCGGCTTCGAGGCGGGCGACGAGGGGGGAGTCGCGGGTCGCGGGGGGGCGTTCGCGGTTGATGCGGGAGCCGGCGCGGGTGGGGAGGCCTTCGATGTCGAAGAGGTTCTTGGCGGCGAAGGGGGTTCCGGCGAGGGGGCCGGCCGCGGTTGCGGCGCGGGCGGTGGCGCGGGCGGCGAGAATGTCGGTGAAGGCGTTGAGGGGGCTTGCCTGGATGCGGGCCAGGCTTTCGGCGACCTGGTCGGTCATGGGTGGAAGACCGGGGCGAGGTCGGTTTCGTCGTCAAGGGGGAAGCTGGCGACCTGGTTGGCCATGCGGAGGCTGATGTCGAGGTTGGTGCGGACGGCGTCGTGCCAGTCCGGGTCGAGGGTTATGCCGAGGGCGGCGGCCATGGCGTCGAGGTCGGGGCGGTTGTCCATGGGGGGAGCTTGCCTGCGATGTGGTCGGGGTCAAGTGGGGCGGGGATCGTTGGGGAGGGTTGGGGAGAGAGCTTCGCCGCAGAGGCGCGGAGGTCACGGAGAAGCGGGGGGCGCTGGCGGGCCTGCGGAGGCTTGCGGGTGCCGGGCATTCGTGGGTTCGACGCACCCTCCCCCGGGCGCCTCCCTGACCCCAGGGAGGGCTGAAGAGGGTTGTCCGTGTGGCGTGGGATCGGCGTTTCAAAGCGGGGGGGATTCGGGTATTTCGGGGAGTGGAGGGTGCATGAGCGGGAACGGGACGGATCAGGGGCATATCGTGGCGATGCTGCAGCAGGTGATGGCGAGCCTGGCGGAGCAGGGGCGCGTCCTGCACGATCAGGGGCGCGTTCTTCAGGAGCATTCGCGTGCGTTGCAGGAGCAGGGACGCAAGCTCGATGGGCTGGCGGAGGATGTGTCCAGCCTGCGGCAGACGGTCACGCATTATCATGGGTCGGTGCTGGGGCACGCGTTCCTGATCACCGAGTTGGAGCAGCGGGTGCGGCGGATCGAGAACCACCTGGAGCTGCCACCCTCGGCGCCGGCATCCTAGCTGCGTTTCCTTGACTTCTGGCGGGCGCGGGCGCACATGAACGTTCATTCGCTTCCGGGTGGACCATGTCCGCGACGACCGCCGCATCACCCCGCCAGCGCATCATCGATGCCGCGATCGCCTGTTTTGCGCGGGACGGGTTCCATGGCGCGTCGATGCAGCAGATCTGCGCCGAGGCCAGCATGTCGCCGGGGGCGCTGTACCGGTATTTCCCGAGCAAGGTCAGCATCATCGCCGCCATCGCGGAGGCGGAGCGGGACCATCACAAGATCTTCTTCGAGCGGCTGGCGGAGGCGGACGACCCGGTGGAGGCGCTGGCCAGCATCGGGATCGACAAGCTGGAGCAGATCCTGTCGGGTCCCAATGCGGCGCTGTGCGCGGAGACGATGGCGGAGGCGATCCGCAACCCCGAGGTGCGGGGGATGTTCGACCGCAACATGGTGGAGGCGCGGGCGGCGGTCGTCGCGGCGCTGAAGCGCGGGCAGGAGCGGGGCATGGTCGACCCCATGCTGGACGTGGAGACGGCGTGCCAGCTCATCATGGCGATGGGGGACGGTTTGAGCGTGCATCAGAGCCTGGATCCGACGCTGACGGCGTCACGGTTCCGGCCGGTGCTGCAAGTGCTGCTGCGGCGGTTCCTGCGGCCCGTGGTGGCGGCGCTGCTGGTGCTGATGCAGGTGGGCGTACGTGCGCAGCCCGCCCTGCCCCGGCCGCCGAGCGTCACCGTGGTCGCGGCGACGACCGGGGCGATCGCGGAATCCGCGGTGCTGGTCGGGACGCTGGTGGCCAAGGAGGAGGTGCTGGTCAGTCCGCAGATCGATGGGGTGGCGATCACGGAGCTGCTGGCCGAGGAGGGGGACACGGTTCAGGCCGGGCAGGTGCTGGCGCGGCTGTCGCGGGACGTGCTTGACGCGAGCGTCGCGCAGAACGCGGCGCAGATCGCGCGGGCGGAGGGGGCGGTGGCGCAGGCGCGGGCGAGCATCGCCGAGAGCATCGCCAACCGGGAGCAGGTGGATCTGGCGCTGGCGCGGACCCGGGACCTGTTGGCGGGGGGGAATGCGTCGCGGGAGGTGTTCGAGCAGCGGCAGGCGGCGGCGCGGATGATGGCCGCGAAGCTGGACGGCAACCAGAACGCGTTGCGGATCGCGGAGGCGGACCGGGCGCTGGCGCAGGCGCAGCGGCAGGAGCTGCTGGTGCGGCTGGCGCGGACCGAGATCCGGGCGCCGGTGGGCGGGCTGGTCAGCCGGCGGACGGCGCGGCTGGGGGCGGTCGTCGCGGGTTCGGGGGACGCGTTGTTCCGCATCATCCAGGACGGGGCGATCGAGCTGGAGGCGGATGTGCCGGAGCTGCAGCTGGCGAAGCTGCGGCCGGGCCAGGTGGCGCGGGTGGAGACGGTGGGCGGCGCGCGGGGCGGGCGGGTGCGGCTGGTGTCGCCGGAGGTGGCGCGCAGCACGCGGCTGGGCCGGGTGCGGGTGTCGCTGGAGGGCGGGGAGCCGCTGGTGATCGGGAGTTTCGCGCGGGCGGCCGTCGAGGTCGCGCGGCGTGAGGGCGTGCTGGCGCCGCTGTCGTCCGTGCTGTTCCAGGTGGACGGCGCCGTCGTGCAGGTGGTGCGGGACAACGTGGTCGAGACACGGCGCGTGCAGGTGGGGCTCCGCAGCGGCGGGAAGGCCGAGATCACCGAGGGGTTGAAGGAGGGCGAGGCGGTCGTCGCGGTGTCCGGCAGCTTCATCCGCGGGGGGGACCGCGTTTCGGCGGTCGTGAAGTAATGGCCTGGAACATCTCCGGCGCCGCGATCCGCAAGCCCATCCCGCCGCTGGTGCTGTTCACGGTGCTGACGCTGCTGGGGCTGGTCGCGTTCCGGATGCTGCCGATCACCCGTGCGCCCAACGTCGACATCCCCGTGGTCTCGGTGACGGTGACGCAGTCGGGCGCGGCGCCGGCGGAGCTCGAGAACCAGGTGACGAAGAAGGTGGAGGACGCGGTCGCGAACGTGTCCGGGGTGAAGCACCTGAACAGCACGGTGACGGACGGGACGAGCCAGACGGTCATTGAGCTGCGGCTGGAGGTGAGCAGCGACCGGGCGCTGAACGACGTGCGGGACGCGGTTTCGAAGATCAGGGCCGATCTGCCGCGGGGGATCGACGAGCCGATCATCGAGCGGATCGACGTGGTGGGGCAGAGCATCCAGACGTATGCGGTGACGGCGCCGGCGATGACGCTGGAGGGGTTGTCGTGGTTCGTCGACGATACCGTGGTGCGGGACCTGCAGGGGGTCACGGGGGTGGGGCGGGTGCAGCGGATCGGGGGGGTGGCGCGGGAGATCCGGGTCAACCTGGATCCGGACCGGCTGGCGTCGCTGGGGATCACGGCGGGGGACGTGAACCGGCAGTTGCGGG
>CAXTPG010000096.1:0-16464 GCA_964246015.1 uncultured Acetobacteraceae bacterium
GGGTAGACCCTGCTCCCTCGAACGCCGTCAATGTGCCGGCGCAGCGACGCTTACTCCACTCCTCCAGTGCCGCGCGATACGCCGCCATCGCCTCCTCCAGCCGCCCCGTCCCGCTCTCCCGCCCTCCCAACGTCCAAAGCGCGTTGCCAAGATTGTTCTGCGTCGCCGCCCAGTCGAGCGGTACCCGCTCCCGCGTCCGCTCTTCCAACGCCGCGCGATACGCCGCCACCGCGTCCTCCAGTCGCCCCGTCCCGCTCTCCCGCCCGCCCAACGTCCCAAGCGCGGCGCCAAGATTGTTCTGCGTCGTCGCCCAGTCGAGCGGCATCCGCTCCCGCGTCAGCTCCTCCAGCGCCGCCCGAAACGCCGCCACCGCCTCCTCCAACCGCCCCGTCCCGCTCTCCCGCTCCCCCAACGCCCAAAAAGCGTGACCCAGATTGTTCTTCGTCGCCGCCCATTCGAGCGGCACCCGCTCCCGCGTGCTCTCCTCCAGCGCCGCCCGAAATGCCGCCACCGCCTCCTCCAGCCGCCCCGTCCCGCTCTCCCGCTCCCCCAACATCGAAAACGCAGCGCCGAGATTGCTCTGCGTCATCGCCCAGTCGAGCGGCACCCGCTCCCGCGTCCGCTCCTCCAGTGCCGCCCGATACGCCGCCACCGCCTCCTCCAGGCGCCCCGTCCCGCTCTCCCGCTCCCCCAGCCTCGTAAGCGCTTTGCCAAGCCAGTTGCGAGCATGCCCCACGTCGTCCGGCGTCACAGACAGCCCCACCGCTTCCCGCCAGATAGCGATCGCCACCACGAGATGGACATTACTGCCCCGCTGCTCGCCAACCTCGAACGCCTTCTCCCCCTCCGCCACCAGCACCCCTCGCCGGGCCCCGCCATCTCCCCCGGAAACCGCCCCCGCCATCGCCAGGATGGTCTCGACCGCCGCCTCCCCGTCATACGCAGCCAGCGCAATGTCCCGTTCCAGACTGAACAGCGCCGTCACCCGCTCCACATGAACCGCCCGCCGCTCCGCCTCCTCCCGCCCCAGCTCCTCCGCAGCCCGGCGAAGCGCCGCCCGCGCCAGCCGCGACTTTCCCTCATCCGCCAGCCGCCGCGCCGCCGCCAGCGCCTGATCGACGATGCCGCCCAGATTCGTCGCCGTCCGCCCGCCTCCGATCTCCGTCTCATAGATGCCGATCGCCGTGCGGACCGCCCGCTTCATCGCCTCCAGGTCAAGCTGAGGGTCCGCCGCCACCCGCCCCGCCATCTCGCGGATGAACCCCTCCGCCACGTCCCGCGCCTGCGCCGCCTCCCGCGCGTACTCCCTCACCAGCAGGTCCAGGATCGCCGTATACGCGATCTGTGCCGCCAGCTCGGCCGGGCTCCCGAACCGGCAGCCCGGATACCGCCGCACCATTTCCAGCCGCCCGAGATGCGCCGCCTGCGCCCCCTGCGACCACGCCGTCGGCGCAAACCTTGGTCCTCGCGCCGCCCCCGGCTCCGCCTGCGCCGTCAGCAGCAGCTTGCCGTGATACAGCGCCAGCCACGCCTCCCACTGCGTGTAGGAGATCGCCTCCCCCAGCCGAAGCGCCTCCCCCAGCGGCGCCAACGCCGCCGGCAGGTCCGGATGTTTCCGAAGCAGCGCCTGCACCTCCCGATCGCTGGCCGCCGAACCCGTCATCTCCCCCACGAGGTGCACGACCGCGTCGCAATGCCCGATATACACATCGAGCTTGTCGAGCGTATCGCCCCCGAGATCCTTGAACTGCTCCTGAACCTTGACCTCGACGTTATGCCGCGTCAGGTCCGCCTGCAGCTGATCGCGATAAACCCGGAACTCGTCGGAAACGGTCGACAGGAACACACTGATCGGCATGCGACATGGACCCCGGCATCCCGCAAACCCTCTCACAGTCCGGAATCAAAACAAACCCCTCAGACGGGCAGGAAACCCGCCACGGACACACCGCGGGCAGCGAAGCCGGCCCCCCGGCAACACTGGACCCACCCACCTCTGTGACCTCCTCCGTGCCTCTGCGCCTCCGTGTCCATCGTCGGCATCGAACGCGGCCCAGCCCCGCCCATCACCCCCGGTAGAACGGCCGGTCCCCCACCACCGTCACCCGCGTCCCGGTCCGCGTCTCCGGAAAGTAGTCCCACAACGCATGGTGCTGCGCTGCCCGGTTGTCCCAGAACGCCACGCTGTCCCGCTCCCACCGGAACCGGCACGCGAACTCCGGAGTCTCGATATGCCGGAACAGGAATGCCAGCAGCGCGTCGCTCTCCGCCTTCGTCACGCCATTGATCCGCGTGGTGAAGAACGAGTTCACGAACAGCGCCTGCCGCCCCGTCACCGGATGCGTGCGCACCACCGGGTGCTCCGCCCGCGGATACACCCGCCCCCGGTCATCCCCGCCATACCGCCCGCGATACAGCCCCTCCCCGTCATGCACCGCCGTCAACGGCGCCAGCATCGCCCGCATCGGCGCCGAAAGCGCCTCGAAGGCCGCATACATGTTCGCGAACAGCGTGTCCCCGCCCACCTCCGGCAGCACCCGCATGTACAGGATGCTCCCCATCGGCGGCTCCGCGTCGCACGACACGTCGGAATGCCAGCCCTCCCCGTTCACATACGTGCTGTTCGCGTCGGCATGGATCCGCATCACCTCCGGATGCCCGTCGACCGATGGCGCCGCCGGGTGGATGTGCAGCGCCCCGAACCGCCGCCCGAAGTCCTTCTGCTGCCCATGGTCCATCGTCTGGCCCCTGAAGAAGATGACCAGGTTGTCCATCAGCGCGTCATGCACCGCCTGGAACGTCTCGTTCCCCAGCGGCTGCGACAGATCCACGCCCTCGATCTCCGCCCCGATCACCGGCGTCACCTTGCGGATGCGTATGCTCATGCCAGCCCCCTAACCACCATCCAGCCCATGCGCCACCGGAAAGAAGAGGTCGCGCCACGTCTCGGCCCGCTGCCCGATCGCCCCCGTCCCGTGCATGAACGCCATGAAATCCATCATCCGCCGCGGCGCCGTCGTCCACTCGTTCTCGGGCCTGCGGATCATCTCCGCCGCCTGCTCCGCCGAAAGCCGCGCCTTCTCCACCCGGGCCCAGACCGCAGCCGCCTCCAGGGGGTTCGCCACGATGAACGCCATCGCCCGGTCCAGCGCCGCCATGAAGGCCCCGACCAGCTTCGGATTCGCGTCGTGCCACCGCTGCGTCGTCCACACCACGTTGAACGTGTGCGGCCCGCCCAGCACGTCGTAGCTGTTCAGCACCCGCCGGATCCGCGGATTGCCAAGCTCCTCGTACATGAACGGCGCCGACGTGAAGTGCGCCGTGATCTCGGTATTGCCCCCCATCAGCGCCGCCTGGGCATCCGGATGCCCCATGCTCACCGTCAGCGGATCAAGCCGGTACTGCTGCCCGGCGCCCCAGGCCTGCTGCGCCGCCATCTGCAGCACCACCGCCTGGATCGAAACCTTCACCCCCGGCAGCGCAATCCGGTCCTTCTCGCCGAAATCGCGGATGCTCTGGACCGCCGGGTTCGCGGTATTCAGCCAGATCGGCATCGACCCCAGCGCCGCCAGCCCCTTCACCCGCAGAGTCGACCGCGTCCGCGCCCACAGCGTCAGCATCGGCCCCACGCCGCCGGCCGCGACGTCGATGGTGCCCGAGATCAGCGCGTCGTTGATCGGCGGCCCCCCCGTGAACGTCACCCACTCGGCCGACAGCTCCACGCCCCGCGCCCGGGCCTCCGCCTCCAGCAGCTTCTGGTCCTGCATCAGGATCAGCGGCAGATACGAAATCCCGAACTGCCTGGCGATCCGGATCGTCTCCGCCCGCGCGCCCCCGGCCAGCCCCGCCCCGGCCAGCAGCAGCGTCGCGACCGCCACCACGCGTGTGATCCGCATATCCGTCTCCCCGGGCCGCCTGTGCCGGCGTTCCCCCGACCATAGCGCGCCAAACCCCGCCCGTGAACCACGCACCCCCGCATTGAACCCGGCCGCCCCAACGGCTACATCGCCGCGATGCCCGACGACCCCGGCCTGCTGCCGATCCTGACGCCCCCCGCCGCCATCCTGCGCGCCAAGGCCCGCCCCGTCGCCTCCGCCGACGCCGACCGCGTGCGCGACCTGGCCCCCCGCATGCTCGCCGCCATGTACGCCGCCCCCGGCATCGGCCTCGCCGCACCCCAGATCGGCTCGGGCCTCCGATTCGCCGTCGTCGACCTGGCGCCCGACGACAAACCCGCGCCGATGCACCTGGTGAACCCCGAGATCACCCGCGTCAGCGAGGAATGGGCGACGCGCGAGGAAGGCTGCCTCTCCCTCCCCGGCCAATACGCCGACGTCTCCCGCCCCGCCCGCGTCATGGTCCGCTACCACGACCTGCAGGGCGCTAGGCACGAGATCGAGGCCGAAGGCCTGCTCGCCGCCTGCCTGCAGCACGAGATCGACCACCTGGACGGCGTCCTGTTCGTCGATCACCTCTCCGCCCTCAAGCGCAACATGATCATGCGCCGCCTTGCCAAGGAACTGAGGCAGAAGGCCGCCGGCTGATGCGCCTGGCCTTCATGGGCAGCCCGGACTTCGCCGTCCCCGCCCTCCGCGCCCTGCACGCCGCCGGGCACGGGATCGCGGCGGTCTACGCCCAGCCCCCCCGCCCGGCAGGCCGCGGCCAGGCCGTCCGCCGCTGCCCGGTCCACGAGGCCGCCGACGCCCTCGGCCTCCCCGTCCGCACGCCCGCCCGCCTGCGCGGCAACGCCGAGGCCCTGGCCGACTGGACCGCGCTCGACCTCGACGTCGCCATCGTCGCCGCCTACGGCCAGATCCTGCCGCAGCCCTTCCTGGACGCCCCGCGCCGGGGCTGCCTCAACATCCACGCCAGTCTGCTCCCCCGCTGGCGCGGCGCCGGACCCATCCAGGCCGCCATCCTGGCCGGCGACCACGAAACCGGCATCACCATCATGCAGATGGAGGCCGGCCTCGACACCGGCCCCATGCTGCTGCGGCGCGCCGTCCCCATCGGTCCCGCCACGACGGCCGCCACCCTGCACGACGAACTCTCCGCCCTGGGCGCCACCCTGGTCCTGCAGGCGCTGGACGCGAACCCCACGCCCATCCCGCAGCCGGACGGCGCCACCTACGCCCCCAAGCTGACCCGCGACACCGGCCGGCTGGACTGGACCCGACACGCATCCGCCCTCGACCGTACCGTCCGCGCCCTCGTCCCCTGGCCCGGCGCCTGGACGACCCTGGACACCGAGACGCTGAAGATCCTCTCCGCCCGCCCCGAGCCCGGCGACGGCGCCCCCGGCCTCGTCCTCGACGACACGCTGCTGGTCGCGACCGGGCAGGGCGCCCTGCGGCTGCTCCGGGTGCAGCGCCCGGGCCGCGCGCCCATGGACGCCGCGGCGATGCTGCGCGGCCGCCCGGTCCCGCCCGGCACGGTCCTGGGGTGACCCCCCCCGGCTTCGCCGCCTGGGCGCTGCTGCTGGAATACGACGGTGGCGCCTTCGCCGGATGGCAGCGCCAGACCGGCCAGCCCACCCTGCAGGAAACGCTGGAGGACGCTGCATCCCACCTCGCCGGCGGGGGGGCCGTCCCCAGCATCGCCGCCGGCCGTACCGACGCCGGCGTCCACGCCACCGGGCAGGTGGCCCTGCTGGCGCTGCCGGACCGCTATCGCCCCGGGCAGATCCGGGACGCCCTGAACTTCCACCTCCGCCCCCACGCCTTCGTCGTCCTGCAGGCCGCCCCGGCCCCGCCGGGCTGGAACCCCCGCTTTGCCGCCACCGCCCGCGCCTACGAATACCGAATCCTGAACCGCCGCAGCCGCCCCGCCCTGGGCCTGGGCCACGTCTGGCACGTGGAACGCCCGCTGGACGAAGCGGCGATGAACCGTGCCGCGGCGGCGCTGCTGGGCCGCCACGACTTCACGTCATTCCGCGCAAGCTCGTGCCAGGCCAAAAGCCCGGTCCGCACCATGGACCGCCTGCACGTCACCCGGGACGGCGACACCCTGCGGGTCGAGGCCCACGCCCGCAGCTTCCTCCATCACCAGGTCCGGAACATGGTCGGCACCCTGAAACTGGTGGGGGAGGGGCGCTGGCCCCCCGAACGCGTGTCCATCGCCCTCGATGCCCGCGACCGCAGCGCCGCGGGCCCGACCGCGCCGCCCGACGGCCTGACGCTGGTGTCCGTCGGCTACGACCCGGACCCGTTCGGCCGATAGCGTGGGAACGGCACCATCCGCCCCCGCGCCTCGTCCCACAGCGCGAAGCTCGGCGCCCGCAGCGCCTGCCGGAACGTCATCGTCGTCACGTCCTGGAGCCCCGGCGTCGAGTCGTGGCACGCCTGCAACCGGTAGTTCGGCACCCGCGGCGACAGGTGGTGCACGTGATGGAACCCGATATTCCCCGTGAACCACTGCAGCACGCGCGGCAACCGCAGCAACGAGCTGCCATGCAGCGACGCATCCAGCGCCGACCACTCCGCCTGCCGCGCCCACTGCGAATCCTCGAACCGGTGCTGCACCGAGAACAGCCAGACGCCCGCGATGCTCGCCACCACCATGATGGGCAACTGCACCAGAAGCACCGGCCCCAGGCCCAGCAGCAGGATCAACGCGGTCAGCATGGCGAACAGGGCCAGGTTGGTCAGATGGACGCCCCGCCGCTCCTTCCGCCACGCGCGCGGCGTGTCGAACGGCACGCGATACAGCAGCAGGAACAGCACGGGGGGAACCAGGATCTGCGCCACGAGCGGATGCCGCACGGCCCGGTACAGCCATTGCCGCCGCGGCGTCAGCGACTCGTATTCGGCCACCGTCAGGCAGCTCGAATACATGTCGGCGTCCTGGCGCTCGTCCAGATTGTTCCACACCGCGTGGTGGCCGGCATGCTGCCGCCGCCAGTTGTCGTAGGGCGTGAAGGTCGCGAGGCTGCACAGCCACCCGACCGCCTCGTTCATCGGGCGGGAGCGGAAATACGACCCGTGGCCGCAGTCATGCTGGACGATGAACAGCCGCACGACGAGCCCGGCCGCGGGGAGCGCGAGCGCGAGGGTCAGCCACACCGAGACGCCCAGGCTGAGATACATCAGCCCCACCAGCCCTGCGTATCCCACCAGGTTGATGCCGAGTTGCAGCATGCTCCGGGCCGAGGATGCCGCCTGGAACGGCGCGAGCGCCGCCAGCAGCGCACGGCGGTCCGCCACTGCATTCCGCGTTTCGGCGGGGTATTGATCGAGCATGGGCGCCCCTTTCACGACAGGGCTGCCGGCCGGCGAGATCCGGTGGCATGCCGGGTATGGACGACCCGCGCGCCGAAGCAAACACAAAGCGGCGTGTGGCGGCCCCTTGCGCGGGCGGAGCGGGCCGGGTCATGGTGTGCCCGCTTGGGGAAGGAAGATCGCATGCGCCTAGCGGTGCTGAAGGAACGGGCCGCGGCCGAAACGCGCGTGGCCGCCACGCCGGACACGGTGAAGAAGCTGATTGCGCTGGGGCTGACCGTCGCGGTCGAGGCCGGGGCAGGGGCGTCCAGCGCCATCATGGACGTGGAGTATCAGGCGGCGGGGGCGGAGATCGCGGCCGACGCCGGGGCGGCGCTGTCCGGCGCCGGCCTGGTGTTCGCCGTGCAGATGCCCTCGGCGGAGGTCCGCGCGATGATCCCGCACGGCGCCACCCTGCTGTGCATCGCCGGTGCGGATGCCGAGCTTGTGGCGTCGCTGGCCCAGGCCGGGATCGACGCGGGCGCGATGGAGCTGCTGCCCCGCATCACCCGCGCGCAGAGCATGGACGTGCTGAGCAGCCAGGCGAACCTCGCCGGCTACCGCGCCGTGATCGAGGGCGCCGGCGCGTTCGAGCGTGGCTTCCCCATGATGATGACCGCCGCCGGCACCGTGCCGCCCGCCCGCGTCTTCGTCATCGGCGCCGGCGTCGCGGGCCTCCAGGCCATCGCGACCGCCCGGCGGCTCGGCGCCATCGTCTCGGCCACCGACGTCCGCCCCGCCGCCAAGGAGGAGATCAGGTCCCTCGGCGCCACCTATGTCGGCGTCGACGACGAGGAGAGCGCCAAGCAGACCGGCGCCTACGCCAAGGAGATGAGCGACGCCTTCCGCCAGAAGCAGGCGGAGCTGATGGCGACGACGGTCGCGAAGAACGACCTGGTCATCTGCACCGCCCTGGTGCAGGGCCGCCGCGCGCCCGTCATCGTCACGCAGGCCATGGTCGACAGCATGAAGCCCGGCAGCGTCGTCGTCGACCTCGCCGCCGACAACGGCGGCAACTGCGCCGCGACCACCCCGGGCGAGGCGACGGTGACCGCGAACGGCGTGAAGATCCTGGGCTACCGCAACTGGCCGGGCCGCATCGCCGTCGCGTCCAGCACGCTCTATTCGCGCAACCTGCTGACCTTCCTCACCACCTTCTGGGACAAGGAGGGCAAGAAGCCCAACCTGCCCGAGACCGACGAGATCGTCCGCGGCGTCATGCTCACCCGCGGCGGCCAGGTCGTGCACGCTCAATTCCAACCGGCGCAAGCCGCGTAAGCCGAGGCAAACGATGAACCCCAACCTCTACGCCGACGAGGCGATGCGGATCGCCGCGCGCGCGGCCGCCCTTGCCGACCAGCTCCGCGCCGTGGGCGCCGGGATCGAGCCGGTGGCCCAGGCGGTCGAGCCCTTCATCTTCCTGCTCGCCATCTTCCTGATGGCCTGCTTCGTCGGCTACTACGTCGTCTGGAACGTGACGCCCGCGCTGCATTCGCCGCTGATGGGCGTCACCAACGCCATCTCCTCGGTCATCGTCGTCGGCGCGATGCTGGCCGCCGGGCTGTCCGACAACGGGTGGGCGCGGCTGTTCGGCTTCCTGGGCGTGCTGCTCGCCAGCGTGAACATCTTCGGCGGCTTCACCGTCACGCAGCGCATGCTGGGCATGTTCCAGACCAACAAGAAGCCGGGAGCGAAGACGTGAGCGCCTCGCTGACCGCACTCGCCTACCTCGTCTCCGCCGTCCTGTTCGTGCTGGCGCTGCGGGGCCTGTCCAGCCCGGTGACGGCGCGGAAGGGCAACCTGTACGGCATGGTCGGCATGGGCATCGCCGCGGGAGCGACGCTGCTGCAACGCGGCATGTCCGGGACCGGCTTCCTGCTGATCGCCATCGCCATCGTGCTTGGTGGCGGGGCGGGCACCTTCGTCGCCCGCCGCATCCAGATGACGGCGCTGCCGCAGCTTGTCGCGGCTTTCCACTCGCTGGTGGGCCTCGCCGCCGTGTTCGTCGCCGCCGCCGCGCTGAACGCCCCGGCCGCCTTCGGCATCGGCGAACCCGGCCACATCCACACGCAGTCCTTGGTCGAGATGTCGCTGGGCATCGCCATCGGCGCCATCACCTTCTCGGGCTCGTTGATCGCCTTCGCCAAGCTCCAGGGCATCATGAAGGGCGCGCCGATCATCTTCGACCGGCAGCACCAGTTGAACCTGGCGTTGTTCGGGCTGATGGTGATCCTGGTCGTGATGTTCGTGGGATCGGGCAACCAGGCGCTGTTCTGGCTGATCGCGATCGTCGCGCTGGTGCTCGGGTTCCTGATCATCATCCCGATCGGCGGGGCCGACATGCCCGTCGTCGTGTCGATGCTGAACAGCTACTCCGGCTGGGCGGCCTGCGGCATCGGCTTCACCATCCAGAACCTGGCGCTGATCATCACCGGGGCGCTGGTGGGCGCGTCGGGCGCCATCCTGTCGTACATCATGTGCAAGGGGATGAACCGCAGCATCGTCAACGTGCTGCTGGGCGGCTGGGGCACGGACACGGGCGGTGCCGCCGCCGCGCAGGGGCCGGACGGCATGGACCGCACGGTCCGCAGCGGCAACGCCGACGACGCGGCCTTCATCATGAAGAACGCGTCCAAGGTGATCATCGTGCCGGGCTACGGCATGGCGGTGGCGCAGGCCCAGCACTCCCTGCGGGAGATGGCGGACACGCTCAAGAAGGAGGGCGTCGAGGTCAAATACGCCATCCACCCCGTCGCCGGCCGCATGCCCGGCCACATGAACGTCCTGCTCGCCGAAGCGAACGTCCCCTATGACGAGGTGTTCGAGCTGGAGGAGATCAACAGCGAGTTCAGCAGCGCCGACGTCGTCTACGTCATCGGCGCCAACGACGTGACGAACCCGGCCGCGAAGACCGACAAGGCCTCGCCCATCTACGGCATGCCGATCCTGGACGTGGAGAAGGCGCGCACGGTGCTGTTCATCAAGCGCAGCATGGCCTCGGGCTACGCGGGCGTGGAGAACGAGCTGTTCTTCCGCCCCAACACGATGATGCTGTTCGCCGACGCGAAGAAGATGACGGACGAGATCGTGCAGGCGCTGGGGCACTGATATGATAGGGCCGCGCCCGGCCAAAGCGATCGGCGGCAATTGACGCCCACGCCCCGGCACCCGTAGCGTCCCGTTCAACAAACGGGGAAACGCATTGGACGGCATGGCGGCCACGGGTGCGCGCGCGCTGATCGCCGTCGAGGCGCTGGGCAAGTCCTACGAGACCGGGGCGGCGCCGGTCGTCGCCTTGCAGGATATCGGGTTCTCGGTGGCGGAGGGGTCGTTCGTCGCCGTCGTCGGGCCGTCGGGGTGCGGCAAGAGCACGCTGTTGCGGATACTGGCCGGTCTGGCGCCGCCCAGCAGCGGGCGGGCGATGCTGGCGGGGGCGGAGATCACGGGCCCGCGGCGGGACATCGGGGTCGTGTTCCAGCAGCCGGTGCTGTTCCCGTGGCGAACGGTGCTGGGGAACGTGATGCTGCCGATCGACGTGCAGCGCCTGGGCCGGGCGGAGGCCCGGACGCGCGCGATGGCGCTGCTGCGGCTGGTGGGGCTGGAGGGGTTTGAGGAGCGGCTGCCGCGGGAGCTGTCGGGAGGCATGCAGCAACGGGCGGCGCTGGTGCGGGCGCTGATCCACGAGCCGAGCCTGCTGCTGATGGACGAGCCGTTCGGGGCGCTGGACGCGATGACGCGGGAGAGCATGAACCTCGAGCTGCAGCGGATCTGGATGGAGCGGCGCAAGACGGTGCTGTTCATCACGCATTCGGTGGCGGAAGCGGTGTTCCTGGCGGACCAGGTGCTGGTGATGTCGGCGCGGCCGGGGCGGATCATCGACCGGCTGGACGTAGGGTTCGACCGGCCGCGCGGGCTGGAGATCGTGAACACGCCGGAGTTCGGCGCGCATGTGTTGCGGATCAGGCGGGCATTGAACGCGGCGGGGGGGCTGGAATGAGGGCCGTCCTCCGCCTGCTGCTGATCGCGGCGCTGCTGGGGCTGTGGGAGGGCGCGGTGCGCTTCTTCCAGTTGCCGGGGTATCTGCTGCCGCCGCCGAGTGCGGTGTTCATGGGCCTGGTGCGGGGGATCGCCTCGGGGGTCTATGTCGAGCATATCGGCGTCACGTTGAGCGAGACGCTGATGGGCTTCCTGCTGGGGTCCGCGCTGGGGTTCCTGCTGGGGGCTGCGGTCGCGCTGAGTCCCCGGTTCGAGTACTATCTCTATCCGCTCATCGTCATGTTCCAGGCGATGCCGAAGGTGGCCCTGGCGCCGTTGATCGTCGTGTGGTTCGGGCTGGGGATCGGGTCGAAGGTCGTCAATGCGGGCCTCGTCTGCTTCTTTCCGTTGATGATCAACACGATCGTGGGGTTGCGGTCGGCGGATGAGGACCGGGTGGCGTTGATGCGGTCCCTGGCGGCCTCGCCGTTCCAGGTGTTCTGGATGCTGCGCCTGCCGGGGGCGGGGCCGACGATCTTCGCGGGGTTGGAGATCGCGATGATCTTCGCGCTGATTGGGGCGATCGTCGCGGAGTTCGTGGGATCGGAGAGCGGGCTGGGGATGCTGATCCAGAGCATGAACTTCTCCCTGGATGTGGCCGGTCAGTTCTCGATCCTGTTCATCCTTTCGGTGATCGGCCTGGGGCTGAATGCCTGCGTGCTGGCGGTGCGGCGGCGGGTGATCTTCTGGGATGGCGGGCGCAAGGGCGACGGTTTGAAGAGGACTGATCCATGATCCGGTTGATGATTGCGGCGGCGTTGGTTGCGGTGCCCGGGGCGCTCCAGGCGCAGACGGTGGTCCGGGTGGGGTGGTGCGCGCGGACGCTGAGTTCGGCCGCGGCGCCGTTCGCGGTGGCGCAGAAGCTGGGATGGTATGCCGAGGCCGGGATCAAGGTGGACCCCATCCCCATGGCAGGGTCGACCGACTGCGTGAAGAACGTCGCGACGAAGCAGGTGGGGTATGCGCTGCCGAGCATCGAGCCGCTGGCGATCATCCGCCCGCAGGGGGTGAAGGCGCTGAACTACTACACGGCGTATCAGGGCAACATCTACGGCCTGGCGGTGCCGGAGGGGAGCACGGTGCGGACGATCCAGGACCTGCGGGGCAAGCGGATCGGGGTGACGTCGATGGCGTCCGGCGGGGTGATCGTCGCGCGGGCGCTGGTGGCGAACGCGGGGATGGACCCGGACAAGGACGTGCGGATCGTGGTGGCGGGGGAGGGGGCGCAGACGGCGTCGTTGATCCGCAGCGGCCAGGTGGACGCGTTGAGCCAGTTCGACACGCAGTATGCGCTGACGATCGCCGCCGGCGCGAAGCTGCGGATGCTGGAGAGCAACGAGGTCGCGTCGTTTCCATCCAACGGGTTTGTCGCGCTGGAGGAGACGCTGACCAACCGCCGGGCAGAGGCGGTGGCGATGGCGCGGGGGTACGCGATGGGGACCATCTTCACGATGGCCAACCCGGAGGCGGCCATACGGATCCTGTACGAGGTCTATCCGCAGACGAAGCCGACGGGGAAGGACGAGGCGACGGCGATCGCGGATGACATCAAGACGATCGAGGCCCGCGCCAAGAACTGGCGGCTGGAGGCCGGGGGCGTCACGAAATGGGGCGAGAACTCGGTCGCGAACTACGACGCCTACATCGACTTCCTGGTGAAATGGGGCGTGGTGAAGGAGAAAGTGCCGGCCTCGCAGTTGGTGACGAACGACTTGATCGACGACATCAACAAGTTCGATGCCGCGGCGATCATCGCGCAGGCGAAGGCCTGGAAGTGAGCGGCGTTCCGCTCCGGGCCCTGCCTGAGCCGCCGCCCGATCCGCCGCGGGCGGCGTTGTGGTGGGCGGCCCGGGACGACTGGCAGCGGGCGCATGAGGCCGCGCAGTCCGATGACGGTCCCGCCGCGGCCTGGGTGCACGCCTATCTGCACCGGGTCGAGGGCGACCTGCCGAATGCCCGGTATTGGTACGGGCGCGCCGGGAAGCCCGTCGCGACCGGGGCCCTGGAGGTGGAGTGGGAGACGATTGCGCTAGCGTTGGGCGAGTAGGCCCAGGAGCCGTGCATGGGCGCGGATGCCGTGATGGAGGCAGCGCCACTCGAACTTCTCGTTGGGCGAGTGGACCTGGTCGTCGTCGAGGCCGAAGCCCAGCAGCAGGCTGTCCAGACCCAGCAGGCGCTTCATGCTTTCCACCACGGGAATGCTGCCGCCGCTGCCCATGAGGATGGCGGAGCGGCCGTACTCCTCCGAGAGGGCCTGGCGGGCGGCGGCGACGTGGGGGCTGTCCGTCGCGATGGCGACGCCGGGGGCCAGGCCGAAGACCTCGATATCGGCCCTCGCGTCCGGGGGCAGGCGGGCTTCGACGAAGGCGCGGAAGGCGGCGACGATGGCGGCCGGGTCCTGGCCGGGGACGAGGCGGAAGGAGATCTTGGCGCCGGCCTCGGCCGCGATCACCGTCTTGCTGCCCGGCCCCTGATAGCCGCCCCAGATGCCGTTGATGTCCGCGGTGGGACGCGCCCACAGACGCTCCAGGGGCGAACGGCCGTGCTCGCCCACGGGATGGGCGAGGCCGACGCCGCCGAGGAACGCGGATTCGTCGAAGCCGAGCGCCGCCCATTCCGCGGCCAGGGCGGGGGGAATCTCGGCGACGCCGTCGTAGAAGCCGGGGAGCTGGATGCGGCCCTCCGCATCGTGCAGGTCGCCGAGGATGCGGGTCAACGCGTTAATGGGATTGAGGGCGCTGCCGCCGAACAGGCCGGAGTGGAGATCCTTGTTGGCGGCGCGGAGGGTGAGCTGGACATAGGCCATGCCGCGGAGCCGGGTGGTCAGGGCCGGGGTGTCGATGTCCCACATGTTGGTGTCGCTGACGATCGCCACGTCGGCGGCAAGGGCGTCGCGATGGGCGGCGAGGAAGGGTTCGAGGTTGGGGGAGCCGACCTCCTCCTCCCCTTCCACGAGCACGGTGACGCGGACCGGGAGGGTTCCGGTGGTGGCGTGCCAGGCGCGGAGAGCCTCGAGCCATGTCATCACCTGGCCCTTGTCATCGACGGCGCCGCGGGCGACGACGCGGGGCCCATGAAGACCTTCGGTAAGCTTCGGGTCGAAGGGGTCGGCGGTCCACAGGGCGAAGGGCTCGGCGGGCTGGACGTCGTAATGGCCGTAGAAGAGGACGTGGGGAGCGTGGGGGCCGGGGCCGGGGTGGTGGCCGAGGACGACGGGGTGGCCGGGGGTCGGGTGGAGCGCGGCCTCGAACCCCATGCCGGCAAGCTGGTCGCGGACCCATTCGGCAGCGCGGACGCAGTCGGGGGCGTGGGCGGGCTGTGCGGAGACGCTGGGGATGCGGAGGAGGTCGAACCAGCGGTCGCGCGTGGCGTCGAGGGTGGCTTCGATGGTGTCGAGAATGGTCTGCATCCCTTGAGTGTGGCGCAGGGGACGGACCACGGCTAGGCTTCCGGGCATGATCACACGCCGCACCGCCCTCAGCCTGTCCGCCGCGGCTTTGGCCGCCCCCTTGGCCGCGCCCGCCATCGCGCAGCCGGCCTCCGTGCTGCGCTTCGTGCCGCAGGGAAACCTCAACAACCCCGACCCGGTCTGGACGACGACCACCATCGCCCGCAACCACGGGCTGATGATCTGGGACTCGCTCTATGCCGTCACGGCGGGGCTGGAAGCCCGGCCGCAGATGGTCGAGGGGCACGAGATCCTCGATGACGGGCGGACGTGGCGGTTCACCCTGCGCGACGGGCTGTTCTTCCATGACGGCGAACCGGTCCGCAGCCCCGACTGCATCGCGAGCGTGCAGCGCTGGGCGAAGCGGCGGGGCCTGGGCCAGCGGATGCTGGCGCAGACGGAGACGATGCGCGCGGTGTCGGACCGGGTCTTCGAGATCCGCATGACCCGGCCCTACGCGCTGATGCCCACCGCCCTCGCCGACTGGTGCTTCGTGATGCCGGAGCGCGTGGCGAAGACCAGCCCGTTCGAGCAGATCGGGGAGTATATCGGCAGCGGCCCGTTCCGGTTCGTGCGGGACGAGTGGATCAGCGGCAGCCAGGCGATCTATGCGCGGAACCCGAGATATGTGCCCCGGGCAGAGGCTCCGGACGGCGCGACGGGCGGGAAGCACGTGCATTTCGACCGCGTTGAGTGGCGGATCGTGCCGGACCAGTCGACGGCCGCGGCGGCGTTGCAGTCGGGGGAGGTGGACTGGGTGGAGAGCCCGCTGTTCGACCTGCTGCCGTCGTTGCGGAAGGCGCGCGGCGTCAAGGTGCTGCGGAACGACCGGGTGGGGGCGATCGCGATGGTGGCGCTGAACCATCTGCATCCGCCGTTCAACAACCCGAAGCTGCGTCAGGCGCTGCTGCCGGGGATCGACCAGCAGGCGTTCATGGAGGCGGCGTACGGGGACGAGAAGGAGCTGTACCGGACAGGCGTGGGGGTGTTCACGCCGGGTCTGCCGATGGCGAATTCGGCCGGGCTGGAGGCGCTGACGGGCAAGCGGGACCTGGAACGGGCGAAGCGGCTGGTGGCGGAGAGCGGCTACAAGGGCGAGCGCGTCGTGCTGATGTCCCCGTCGGATTACGCGGACCAGCAGGCGTACAGCCAGGTGATGCGGGACCTGATGGTGAAGGTCGGCATGCAGGTGGACTACGTGAGCATGGACTGGGGGACGCTGGTGCAGCGGCGGGCAAGCCGGGAGCCGCCGGAGAAGGGCGGCTGGTCGATGTTCTGCACGACGTACGAGGGCATGACGGTCGCCAACCCGGCAAGCCACCTGCCGATGCGGGGCAACGGGCTGGAGGGGTGGTTCGGGTGGCCGACGGACGCGCCGATGGAGGCGATGCGGGACCAGTGGTTCGATGCGGCGGACGAGGCGGCGCAGAAGAAAATCTGCGAGGCGATGCAGGCCCGGGCGTTCGAGACGGTGCCGTTCTACCCGGTGGGGCAGCGGTTCCAGTCGACGGCGATTCGGGACACGCTGCGGGACGTGGTTGCGGCGTCCTATCCGGTGTTTTGGGGCGTTCGGAAGGGGTGAAGCTCGTGCGGGCCGGTGGCGCGCCGGCGCTACGGGGGGCCTGACAGCAAAGGCCTTGCGGTCCGTTGCGCCATCGGCTACCTCGGCGGTGGGCCACGCCCCCCCACCGGGGCGCTTCTCTTCTGAAAGGGAGAGCAGACATG
>CAXTPG010000097.1:0-16337 GCA_964246015.1 uncultured Acetobacteraceae bacterium
CGAACCCGGCCAGCGCCTTCGGCCCCATCGCCTGCTTCACCTTCGTGAACCCGGCAGCGGCGGCGTCCAGCGCCTCGTCCCAGGTCGCTTCGCGGAAATGGGTCCAGGGGTTCGCGGGATCGACCTGGTCGGCCGCGTCCTTGGGCACGTTCGGCAGGCGGATCAGGGGCTTGGTGAGGCGATGGGGGTGGTGGATGTAGTCGAACCCGAAGCGGCCCTTGACGCAGAGCTTGTTGAGGTTGGCCGGGCCGTTGCGGCCGGTGGCGTAGGCGATCCGGTTGTCCTTCACCTCGTAGGTGACCTGGCAGCCGACGCCGCAATAGGGGCAGAGGCTGTCGACCTTGCGGTCGGGCCAGGAGACGCGGGTTTCCGCCTCGTTCAGGTAGGCGGCGGGCATCAGCGCGCCGGTGGGGCAGGCCTGCACGCACTCGCCACAGGCGACGCAGGTGCTGGAGCCCATCGGGTCGTCCATGTCGAACACGATCTTGGCGCCGGCGTTGCGGTAGGCCATGCCGATGACGTCGTTGACCTGGACCTCGCGGCAGGCGCGGACGCAGAGGTTGCACTGGATGCAGGCGTCGAGATTGACCGCCATCGCCACATGGCTGCGGTCCGGCGGCGGCGTCTCGCGCGCCTCGCGCTTGGGAAAGCGACCCGCCTCGATGTTCCACTGGATGCAGGCGTCGAGGTTGACGCGCATGGCGGGGTGGCTGGGGTCGTGGGTCCAGCGGGGTTCGGTGGGGAAGCGGCTTTCGGTGACGCCGGTCTTGTCGGCCCAGTTCCAGAAGGCGCTTGTCGGGTCGTGGCTTGTGGCGCGGGCGGGCTGGTCGGCGACCAGCAGCTCCATGACCATCTCGCGCGCCTTGGTGGCGCGGGCGGACCCGGTATGAACCTTCATGCCCACGGCCGGCATGCGCTTGCAGGACGGGGCGAGGACGCGCTCGCCCTCGATCTCGACCATGCAGACCCGGCAGTTGCCGTCGGGGCGGTAGCCGGGTTCCGGGCGGTGGCAGAGGTGCGGGATGGCGGTGCCGTGGCGGCGGGCGACGTCCCACACGCTTTCGCCTTCGCGGGCGAAGACGCGCTGGCCGTCGAGTTCGAAGGCGAGGCCCTGGGTTTCCGTCGTGTCGAGGCCCTGCAGGCCCTCACGCGTGGTGGAGCTGCTCATTCCGCCGCCTCCTTGGGGGCCAGGGTTTCGGGGAAGTAGCGGATGACGCAGGACAGCGGGTTGCTGGCCGCCTGGCCCAGACCGCAGATGCTGGCGTCGCGCATGACGGTCGCGAGTTCATCGAGCAGGCCGGTGTCCCAGTGGCCGCGCTCCATCAGCATGCGGGCTTTTTGGGTACCGTTACGGCAGGGGGTGCACTGGCCGCAGCTTTCGTCCTCGAAGAAGCGCATGAGGTTGAGCGCCACGCCGGGGATGTCGTCGGCCTGGCTGAAGACGACGACGGCGGCGGAGCCGATGAAGCAGCCGTGCTTCTCGAGCGTGCCGAAGTCGAGCGGGATGTCGTTCATGCTGGCCGGCAGGATGCCGCCGGATGCGCCGCCGGGCAGGTAGGCGCGGAACTGATGGCCGTCCTGCATGCCGCCGGAGAACTCCTCGATCAGCTCGGTGATGGTGACGCCCGCGGGGGCGAGCTTCACGCCGGGGGACTTGACCCGGCCGCTGACGGAGTAGCTGCGGAGGCCCACGCGGCCGTTGCGGCCGTGCGACTTCCACCAGTCGGGGCCGCGTTCGACCAGGTCGCGGACCCAGTAGAGGGTTTCCACGTTGTTGATGAGGGTGGGGCGGCCCCAGAGGCCGACCTGGTAGGGGAAGGGGGGCTTGTGCCGGGGCAGGCCGCGCTTGCCCTCGATGCTTTCCAGCATCGAGCTTTCCTCGCCGCAGATGTATGCGCCGGCGCCGCGGCGCATGTGGATGCGCGGCAGGCCCGGGGGAAGCTTCGCGATCTCGCGCGTCAGGATTTCGCGGGCGACCGGGTATTCGTCGCGGAGATAGAGGTAGATGTCGGCGGCTTCGACCACGAGGGCGCCGATGAGGGTGCCTTCCAGGAAGCGGTGCGGGTCGGTGTTGAGGTAGTGGCGGTCCTTGAACGTGCCGACCTCGCCCTCGTCGGCGTTGACGGCCATCAGGCGCGGGCCGGGTTCGCCGCGGACGGATCGCCACTTGCGTCCCGTCGGGAACCCGGCGCCGCCGAGGCCCCGCAGCGCGCTGTCGTCGAGCGTCTTCAGCAGGTCCTCGATGGGCAGCGCCCCGGTGCGGACGCGGTCGAGGAGCTGGTAGCCCCCGGCGGCGACGTAGGCGTCGTAGTCGATGTAGTCGTCGGGGACGTGGGCGTGTGTATCCCCGGCGGCAAGGGCAGCCTTGACGCTGTCGGCGGTGGCTTCGTGCAGGAAGTGGTGACCGACCTCGGCGACCGGGGCACGGTCGCACAGGCCGACGCAGGGGGCGCGGACGACGCGGGCGCCGGCGCCCAGTGTGCCGGTGGCCTCGGCGCGCTTGAGTTCGGACAGCAGGGCCTCGGCGCCGAACATGGCGCAGGTGACGCTGTCGCAGACGCGGATGACGGTGGGGGCGAGGTCGGGCTCGCCTTCCTTCACGATGTCGAAATGGGCGTAGAAGGTGGCGGTCTCGAACACCTCGGCGAAGGCGAGATCCAGCTCGTCGGCCAGGGCAGCCAGGTGGGCGGCGGAAAGCTGGTGGTAGCGGTCCTGGATGAGGTGCAGGTACTCGATCAGGTATTGGCGGTCGCGGGCGCCATCGCCGATCAGGGTCGCGACCTCGTGCTTCGCGTTCGGCAGGACCTCGCGGCCCTTCGGCGTGGATTTCGCGCGGCGGCGGCCGGCGCCCGGATGCTCGAACTTCACAACCTGGCCGGTATGTGCCGCCATGGACGTCCCCTGATATGCGCAAGCCTTGTAATCCGGGGGCCTGTCGCTGCCGTCTATATTAGCTGATAATGGGGGAACGCCAAGGCCATGCTCGCGCGCGGCCCTGTTTACCTTCGATAGACAAAGGCAATCGTTCCATTGATTGTGCCCCATCTTTCATGCGTGTGATCGGCTTTGCGGGATGGAGCGGGTCGGGCAAGACCACCCTGCTTGCCCGCTTGATCCCCTTCCTGGTCGGGCAGGGCCTGCGCGTGTCCACCATCAAGCACGCGCATCATGCGTTCGACGTCGATCAGCCCGGCAAGGACAGCTTCGTGCATCGCACGGCCGGGGCGACGGAGGTGCTGATCGGCTCCGCGGCGCGCTGGGCGTTGATGCACGAGCTGCGCGGCGCCGAGGAACCGGAGCTGCCGGCGCTGCTGGCGCGGATGACCCCGGTGGACCTGGTGCTGGTGGAAGGGTTCAAGCGGGCCGGGCACCGGAAGATCGAGGTGCATCGGGCCATCGTGGGGAAGCCGCTGCTGCATCCCGGGGATCCCAGCATCGTCGCGATGGCGGCGGACCCGGTCATGCCGGCTGCCTTGCCCTGCGTCGCGCTGGACGATGTGGCGGCGGTCGCGGCGCTCGTGCTGACGCATGCCGAGGCCTGGGGCTGATGGCGCAGCTTTCCGACGATTGCTTCGCGTTCGGTGGGCGGCTGCAGAGCCTGGACGCG
Organism: uncultured Acetobacteraceae bacterium; assembly: GCA_964246015.1. GTDB lineage: Bacteria > Pseudomonadota > Alphaproteobacteria > Acetobacterales > Acetobacteraceae > JBBROS01. The sequence continues at coordinate 3,608 of CAXTPG010000097.1, forward strand.
GCGCTCGCGACCATCGCGGCCGGCGTGCCGTGCGTGGCGGGCGTCGAATCGGCGGGGGTGCTGGAGGCGGATGGACGGGTGCTGGCGGCGGATGTGATGGCGCCGGTGGACCTGCCGCCCTTCGCCAATTCCGCCGTGGATGGCTACGCGGTGCGCCTGGCCGAGGCCGGGATGCCCTTGCCCGTGTCGGGTCGGGCGGCGGCGGGCGCGGCGGCCGGCGTGCTTCGGCCCGGCACCGCGATGCGGATCTTCACCGGCGCGCCCATGCCGGCGGGCGCCGACACCGTCTTCATGCAGGAGGACGTGACCGAGCGGGATGGCGTCGTGCGCTTTCCCGCCGGCCTGCGCCCGGGCGCCAACATGCGTCCGGCCGGCGAGGACGTGGCGCGCGGCGCCTTGGCGCTCCGGGCGGGCCGCGTGCTGCGGCCCCAGGATGTGGCGCTGGCCGCCGCGCTGGGCCTGCCGTCCCTGCCGGTGCGGCGGCGGCTGCGGGTCGCGCTGTTCTCCACGGGCGACGAGCTGGTCGATCCCGGTGCGACGCCGGGCGCGGCGCAACGCTGGGACAGCAACCGCGTGCTGCTGGGGGCGCTGTGCCGCCGGGCTGGCGCGACGGTGACCGATCTCGGCATCCTGCCTGACGAATGCGACGCCATCGCGGCGGGGCTGGCGGACGCGGGCGGGCATGACCTGATCCTGACCTCGGGCGGGGTCTCGACCGGCGAGGAGGACCATGTGCGCGCCGCCGTCGAGCAGGCGGGGCGGCTGGTGTTCTGGCGCATCGCGATCAAGCCGGGGCGGCCGGTGGCGATGGGGCAGGTGGGCGACGCGGTGTTCCTGGGCCTGCCCGGCAACCCGGTGGCGGCCTTCGTGACGTTCGTGCGGATCGCCCGGCCGGTTCTGGCGGCCTTGGGCGGCGCCACGCTGGCCCATCCCCCGCCGCTTCCCGTGACCGCGGGCTTCGCCTATCGCAAGAAAGCCGGGCGGCGCGAATATGTCCGCGTGCGGCTGGGCGCAGGCCTGGTCGCGGGCAAGCACCCGGTCGAGGGGGCGGGCATCCTCACCTCCCTGACCGAGGCCGACGGTCTGGTCGAACTGGATGACGACGCGACCGGCGTCGCACCGGGCGACCCGGTCGGGTTCCTGCCGTTCGACGTGTGGCTCTAGCCGGCGCTGTCCTCCAGGTCGTGCAGGATCTCCTTGGGGGCGGACGGGTCCAGCTTCTTGGCCTCGTCCACCAGCCTGGTCGCCTTCGCGTCATCGCCGTCGTCCATCGCGTCCAGCGCCTGTTCCGTCAGGTCCAGCGCCTTCTCGTGCTTGTCGGTCATGGTCGTCTCCCGGGTTGCCGACACAGGAGCGCGCGGGGCGGATGCGGGTTCGCGCGCCGAATGTGGCTTGCCCCCGCGGCGCGCATCAACAATACGCTGGTGGCAAGGGAGACGGTGAACATGGGTCTTGTTCTTGCGGTGTGCCGCATGATCGACGGGGTCAACCTCGCGATCGGGCGGGCGGCGACGTGGCTGGTGCTGGTGGCGGTGATCGTCAGTTCCGGCAATGCGGTGATCCGCTACGTCGCGGACCAGAGCAGCAACGCCTGGCTCGAGCTGCAATGGTACCTGTTCGCGGGTGTGTTCCTGCTGTGCGCCGGCTACACGCTGCTGCGGAACGAGCATATCCGGATCGACATCCTGTCGTCCCGGCTGTCGCCCCGGGGGAAGGCGTGGCTCGACATCATGGGCGGGCTGCTGTTCCTGCTGCCGATGTCGCTGCTGATCCTGGTGCTGTCCTGGCCCGGTTTCGTGAACAGTTGGACCAGCGGCGAGTTCTCGTCCGACGCGGGCGGGCTGATCCGGTGGCCGGCGCGGCTGCTGATCCCGGTGGGGTTCCTGCTGCTGTCATTGCAGGGGGTGTCGGAGATCCTGAAGCGGGTCGCGTTCCTGGCGGGCGCCGGGCCGGACCCGGGGTTCCGGGATACCCAGGCGCCGCTCGATGTGCCGGCGCGGCCGGAGACGCTGGCATGACCAGCTTCCTCATCGCCGAGATGGCGCCGCTGATGTTCGCGTCGCTCGTCGTGTTCCTGCTGGTCGGCTACCCCGTCGCGTTCTCGTTGGGCTTCGTGGGCCTGGGGTTCGGCGCGCTGGGCATCCATCTGGGGCTGCTGGATTTCGCGCTGATGCAGGCGCTGCCTGAGCGCGTGTTCGGCATCATGCGCAACGACACGCTGCTGGCGATCCCGTTCTTCACCTTCATGGGGCTGATCCTGGAACGCAGCGGGATGGCGGAGGACCTGCTGGAGACGATCGGGCAGTTGTTCGGGCCGATGCGGGGCGGGCTGGCCTATGCCGTCATCTTCGTCGGCGCGCTGCTGGCGGCGACGACGGGGGTGGTGGCGGCGAGCGTCATCAGCATGGGGCTGATCTCGTTGCCGATCATGCTGCGCTACGGGTATGACCGGCGGATCGCGGCGGGGGTGATCGCGGCGTCGGGGACGCTGGCGCAGATCATCCCGCCCAGCCTCGTGCTGATCGTGATGGCGGACCAGCTCGGCCGTTCGGTCGGGGACATGTATGCCGGCGCGTTCATTCCCGGGCTGGTGCTGACGGCGTTCTACGCGGGATACATCGCGCTGAACTCGCTGGTGCGGCCCGGCTCGGTGCCTGCCTTGCCGCCCGAGGCGCGGTCCATCCGCGGCATGGTGCTGGCCCGGCGCGTCGTCGTGGCGCTGGTGCCGCCGCTGTTCCTGATCTTTCTCGTGCTGGGGACCATCTTCCTCGGCATCGCGACGCCGACCGAGGGCGGAGCGATGGGGGCGGCCGGCGCCGTCATCCTCGCCGTACTCCGCGGGCGGCTGTCCTGGTCGCTGACCCGGCAGGCGCTGGACACGACGGCGAAGCTGTCGTGCTTCGTCGTGTTCATCCTGATCGGGTCGACGGTGTTCAGCCTGACCTTCCGGGCGGTGAACGGGGATCTGTGGGTGGAGCACCTGCTGACCAGCCTGCCGGGCGGCCAGGTGGGGTTTCTGATCGTCGTGAACCTGATGGTGTTCCTGCTGGCGTTCTTCCTCGACTTCTTCGAGCTGGCGTTCATCGTCGTGCCGCTGCTGGCGCCAGCGGCGGAGAAGCTGGGGATCGACCTCATCTGGTTCGGCGTGCTGCTGGGCGTGAACATGCAGACGTCGTTCATGCACCCGCCGTTCGGGTTCGCGCTGTTCTACCTGCGGAGCGTCGCGCCCGTGGACCGGTACCGGGACCGGGTGACGGGGCTGATGACGGAGCCGATCACGACAGGGCAGATCTATCGCGGCGCCATCCCGTTCGTGGTGATCCAGCTGATAATGGTGGGGGTCATCATCGCGGCGCCCTGGCTCGTCACATCCGCGGCCGACGTGGGCAAGCAGGACCGGTTCGACCGCACCCGCATCGAACTGCCGACGCCCGACACGAGCAACGAGCCGCCGCCGGTCGATTTCAAGTAGAAACACAGAAGGCCCGGGGAGCGATCCCCGGGCCTTCCCACTGTTCGACAGTCTGACTGCCGAGGCCGTGGCGTCTAGCCGTGGACGGCCATCGTGGCGGGCGTCCAGGTCACGGCAGCGGACTGATGGCTCGAACGATGAGACACTGGATCACCTCCTTTCAGCATGTTTCGGATAGCCCGAGTGTGGGCACGGCCGGACGGATTCGCAAGCCTTATGCGACCAGCGCCGAACGTTCCCCGGCCGAGCGCACCCAATTGGCCGCCGCATCCTCGTCGAACAGCTCGGCCAGCTTCTTCATGACCGTGCCGCCCAGCTCCTCGGCATCGACGATGGTGACGGCGCGGCGGTAGTAGCGGGTCACGTCGTGGCCGATGCCGATGGCGATGAGTTCCACCAGGTTGCGGCTCTCGATCTCGTGGATCACGGTCCGCAGGTGCTTTTCCAGGTAGTTGCCGGGGTTGACGGACAATGTGCTGTCGTCGACCGGCGCGCCGTCGCTGATGACCATCAGGATGCGGCGATGTTCGGGGCGGTGGACCAGGCGGCGGTAGGCCCACATCAGGGCCTCGCCGTCGATGTTCTCCTTCAGCAGCCCCTCGCGCAGCATCAGGCCGAGGTTCTTGCGCGCGCGGCGCCAGGGGGCGTCGGCGGATTTGTAGATGATGTGGCGCAGGTCGTTGAGGCGGCCGGGGTTGCGGGGCTTGCCGTCCTGCACCCAGCGCTCGCGCGACTGGCCGCCCTTCCAGGCGCGGGTGGTGAAGCCCAGCACCTCGACCTTCACGGCGCAGCGTTCCAGCGTGCGGGCCAGGATGTCGCCGCACATGGCGGCGACGGTGATGGGCCGGCCGCGCATGGAGCCGGAGTTGTCGATCAGCAGCGTGACGACGGTGTCGCGGAAGTCGGTTTCGCGCTCGCGCTTGTAGGACAGGCTGAGCATGGGGTTGACGATGACGCGGGCCAGGCGCCCAGCGTCCAGCATGCCCTCTTCCAGGTCGAACTCCCAGGCGCGGGTCTGCTGGGCCAGCAGGCGGCGTTGCAGCCGGTTCGCAAGCTTGCTGACGACACCCTGCAGATGCTGGAGCTGCTGGTCGAGCTGCTGGCGCAGGCGCGCCAGCTCCTCGGGGTCGCAGAGGTCCTCGGCGGAGATTTCTTCATCGGTGGCGCGGGTGTAGGCGCGGTAGGCCTGGCTGTCGTCGGGGACGGGCTTCTCGCGGCGTTGCTGCGGGCCGCCGGGGCGGTCCTCGCCGTCGGCGGCCGCGGCGTCTTCCTCGGCGTCGTCGTCGCCCTGGTCCTCGCTTGCGTCGCCCTCCATCTGCTCGGGCTGGGCGCCCAGCATGGATTCGGCGTCGGATTCGCTGTCGCCCTCGGATTGTTCGGCGTTGTCCTGGCTGCCGGCCTGTTCGCCGCCCTCGTCGCCGTCCTCGGTCTGGTCGTCCGGCTCGCTCTCGATCTCGGCTTCGGCAAGGTTGAGCGCGGCGAGCAGCTTGCGGGCCGCGCGGGTGAAGCGGGACTGGTCGGCCTGGGAGGTCGCCATCTCGACCAGGGCCTGCTCGGCTTCCTCGCCCAGCGTGCCGCGCCAGGATTCCAGGATTCGGGATGCGGCGGCGGGGGAGGCCTGGCCGGACATCTGCTCCCGCGCCAACAGCGACAGCGCGGCGGGCAGCGGCAGCTGGTCCTTCCGCGTCATGCGGTCATAACCCTCGGCCTCGCATTCCTCGTTCAGCCGGGCGCGGAGATTGGCGGCGACGCCGTCCATGAACTGCGCGCCGACGACCTCGACGCGGGCCTGTTCCAGCGCGTCGTAGACGTCCTTGGCCTCGCGCCGTCCGGGGCTGCGGGCGGCGTGGACGGCGTCGTCGTGGTGGCGGAGCCGCAGGGCCACGCTGTCGGCGGCGCCGCGCAGCTTCGCCATCTCGGCGGGCGGCAGCGCGCGGGTGGGCAGCGGCAGGCGCGCGCGCTTGCCGACGACGCCGGAGGGGCCGGGCTGGAAGGCGACCTGGACGTCCTGCTGCTGGGCGATGGCGCGGAGGGCGCCGGCCGTGGCGCGCTTGAAGTCCTCGGTGCGGTTGTTGTCCTTGTTGCTGCCGCTCACATCACAGTCCCTTGCGCGGCGCCATCAACCCGGTCGGGAGGTCCTCGTTGAAGCAGCGCTGGTAGTATTCGGCGACCGTGCTGCGCTCCGCCTCGTCGCACTTGTTCAGGAAGGTCAACCGGAAGGCGAAGCCCACGTCCTTGAAGATGCGGGCGTTGTCGGCCCAGGTCATGACGGTGCGCGGGGACATGACGGTCGAGATGTCGCCGTTGATGAACCCGGCGCGCGTCAGGTCCGCCAGCGCGACCATGCTCTCGACCTGCTTCTTCATGACCTTGTCGGTCATGTCGGCGCCGATCTTGGCCATGACGATCGCCGTCTCCTGCGCGTGGGGCAGGTAGTTGAGGGTGGCGACGATGTTCCAGCGGTCCATCTGGCCCTGGTTGATCTGCTGCGTGCCGTGATAGAGGCCGGTCGTGTCGCCGAGGCCCACGGTGTTCGCGGTGGCGAACAGCCGGAAGCTGGGGTGCGGACGGATCACGCGGTTCTGGTCCAGCAGCGTCAGGCGGCCCTCCACCTCGAGCACCCGCTGGATCACGAACATCACGTCCGGCCGGCCCGCGTCGTACTCGTCGAACACGAGGGCGCAGGCGTGCTGGAGCGCCCAGGGCAGGATGCCCTCCCGGAACTCGGTGATCTGCTTGCCGTCCTTCAGGACGATCGCATCCTTGCCGATCAGGTCGATGCGGCTGATGTGGCTGTCGAGGTTGACGCGGATACAGGGCCAGTTGAGGCGCGCGGCCACCTGCTCGACATGGGTCGATTTGCCGGTGCCGTGATAGCCCTGGATCAGCACCCGGCGGTTGAACGCGAAGCCGGCCAGGATCGCGATCGTCGTCTCGCGGTCGAACTTGTAGGTGTTGTCCAGTTCCGGGACATGCTCGGTGGGCACCGAGAAGGCCGGGACGTCCATGTCGAAGTCGATGCCGAACGCCTCGCGCGCGTTCACGGTCGTATCGGGCTCACTGATGGCCGAAGTGGGCGTGGAGCGCGCGTCGGCGATGGCGCGGTGCGCCGGGGCAGCGATGTTGTTCATAAGCCTCGGTTGTCCTGTGTCGTTCCGGGGGTGACCACGGCAAGCCGCCTAGTCTAGCCCCGATCCGCTGCAATGCGAAAGCTCACCCGGCGTGCGCCATGCGTGGAGTGTCGGTCAAATAGTGGCGCACGGCGGCGTAGGCCAGGTTGATGGTCTTCAGACGCTCCTCGGCACCGCGGTCGCCGCCGTTCGCGTCGGGGTGATGGCGCTTGGCCAATTCCTTGTAGCGGCTCTTCAAGGCGTCGATCGAGACGGGCCAGTCGAGGCCCAGGGTCTGCATGGGATCGCGAAGCTGCGACGGCACGGACGTCTTCGGCGGCTCCCGCCTGATGCGTCCGGTCGCGAGAAGTTGCAGCGGGTCCCGGAGCTGGGTCTCGTCGAAGGGCTGCTTGCCGAGGCTGCCCAGGGGCCAGGTCGGCCGCTGCCAGCCGGTATCGGCGCGCGTCTGCGCCTCGATCTGCCCGGGGGTCATGCCTTTGTAGTAGTCCCACGACGCGTTGTAGGCGCGGACGTGCTCCAGGCAGAACCAGTAGTACTCGTTGATCGAGGTGCGCGACTTCGGGGCCCGGTATGCGCCTTCCAGCGCGCAGCCGTGGCTGTCGCAGTGGCGGCCCGGCGTCGCCGCCGGGTCTGGCGCGTAGGCCCGGGCGCGGGATGTGCGGCGGGTTGTCATCGTGGGCCTTTATGTGCGCCCGGGTGGGGATGGGGCAAGTGCGCGATGACTATCGAACGAACGGTAGCCGCTCGGCGATGAGGAAGGGCGCCCCGGGGGCGGCTTGCGTGAACACCGTCAGCGCGTCCACCCGGCGGGGCCGGCGCAGCGGTTCGGCGAACCAGGCTTCGGCGGCAGGCAGGAACGTGTCGCGGTCCTCGGGGCGGAGGCGCCGGGTCAGGGTCATGTGGAAGAACCAGGTTTCAAAGACGTGCGGGTAGCCCCAGCGGGTCAGCATGGCCTCTTGCGCCGGGGGCAGGCCGTGCTTGCGGCGGCGGGCCAGTTCCGCCTCGTCCGGGGCCGCGCGGTGGTCGTCGAGGCCGGCGACGCAGGCGTCGGCCAAGGCGTGCAGCGGCGGGCAGGGTATGGTTTCGCGCAGGGCCAGGAAGCCGCGGAGGTCGGCGACGTGGAGGGGCGGGAGGTCGAACGGCGTGAGGGTCGCGGCCAGACGTTCGGCGTCTTGCAGGAACGCGGCGTAGCTGGTAGCCAGGCGCATCGGGGGTTTCAGGGTGGCGTGGAACCCGTACAGGCGGGGTTCCTCGGTTGCCGCGGCGATGCCGGGGATGGCGGGCTGCGCCAGGGTTGCCGCGGTTTCCGGGTCGCGGCCCAGCCACGTGCAGGCGGCCTTCCATAGCGGGTCGGACGGGGGCGGGGCGTAGTAGACGGCGACGCGCACTGGATCGGTTTCCTTACTCCCGGGCGTGACCCGGGGGTCTCGTGTCTTTGACGCCCGGAGTTCCTGCTGGGACGGGGTCCCCGGGTCAAGCCCGGGGATGACGTACTTTTTGGGCCGGGGATGACGAACTGTTTGGGCGGGGGATGACGTACGTTCTGGGCCGGGATGGCGGTTTTTCCGCTCAGATCACCCGTTCGCCGGTGCGCCAGACCTGGCGGACGATGGCCATGCCTTCGTATTCGCGGACGCGGACGAGGTCGGCGCGGAGGCCCTGTTCCAGGCGGCCGCGGTCGTTCAGGCTGGCCATCCGGGCCGGGTTCATGGTCACCAGCGCGACGCCCTGGGGCAGGGTGATGCCGGCCTCGCGGACGCAGGCGAAGGCGGCTTCGACGAGGCTTGCGGGCACGTAGTCGCTGGCGAGCGCGTCGACGGCGCCCTGGCGCACCAGCTCGGCGGCGGAGACGTTGCCGGAATGGCTGCCGCCCCGGACGATGTTTGGGGCGCCGGCGATGACCTGCATGCGCCGCCCCTTCGCCTCGGTCGCGGCCAGCAGGGACACCGGGAACTCGCTGATGCGGATGCCGTCGCGGTGGTTCTCGGCGATCTCCTCGGCCGTGCGGTCGTCGTGGCTGGCCAGGACGGCCGGGTTGTCGCGCACACGCTGCAGCAGGCGGAGACGGTTGGGGCCGCGCATGCGCTCGCGCTGGGCCTGCAGCTCGGTGATGCGGCGCTCGATCCAGTCGGGGGCGTGGCCCTCGCGGCGGCGCATGGCGCGATAGCGGTCGAGGTTCGCGTATTGGCCGACGCCCGGGGAGTGGTCCATGAGGCTGACCATGCGGACGCGGGGGTGATCGGCCACGGGGTCGAACAGGTCCATCAGGTCGGGCGCCGGCAACTCGCACCGCAGATGCAGGAAGTGCTCGGATTTCAGCAGGCCGGTGTCGGCCAGCGCGTCGAGATCGACGACGCCGTCGCGGAAGGTCTGCAGGCGGTCCTTGTCGAAGCCGAGGTCGCCGAGGCACAGCGCGTCGAGCACGGTGGTGACGCCGGATGACGCGCACTGCGCATCGTGCGTGATCATCGCCGAGCGGGATGGCCAGCGGGCGTTGCTGCGGGGCTGCACCTGGCGTTCCAGGTTGTCGGTATGGAGGTCGACGACGCCGGGCATGACGATGTCGTTGTCCATGTCGATGGCGCCGGGCGCGGTGCTGAGGCCGGGCTGGATGTCGGCGATTCGGGTGCCGTCCAGCACGATGGTGCCATGCAGGATGGCGTCGGGCAGCACGAGGCGGGCGTTGGTGAGGATGGTCATGCGGCGTCCTGAAGGGGCATCACGGGCAATGTGGTATCGGCCACGGCGTCGCGCACGGCCGGGTCGTGGAAGATCCCGACGATGGCGGCGCCCCGGGCCTTCGCGGCCTGGATCATGCCGACGACGATGGCGGCGTTCTGCGGGTCCAGCGACGCGGTGGGTTCGTCCAGCAGCAGCACCGGGTGCCCGGCGACGAACCCCCGCGCCAGGTTCACGCGCTGCTGCTCGCCGCCCGAGAAGGTGGCGGGCGGAAGGGCGTGCAGACGGGCGGGGATGTTGAGGGCGCTCAGCAGGCGCGCGGCCTCGGCCCGGGCTGCGGCGGGTTCGGCGCCGCGGAGCATCGCGGCCTCGGCCACCACCTCCAGCGCAGGGACGCGCGGGACGACGCGGAGGAACTGGCTGACGTAGCCCAGCGTCTGGCGGCGGATGGCGAGGATGGTGCGGGGGTCGGCGGCGGCGAGATCCACCATGGCGCCGTCGTGGCGGACCAGGATGCGGCCGCGGTCGATGCGGTAATTGCCGTGCAGGCTGCGTATCAGCGTCGACTTGCCGGCGCCGGAGGGTCCGGTCAGCGCCATGCACCGTCCGGCTTCCACCTGGAACGCGACGCCGTCCAGCACGGGGATGGTGACGCCGCCCTGGAGGTGCAGGGTGAAGGTCTTGCCGATGGCCTCGGCGCGCAGCATGGCGGTCATGCCTGCAGGACCGAGCTGACGAGGAGCTGGGTGTATTCGTGCTGGGGGTCGTCGAGCACCTGGTCCGTGAGGCCGGTTTCGACCACCCGGCCGCGCTGCATGACCATGATGCGGCCGGCCAGCAGGCGGGCGACGGCAATGTCGTGGGTGACGAGCACGACGGCGATCCCCAGGCGGGACACCAGGGTGCGGATGAGATCCAGCAGCCGTGCCTGGACGCTGACATCCAGGCCGCCGGTGGGTTCGTCCATGAACACCAGGCGGGGATGCGTCACCAGGGTGCGGGCGATCTGCAGCCGTTGCAGCATCCCGCCGGAGAAGGTGGCGGGCATGTCGTCGACGCGGGCCGGGTCGATCTCGACCTGTCGCAGCCAGTCCATCGCGGCGGCGCGGATGTCGCCGTAGTGGCGGGCGCCCTGGGCCATCAGGCGCTCCCCGATGTTACCCCCGGCGGAGACGCGCATGCGCAGCGCGTCCCGCGGGTTCTGGTGCACGAACCCCCAGTCGGATCGATGGAGCGCGCGCAGGGCAGGGGCGGACATGGCGCGGAGGTCCTGCACCGCCCCCGCGGGGTCCCGCACATGGATGGCGCCGGCGTCGGGCGCCATGCGGCCCGACAGGACATTGAGCAGCGTCGTCTTGCCGGAGCCGCTTTCGCCCACGATGGCGAGCACCTCGCCGGGCCACAGGTCCGCGTCGACGCCGTCGAGGGCGGGGATGGCGCCGAAATGCAGGCTGAGGCCGCGGGCGGCGAGCAGGGCGTCATCCGCGAAGGCGAGGCGGGGGATCATTCCGCAGCCTCCCGTCGGGTGGCCGCATCGACGCGTTCGGCGCAGTGGTCGGTGTCGCTGCACACGTACATGCGGGTGCCGCGGTCGTCGGTCACGACCTCGTCCAGGTAGCTGTCGTCGGCGCCGCACAGGGCGCAGGCATGGGGGGCGCGGACGGGGCGGAAGGGATGGTCGTCGAAGTCGAGGCTGCGGACGTCGGTGTAGGGGGGGACGGCGTAGATGCGCTTCTCCCGCCCGGCGCCGAACAGCTGGAGCGCGGCCATGCGGTGCATCTTCGGGTTGTCGAAGGCGGGGATGGGCGACGGCGCCATCAGATACCGGCCGTTGACCATGACCGGGTAGTCGTAGCTGGTGGCGATATGGCCGTATCGGGTGATGTCCTCGTACAGCTTCACGTGCATCAGGCCGTATTCGGCGAGCCCGTGCATGCGGCGCGTTTCCTCGCGCGAGCGCTCCAGCTTGGCCATCGGCTCGGGCAGGGGGACCTGGTAGACGATGATCTGGCCTTCCGTCAGGGCGCGTTCGGGGATGCGGTGGCGGGTCTGGATGACGGTCGCCTCGGCGGTGCGGGTGGTGGTCGCGACGCCTGCGGTGCGGCCGAAGAAGCGGCGGATGGACACGGCGTTGGTCGTGTCGTCGGCGCCCTGGTCGATGACCTTCAGCACGTCCTGTGGCCCGAGGATCGCGGCGGTGACCTGGATGCCGCCGGTGCCCCAGCCGTAGGGCAGCGGCATCTCGCGGCTGCCGAACGGGACCTGGTGGCCGGGGATCGCGACGGCCTTCAGCAGGGCGCGGCGGATCATGCGCTTCGTCTGCTCGTCGAGGTAGGCGAAGTTGTAGGTGGTCATTCGGCGGCCTCCGCCAGGTCAGGCCCCGGGCCGGCGTCCGCATCCCGGCGCATGCGGCGGATGGTTTCCAGCTCGCTCTGGAAATCGACGTAGTGGGGCAGCTTCAGGTGTTCGACGAAGCCCGTCGCCTCGACGTTGTCGGAGTGGTACAGCACGAACTCGATGTCCTGGGCCGGGCTGTCGGCGTGTTCGCCCAGTTCCCCGGCGCGCATGGCGCGGTCGACGAGCGCCATGCCCATCGCCTTGCGCTCGCCGTGTCCGAAGCACAGGCCGTAGCCGCGGGTGAACTGGGGCGGGGCCTGCTTGCTGCCCTTGAACTGGTTGACCATCTGGCACTCCGTCAGCAGCACGTCGCCGATGTCGATGGCGAAGCCCAGCTCGGGGGGCGCGATCTCGACGGCGACGGCGCCGATGCGGAGCTCGCCGACGAAGGGGTGGTTGCCGCCGTAGCCGCGCTGGGTGGAGTAGCCGAGGCCGAGGAGGAAGCCTTCGTCGCCGCGGGCGAGGGCCTGGAGGCGGGCGTCGCGGGCGGCGGGGAAGGACAGGGGTTCGCGCGTCAGGTCCGTGGGGGCGGCTTCGGGCGCCGTGGCGTCGGGTTCGACCAGGCCCTCCCGCCCCAAAATGGCGAAGACGGGCGGGACGTCGCCGACCGGGGGGGCCTCGGGCGGGGGCGGGGGCGCGTCGGGCAGGACCGGGTCGAGCAGGCGGTGCGTGTAGTCGTAGGTGGGGCCCAGCACCTGGCCGCCGGGCATGTCCTTGAAGATGGCGGAGACCCGGCGCTGCACCTGCATGGCGCCGGTGTCGACGGGACGGCTATGGGCGAAGCGGGGCAGGGTGGTGCGATAGGCGCGCAACAGGAAGGCGGCCTCGATCAGGTCGCCCTGGGCCTGCAGGATGGCGCGGGCGGCCAGTTCGCGATCGTGGCAGGACCCTTCGCTCATGACGCGGTCGACGGCGCGGCCGAGCTGGGCGGCCACCTGGTCCGCCTCCACCTGCGGCAGCGCCTGGTCGCCCCGGCGGGCGGTGGCGAGCCAGGCGTGGGCGGCGTCGATCGCCCGTTCGCCTCCCTTGACCGCGACGTAGGCCATCAGCC
>CAXTPG010000098.1:0-16300 GCA_964246015.1 uncultured Acetobacteraceae bacterium
GGCGGCGGTGATCGCGTTCTTCCATGGGTGGAACGAGTATGTGTTCGCGCAGACGTTGGTGAGCGACGAGCGGTTGCGGACGGCCTCGGTGGGGTTGGCGAGTTTCATCGGGGAGCTTTCAACGCCGGTGCATTCGGTGATGGCGGTGGGGGTCATGTATACGCTGCCGGCGGTTCTGTTTTACTTGTTCGTGCAGCGGTATGTCGTGTCCGGGATGACGGCCGGGGGGGTCAAGGGGTAGGCGGTATTGTCAGTGAGTGGTGGAATGCGGAAGGGCATTCCACCCTACGTCGTGATTGTTCCTCGATCGAGGACGGTGCGGTTGTTCACGGTGGCGCGGAAGGCGATGCGGCTGGGTTCTTGCCAGATTTCGGTGCGGACCGTGTCGCCGGGGGTGACGGGGGCGGAGAAGCGGACGGCGATGTGGCGGATGCCGGTGGGATCCCAGGCCAGGGCGGTCTTGAGGATGGCGTGGCAGGCGATGCCCATGGTCGCGAGGCCGTGGAGGATGGGGCGGGGGAAGCCGGCGGTCCTCGCGACTGCCGGATCGACGTGGAGGGGGTTCGGGTCGCCGCTGAGGCGGTAGATGAGGGCGGCCTCGGGGCGGGTTTCGAGGTCGCAGACGGCGTCGGGGGCGCGGTCGGGGACGCGGGGAAGGGGGGTGAGCGTGCCCTCGACGACGCCGGAGCCGCCGTCGCCGCGGAGCATGGCGAGTTGGGAGACGGTGGCGAGGGGTTCGCTGGTCGTGGCGTCGATGACCCGGCGATCGGTGGCGAGCAGGGCGCCGCGGGAGGCGCCCTTGTCGTGGAAGGCGGTGACCCGGGTCTGGCCGATGACGCGGCCGGCGGAGGGAACAGGGCCATGGAGGGTAAGCGACTGCTCGGCGTGGACGACCCGGCGCCAGTCGATGCCGGTGTCGGGCTCCATGGCCCAGAATCCGGGGTGGCCGAGGACGTTGGCCAGGGTGGGGAGGGCGAGAAGGCCGGGTTCGTAGAGGTAGCGGAGAGCTTCGGAGTCCATGGGGTCATGCCCGAGGCCGATGCCCAGGGCGTAGAGGATGGTGTCGCGGGGGGTGTAGGCGTGGTCGACGGGCGCGAAGGGGCGCGCGAGGAGGGCGTGGGGGTCGGCGGGCATCGGCGTTACGCGTGGGCGGTGGGGTCGAAGTCGTTGGCGTGGACGCCGCGGGGGCGGATGAGGTCATAGAGGGCGACGGGGCGGTATTGTCCCAGGCCGGGTTGGGCCTGGACGCGGCCGTCCTGCATGGCGATGGTTCCGCGGAGGATGGTGGCGACGGGCCAGCCGGTGACCTCGAGCCCTTCGTACGGGGTGTAATCGATCGCCTGCTGCATGAGGGCGCTGGTGATGGTGATGCGCCTGGTGGGGTCCCAGAGCACCAGGTCGGCGTCGGCACCGGGCATGAGGCTGCCCTTGTGGGGGTGGAGGCCGAAGATCTGGGCGGGGCGGGTGGAGACGAGGCGGACGAAGTCGCTGGGGGTGATGCGACCCTTGGAGACGCCTTCACTGAAGACGATGGGGAGGCGGGCGGAGAGGCCAGGGACGCCGTTGGGGATGTCGCGGAAGGGGGCGTCGACGCCGTTGACGCGCTTGCCCTTCGGGGTGTCGTAGGACCAGCCGCTGTGGTCGCTGCTGACGACGTCGATGGTGCCCATGCGAATCGCGTCCCATAGGCCTTCGGTCGCGGCGGCGTCGCGCGGGGCGGGGCTGCACATGAACTTGGCGCCCTCGAAGCCCGGGCGGTCCATGCTGGCGGCGGAAAGGACGAAGTATTGCGGGCAGGTCTCGGCCCAGACCTTCACGCCGCGGCGGCGGGCGCGGTCGATCTCGTCGGCGGCTTCGGGGCAGGAGACGTGGAAGATCTGGATCGGGGTATCGACCAGCTCGGCCAGGGCGATGGCGCGGTGGGTGGCCTCCCGTTCCACCACCGGGGGACGGGACCAGGCGTGGTATTTGGGGGCGGTGAGGCCGGCGGCCAGGAGGGCCTCGGTCATCCAGCCGATGGCGTCGTAGTTCTCGCAATGGACGGTGACGAGGCAGCCGAGGCGGCGGGCGGCGGCGAGGACGCGGAGGTACGCGCGGTCGTCGAGGCGGAGTGGGTCGTAGGTGAGGAAGACCTTGAGGCTGCGGACCCCGGAGGCGACGATGGCTGGGAGTTCGGCGAGGACGGCGTCGGTGGGGTCGGTGATGATCTGGTGGAAGGCGTGATCGACCATCGCGGCCTGCGCGCGGCGGCGGTATTCGGCCAAGGAGGGGGCGATGGGGCGGCCCTTGAACTGGGTGCTGAAGCTTACGACCGTCGTCGTGCCGCCGGCGAGGGCGGCGCGGCTGCCGGTTTCCCAGCTTTCCTCGTCGGCGCCGCCGCCGGCCTGGAGCTGTTCGATGTGGCAGTGGGAGTCGACGCCGCCGGGCATGACGAGGAGGTTGGTGGCGTCGAGCGTGCGGGCGCATGCGAGGTTGGGGCCGATGGCGGCGATCTTGCCGTTCGTCACTCCCACGTCGGCGGCGAACTGCTCGGACGCGGTCACGAGCGTGCCGCCCTTCACCACCAGGTCGAATCCATCCATGCCTTGGAACCCCCGTCTAGCCGCGCTCAGCGCTGCTCGCCCACGTCCACGATCGAGAAGGGCTGCGCGTCGTCGGCCGCGATCTTGAACCGGGCTGTCTGGCTGTGCTGCTTCTCGCTGGCCAGCTTACCGACCAGGGGGGCGACGAACAGGCCCAGGTCGAAATTGTTGACGGTTTTCTCGCCGGTTCTGGCGGCGAGGCCGTTCATGCCGCGCAGGACGGCGGTGGCGAAGACGCCGTTGTGCTCGTCGTAGGCGTCGAGCGCTTCCTCGAACTTGGACGATGCGGCGAGGACGTAGCGTCCGCTTTCGTGGCCGAGCTTGCTGGTGGTGTCGATGGAGAAGGTGAAGTTGGCGGCGTAGCAGGTGTCGAGGAAGAGCATCGCGTTGCGGGCGTGGATCTCGGACATGATCTGGACGATGCGGTCGCCGGCGAGGGCCGCGGTCTGGATGGCGCCGGCGTTGGCGACGTTCTGGGTGACGAAGTAGTATTGGTTGGCGACGCTGATGCCGTGGCCGGAGAGGTAGATGAGGACGGTGTCCTCGCTACGGGCGAGGCCGGCGATGCGTTTGAGGGCGCGGGTCACGGCGTCGGCGGAGGCTTCCTCGTCGTAGAGGTGGACGATCTCGGCGGCGCCATAGGCCTTGGGCACGTTGGCGCGAAGCTTGTCGGCGACGGAGCGGGCGTCGGCGACGGCGAAGTTGAGCTTGCCGATGCCGCCGCCGCGGTACTTGTCGATGCCGACGGCGAGGACGTAGAGCTTCGGCTTCGTGCCGCCGTCCTTGCCGGCATCGGGGACTGCCTGGGCGATGGGCTTGTCGGCTTCGCGGCGGATCTGGACGATGCGGGACTGGGCGTAGATCAGGGCCTCGGCATTGTAGGCGCGGAGGTAGATCTGGTTTAGGCCGGCGTCGATGGGGATCGATTGCTCGAGCGGCGTGTCGCGGCGGATGCCGCGGGTGGAGCGGCCGGCGTTGCGGCCGTTAACGAAGACGTCGACGGGTCCCGGGGTGCGGTCGGCTTGTGCTCCCGGGCCGCCCAGCTTGTAGCGGAGGGTGGCGGTGGTGATCCCGGGGGGGAGCACGAGGTCGACGCTGGTTTCGCCGGGCAGGTTGTCCTGGCGGCGGATGCCGCGGGCGATGCTGTTCTGGGCCAGGGGGCGGCAGGTCTCGGCGCCGTCATTCCAGCAGACGGAGACGAGTTCCACGTCGGGCGGCCCGGCGGCGGTGCGGACGCCGCGGAGTTCCGCGGCGATGGCGGCGAGGTTGATGCCCTGCGGGTCGGGTTCCGCGCGGAGGCGGCGGGTGACGGCGTCGGGGGCGTACATGAGGCGGTAGGCCTGGGCGAAGCTGATCCAGTCGGGCGGCTGGCCGCGGGCGCGGTTGAGCTGGACGCCGACGAGGTCCTTGCCGCCGCGGTCGGCGTGGTCGAACAGGCCGTCGGTGGTCCAGGCGACCCAGCGGCGCATGTCGGCGGCGAGGAAGAGGGCGACGCGTTCGGTGAGGGCGCCGTTCGCATCGATGCCGAACCAGCGGAGCGTGCCGTCGCCGACGGCGGCGACGAGGCTGCGGCCGTCGCCGGCGACACGGATGGCCCAGGCGGCGGCGGGCAGGGGCGCGGCGCCCGATGGCTGGCCGTCGCGGCGGAAGACCTTGAGGGCGTAGTCGGTGCCGATGACGACGAGGCGCTGGTCGGGGGTGACGGTGAAGGAGCGGGAGAGTTCCTGATTTTCAAGGCGGACGGGGCGGCCGTCGATGGTGGGGGTTTCGGTATTCTTCCAGTTGGCGACCTGTGCGGCGCCGGGGCTCACGGCCTCGGCGGGGACGGGGGTGAGGGCGCGGCGGCCGGGCACTTCGGCGACGGTGCGTTCGGCCATGTCGATGCGCCAGGGGGTGGTCATCTGCTTCGTCCGCAGCTCGACCACCCTGCCGTCCTGGGAGACGGCCAGGTGCTGGTCGGCGAGGTCGCGGAAGTCGAGGCCGGGGCTGGACTTGCGGAAGGCCGTGCGGCCGTCGGCGGCGAGGCGGGTGAAGGCCGGGTCGGCGGAGGCGAGGAAGAGGCCGCCGTCCTGGGCGGGTTCGATCTGGAAGACGGTGTCCTGGCCGGCGGGCCAGTCGGGGCCGCGGGTCTTGCCGCCGGCGGTCCAGGAACGGACGACGATGGCGCCAGCGGCGTTGCGGACGGAGCCGGCCGCGAACAGGCGGCCGTCGGCGGCCCAGGCGACGGCGCCGAGGCCGCCCGGTTCGGTGCCGCGGAGGCTGGTGCGGGGGGAGAGGTCGCGGGCGGAGACGATCTCGACCCGGGCCTGGTCGCTGTAGCCGATGGCGAGGAGGTCGCCGACGGGGGCGAAGGCGACGGCGTAGGGGCGGGCCTTGGCGACGGGGGTGCGGCGGGCGAGGCGGGCGCCGTCGGGGGCGTAGAGGCGGACCTCGCCGTCGAAACCGGTGATGGCGAAGCGGCCGGAGCGGTCGAACGCGACCCAGGTGGCGCGGTCGGTGAAGCCGTCCTGGTCGGCGCGGAGGACGGCGCCCTGTTTGGTGTCGAACAGGCGCACCCCGGCGCCGCCGCCCAACGCGACGGCGAAGCGGCTGCCGTCGGGGCTGTATGCGATGTGGTTGATGGGGCCGGGAAGGTCGGGGAAGCGGCCGAGGAGGCGCTGGTTGTCGAGGTCGAAGACGTAGATCGAGAACTTGCCGTCCCATGCCTCGCCGGTGTGGCCGCCGGCGAGGAGGGTCTTGCCGTCCGGGGAGATGGCGACGGCGTAGAGGGCGCCCTCGTTGCCGGGTCCGATGGGGACGCGGAGGGTGGCGAGGGCCTCGCCGGTGTCGGCCTGCCAGATGCGGATGGTCTTGTCGTCGGAGACGGTTGCGGCGATGCGTCCGGCCGGGCCGATGGCGAGGCGGTTGACGACCTGGGTGTGGGCCTCGGCGGCGATGCGGAGGAAGGGGGTCTGGGGCGGGAGCGGCGGTGTTTGCGCGTGCGCCGCGCCGGCCCAGAGCAGGAGGGCCAGCGCGGCGATTCGGGTGAGGCCGTTGAGCGTCATCCCAGTTCGAAGCGGCTGGGACTTGCGGCGGCGGTGACGGAGGCGCGGAAGCGGTCCTGCTTGGCGAGGTTGGTGGAGGTTGCGGCGGCGACCTGGGACGCACCGGGCGAAGCGGAGGGGCGTGCGGTGGCGGCGGGGCGGCCCTGCTGCGGGGCGGGGGAGTAGGCGCTGCTGCCGTAGCCGGATGCGGCGGCAGGGTTCACCTGGGCGTTGGCGTAGGCGAAGTCGGCGCTGCGGCCGTCGATCTTGCCGCTGATGGTGCGGGCGATGGCGATGTCGCGTTCGCTGCGCTGGCGGACGACGGCCATGGCGACCTCGGCCTGCTGGCGGCTGATGCGGCCGGAGCGGTAGTCGGTCTTGATGGCGTTGGCCTGGAAAGTGCGGCAGTCGACGAGGTTGCTGAAGGCGAGCTGGGTGCGGTCGATGTATTCGTTGTCGCGCTGGATGTCGCCGGTCATGGTCCGGTAGAGGCTGGCCTGGTCCTGGGCCTGCTGGGCGCGGGCCTTGAAGTATCCGCCGAGGGCGCCTGCCGCGCCGCCGGCGACGGCGCCGAGGACGGCGCTGCGGAGGTTGCCGCCCGCGAGGCCGCCGATCAGGCCGCCGCCGATGGCGCCGATGGCGGCGCCGGCCACGATGTCCTGGGCGAAGTAGTCGCCGGTGCTGTCGAGGGCGACGAGCTGGCGGCGGCAGGAATCGGTGCCGTCGTCGGCGCCCAGGCGCGTGTCTGCCGTGGAGCAGCCCTGGACGGCGAGGAGGGTGAGGGCGGCCATGATCCGCAGTGGCTTGGCGAGGGAGGAGAATGTCATCGGGCGTGGTCCTGCGGCATGAGGGAGGTCAGCAAAGGGCGTTAAGGGGCGAACTCGACAAGGCGGGCGACGTCGATGGGGCCGACCGCGGTGGGCGTCTGGCGGTTGTTGCTGCGGGCGCGGGAGAGTTCGGTGGCGCGGGCGAAGGTGTCCGCGAGGGTGCCGCCGCGGGCGGTCCGCATTTCCCGCAGCAAGGCCATGGTGAAGATGGAGCCGTCCGAGGCTTCGAGCGCCGACTGGTCGCGGCGGGCGGCGGCGAGCAGCAGGCCCTTGGCCTTGATGCGGCCGGCGCCGCCGGCGGCACGGGTGGCGGGGGCTGCCGGCGCCTCCTCCCGCGTCAGGTCGGCGTCGGGGGGGAGGGTGAAGAGCTTCGAGCGGGCGCCGAGGACGCCGCCCTCGATCGAGCGGTAGACGCCGGCGCTGTGGCAGGCGTCGGCGACCACGATGATGTTGTCGGTCGGGATCGCGTTGATCCAGCCGGCGAGTTCCTGGCTGAAGACGGCGTCCTTGAGGGATTGGGGTCGCTTGCCCTCGAAGTCGTAGGGCACCAGGAACTCGTCATAGCCGTCGTCGGAGGTGCCGGTCGGGTCGCGGACCCGGCCGCCGTGGCCGGAGAAGTAGATGAAGACCATGTCGTGCGGGGCGGCGCTGGTTCGCAGCCATTGCAGGCCGGCGCGGAAGTCGGCCTTGCGGGCGTTGGCCACCAGGCGGACATCGGTGCGGGGGACGTCGAACATCTCGGTGATGGTCTTGGCGAAGAGCGTGGCGTCCTGGTTGGGCTTGACGAGCTCGCCGACGTTGGCGCCGAGGGATAGGACGAAGATGCGATTGCGGCGGGGAGCAGGGGCGGGGGACGGGGCGGGGGACGGCGGTGGCGTCTGTGTCTGCTGCTGCGGTTGCGGCGGCGGGGCTGGCGGGGGGGCGATGGTGCTGGGACCGTTGGTGGGCGGCAAAGGGGGCGGTGCCGCGCCGGTGCTGGGCACGATGTCGTAGGTGGTCTTGACGGCGGTCCATTCGTGCGTGGCGGCGCCATCGACCTTGCGGGTGATCTCGGCCGCCAGGGCCTGGGAGTCCGCGAAGTCGGGTCGGCCGGGCTGGAGGTCTGGGCGGGCGGTCCAGAGGAGGTAGAGGTCCTCGGTCCCCGGTGGGCCGTCGACACGGAAGCGGAAGGGGTCGCTGGTGGTCCCGACGCAGGCACGGCGGGCGCCATCGACCTTCATGGCGGTCCAGTCGCGGGACTGGGCGGATTGGTGGGCGTTGGGATAGACGCGGGCGGCGGCGCCGGTGGTGGCGACGTTCCAGACGGTGACGAAGCCGGGGCGGGACGCTTCGAAGCAGATGGTGACGGTGGATCCGATCCGCAGTTCGCCGCTGCCGGCGGTGAGTGTCACCGCGACGGGCGCGCTGTCGTTGTAGGGGATGGGGACGATCGCCCGGGTTGTCGGGGGCTGCGCGCTGGCGGTCCGGGCGTACGGGAGGCTGGAGCAAAGCCCTACGACCGCCACCCCCAGCAGCGCCGCCGCGTTCGAGACCGTTCCCACCCGCATCCACCAGTCGTTCTGTCGTGAACGATACGACCCTAGCGATCTCCGGCTTGTAAGCACAAGGCCGCGCGATGAACCCGGGGCGGCAACAAGCGTTTGTGTTCACATGCCGGACACGTCAATCCGCTCTTATCGCGCTAAGCGTGACTTTACGGTCACAGCGGAGCCGCCGCCTCGGGATGAGGTCGCGGCGGGCGGGCAGGTCGTCGCGGTGGAGAAGCAGGCCATGTTCGTGGTGCAGAAGCACCGGGCGCGGCGGGCCGGGCTGCACTGGGATTTCCGGTTGGAGCATGGGGGCGTACTGTGGAGCTGGGCGGTGCCGAAAGGGCCGTCGCTGGACCCTGCCGATAAGCGGATGGCGATCCATGTGGAGGATCATCCGCTCGATTACGCGGGGTTCCAGGGTTCCATCCCGGACGGGCAGTACGGGGCCGGGGAGGTCGAGACGTGGGACCGGGGGACGTGGACGCCGATCGACGACCCGGAGTACGGGATGGCGAAGGGGCATCTGCATTTCACGTTGCAGGGCGAGCGGTTGCGCGGGCGGTTCAGCCTGGTGCGGTCCGGGCGGCGGGGCGCCGGAAAGGCGGAGGCGTGGTTCCTGATCAAGGCCGCGGACGAGCATTCGCAGGCGGGGCGCGGGGCGGCGGAGATGGAGCAGGCGCCGTTGCCGCCGGTGCGGGCGAAGGGCCAGGCGCCGGCGCCGGGGGCGAAGCGGGGGGCGCTGCCGGAGGCGCAGGCGCCGCAGTTGTGCTCGCTGGTGCGGGTGGCGCCGGAGGGCGGGGATTGGCTTTCCGAGATCAAGTTCGACGGGTATCGGATCCTGGCCTCGATCCGGGATGGCGTGGTACGGCTGCTCACGCGCAACGGGCTGGATTGGGCGGACCGGATGCCCGCGCTGGCGGCGGCGTTCCGGGGGCTGGGGGTGGGGTCGGCGCTGATCGATGGGGAGCTGGTGGCGCTTCGGGCGGACGGGGTGTCGAGTTTTCCGGGGTTGCAGGAGGCGTTGAAGGCGGGGCGGGATGGGTCATTGAGCTTCTATGCGTTCGACCTGCTGCACCTGGACGGATGGGATCTGCGGCCGTGCCCGTTGCGGGACCGGAAGGCGGCGTTGGCGCCGCTGGTGCGGGGGGCGATGCTGCGGTTCAGCGAGCATGTCGAGGGGGAGGCGGCGGCGCTGCACGCGCAGGCGTGCAAGTCGGGGCTCGAGGGGATCGTGTGCAAGCGGGCGGGGGAACCGTATCGCGCCGGGCGGGGGCCGGGGTGGGTGAAGGTGAAATGCCAGGGGCGGGAGGAGATGGTGGTGGTGGGGTGGACACCGCCCGGGGGAAGCCGGACGGGGTTCGGCGCGCTGCATGTGGGGTACTACGACGCCGAGGGCCGGTTGCACTACGCGGGGGGCGTGGGCAGCGGGTTCGACACCGCCGACCTGGGTGCGTTGCGGGCGCGGCTGGACGGGATGGGGGTGGCGGCGCCTTCGGGGATGCTGGTGTCCGGGGACCCTGTCGACGGGAGTGTCGCGTGGGTCCGGCCGGAGCTGGTGATCGAGGTGGAGTTCACGGGGTGGTCGGGGGCGGGACGGTTGCGGCACCCGGTGTTCCTGGGGGTGCGGGAGGACAAGGCGGCGGGGGAGGTGGTGCGGGACGTGGCGGATGTGGATGCACCGCGTGCGCCGCTGCGGCATGGGCGGCCGGGGGCGCGCACCGGGCGGGGATGGCATGGGGCGGTGCCGCCGGTGGCGAAACCGGATCTGGTGGCGGCGAGGGGGGTGCGGATCGTGACGGCGAAGGCTCCGGGCAAGGCGAAGACGCGGATGGGCGGGGTGGATCTGACGCATCCGGAGCGGGCGTTGTGGCCGGGGATCACGAAGCTGGACCTGGCCGAGTATTGGCGCGCGGTGGCTGCGCATGCGCTGCCGGGGCTTTCGCGGCGGCCGCTTTCGATCGTGCGATGCCCGGACGGGATCGAGGGGGAGCGGTTCTTCCAGAAGAACGGGCACGGGTATCTGCCGGCGCAGATCCGGGAGGGGAAGGCCGGGAGCCAGCCGTATCTCGCGATCGACGATGCGGACGGGCTGTTCGCGATGGCGCAGATGTCGGCGATCGAGCTGCATCCGTGGGGGGCGCCCGAGAGCGACCCGATGCGGCCGGACCGGCTGGTGTTCGACCTCGATCCCGGGGAGGGCGTGGCGTTCGGGGCGGTGGTTGCGGCGGCGAAGGATGTGCGGGCGCGGCTGGGGAAGCTGGGGCTGGAGAGTTTCTGCCGGACGACGGGAGGGAAGGGGCTGCATGTGGTGGCGCCTTTGACCCCGGATGCGATGTGGGATGCGGCCAAGCCGTTCTGCCGGGCGTTCGCGGAGGCGATGGCGCAGGAGTCGCCGGAGCTTTACGTCGCGCATGTGAAGATCGCGGACCGGCGGGGGAAGATACTGGTGGATTGGCTGCGGAACGGGTTGGGGGCGACGGCGGTCGCGTCGTTCTGTCCGCGCGCCCGGCCGGGGGCGGGGGTGGCGACGCCGCTGGCGTGGCGGGAGGTCGGGCCGAAGCTGGACCCCGGCGCCTTCACGGTGCTGACGGTGCCGGGGCGGCTGGCGCGGCTGAAGACGGACCCGTGGGCCGGGTACGATGCGCTGGATCAGCGTCTGCCGCAGTTGGCCGCGCCGAAGCCGCCCGACGCCACACCGCCCGTGAAGACCGGTCCCGCGCGGATCGTGACTGCCCGCAAGCCCAAGCCCCGGTAGGAGTGTCATGCCCCAACGCCCGATCTGGCGAGGCCATCTGCGCCTTGCTCTCGTTTCGTGCCCCGTCGCGTTGTACAGCGCCAATCACGACCGGGGGTCATTGCACTTCAACCTGATCAACCCGGATACGGGGAACCGGATCCGCATGATCACGCAGGATGCGGAGACCGGGGCGGAGCTGCAGCGGCGGGACCTGGTGAAGGGGTACGAGTTCAAGAAGGACACGTATCTGATCGTGACGGACGAGGATTTCGAGAGCGCCCGGGTCGAGAGTTCGAGCGTGGTCAAGATCGAGAAGTTCGTGGCGCAGGGGGCGATCGATCCGATCTGGTTCGATGCGAGCTATTACATGGCGCCGGACGGCGAAGCGGGGGCGGACGTCTTCGTGGTGCTGCGGGACGCGATCGCGGCGACAGGGAAGGCGGCGCTGGCGCGCGTGGTGATCGCGCGGCGGGAGCGGGCGATCGCAGTGATGCCGCTGGGGCGGGGGCTGGTGGCGCATACGCTGCACGAGGAGCGGGATTTGAACCCGTACGAGGCGCTGTTCGAGGCGCTGCCGGACGCCAAGCCAGATCCGGACATGGTGAAGCTCGCGACCCAGTTGATCGATCGGCAGGCGGGCGAGTACGACCCGGCGGATGTCGAAGACCGCTACGAGGGTCGGTTGCGGGCGGTGATCGATGCGAAGCTGAAGGGCGAAGGGATCGAGCCGGAGGCCGACGGGGATGCGGACCGGGGCAACGTCGTCGACTTGATGGCGGCGTTGAAGAAGAGCCTTGGGGAGGCGGCGCCGGCCAAGAGGACGGGGGCCAAGGCGGCGAAGGCGGCGCCCAAGAAGGACGCGAAACCGGCGCCGAAGCCGGCGCGGAAGCGGGCCTAGTCCTCCGCCAGCCAACGGCGGAGGCGGACGGGTTCCCGGTCTTCCAGGCAGACCTCGCAGTAGATGGCGTGGTCCGCGGCCAGGTGGCCGGTGTCCTGGTCGCCGACGCCGCATTGCGGGCACTGGTAGCGCCACAGGGGGACGTTGGTCTGGCGGGTGATCGTGTCCATGGGGTGTGAACATCCGGCGTGGGGTGAAGTTGCGTGTGAGAATGGGGGTTCAGGTCATTGATCGGGCTGGGGTGTGCCCCTGTCAGCAGGGGTGTCTGGCGTGGCACGCCCCGACCCCGGTCCGTTCCCGATGTGAGCGCGCGAAGGAAGGTGTTGACAAGGTGGGGGGTGGGCGTTTCGGTTTGAGGTTCGCAGGTGCGAGGATGCCGCCATGTTGCCAGTTGCCCGCCGGACGATGCTTACGGGGGCCGCGGCTGCGGCGCTTGCGATGCCAGCGGTGCGGGGCGCGCGGGGGGCGGCGCCCTATTTCAAGATGTATTTCATCATCCCGAACAACCAGGCGGCGCGGATGGCGTGGGGGACGCTGGCGGCGCGGCAGTTCACTCAGCTCGGGATCGACGTGACGCCGTCCTATGTGCCGTTTTCGGCGATCTATCCGCGGCGGAACAAGGGGGATGGAAAGACGTATGTGGATGGCGGATGGGATGCCTATCTGGAGCGGTATTACTATTCGTCGTTGAAGCCGACGCCGAACTCGTTGTTCTCGAGCCGGGTGCAGCCGCCTTCGGGGCAGAACTACTACTATCTGGCCGATCCCGTGATCGATGCGCAGATGGACGAGTATTCCGGGTCCGTGGATGCGCCGGCTTCCGAGCGGGCGATCAAGGCGTTCCAGAAACGGTGGATCGAGACGGAGCCGCTGACGATCCTGTTCTATCCCGAGGACGTGATCGCGGTGAACCCGAAGCTTTCGGGGTTCAATGCGACGACGTTCCGGCCGGCGTATTATCCGCGGCCGGAGACGTGGACGATCGCGGGCGCCGGGCCGAACGCGTCGGCGGCGTTCGCGTGCTGGCCGCCGCCGGATGCGGTGCTGCCGATGTACGGGAACGGGTACCAGGACAGCAACGTGGCGGGGCCCGTCTACAACCAATTGATGGAATACGAGAATTGGGAGAAGAAGGAGCTGCAGCCGGCCCTGGCGACGAGCGTGCAGCAGTCCGCGGACGGCAAGACGTGGGTGATCGACCTGCGGCCGGGCGTCACGTGGCATAGCGGCGAACCGTTCACCGCCGCGGACGTGAAGTTCACCTTCGACGTGCTGATGAACCCGGCGTTCGCAAGCGACAACCGGGCGATCCTGACCGAGGTGTTCGGGGGGCCGGATGCGTATCAGGTCACGGGGCCGTTGCAGTTGACGGTCAAGCTGCCGAAGTATTCGATGCTGATGCGGGAATTCGTGTTGAGCGCCGTCGCGATCATGCCGCAGCATGCGTATGGGGATATACGGCCGGAGCAGGCGCGGACGCATACGGTGAACACGTGGCGGACGCCGTTCACCGTAAAGACGAGCAAGGGCAACTACGTCAGCAAGGGCGCGATCGGGACGGGTGCCTGGATCTGTGGCGGGTATGACCCGGTGCGGAAGTCCTACAGCTACACGCGGAACCCCAACTACTGGGGGAAGGCGGGGGGGAACGTCACCACGTACTACCACGTGGCGATCCAGGGGACGGATGCGGTGCTGGCGGCGTTGAAGTCGGGGGATATCGACGCGCATGACCCCATGTACGACGTGGGTACCCTGGCGAGCACGATCGACCCGTCCTGGGGGAAGCTGAACCGGTACGACAGCTTCAAGTGGCAGCACATCTGCTACAACCTGCGGCATCCCGTGTTCGGGAGCGGGGTGGAGACGCCGTTGGGGAAGCAGGATCCGTCGCGGGCGGCGGAGGCGGCGGCGTATATCCGCAAGGCGTTCAGCTACGCGATTCCGCGGGACGAGATCATCAAGCAGATGGCGGCGGGGTATGGGCAGGCGGGGACGGTGCCGATCCCCTGGTCGGCACCGGAGTACGACCATTCGGAGAACAAGCCGATCGCGTTCGACATGGACCTGGCGCGGGCGATGCTGGCGAAGGCGGGGTATTCCTGAGGATGCGCGCGGGATGTTCGTGGGTTGCTGGGACGAGGTCCCCGGGTCAAGCCCGGGGATGACGGGCTTGGGGAGCCGGGTATGACGAGCTTTGGGGGCCGGGGATGACGCGCTTGGGGGGCGGCAGGGGCCGATGACGAAACGGCAGATGAAGCTTGGGCTTTCGATGCGGTATCTCGGCTACCACGACGCGGCGTGGCGGCATCCGGAGGTGCCTTCGGACGGGGCGAGCAGCTACCGGCATTTCCTGCAGTGCGCGCGCCGGGCCGAGGAGGGCAAGTTCGACATGGTGTTCTTCGCGGATGGGATCGGCGTTCGCGCCGACGACAATCCGCCGGGCTCGTTGTCGCACAGCAATCGGAATGTCGAGCTGGAGCCGCTGACCTTGCTGTCGGCGTTGGCGCCGATGACGGAGCGGATCGGGCTCGTGACGACGGCGAGCACGACGTACAACGAGCCGTATCACATCGCGCGGAAGTTCGCGTCGCTGGACCATATCAGCGGCGGGCGGGCGGGGTGGAACATCGTCACGTCCTGGTCGCAGCAGGAGGCGTGGAACTTCAGCCGGGAGAGCCATCTGGACTACGAGACCCGCTACGACCGCGCGCGCGAGTTCGTCGAGGTCGTGACAGGGTTGTGGGAGAGCTGGGAGGCGGGCGCCTTCGTGCGGGACAAGGCGAGCGGTCAGTATTACGACCCGGCCAAGCTGCACACGCTGCATCACAAGGGGCCGCATTTCCAGGTCCGGGGGCCGCTGAACGTCGACCGGACGCCGCAGGGGCGGCCCATATTGGTGCAGGCGGGGGCGAACGAGGCCGGGCAGGAGATCGCGGCGGCGAATGCGGATGTCGTGTATGCGTCGGCTTTGGAGCTTTCGGCGGCGCAGTCGTACTACCGGTCGTTGAAGGCTCGGTTGCCGAAGTATGGGCGGGATGCGGCGCATCTGCTGGTCATGCCGGCGCTTGTGCCCTTGGTGGCCAGGACCCGTGCGGAGGCGCAGGCGAAGTTCGACCAGTTGCAGGAGCTGATCGATCCGCTGGTGGGGCTGGCGCAGATCTATGTGCAGATGGGCGATTTGTCGTCGTATCCGCTGGATGGGCCGGTGCCGGAACCCGTCAATGCCCCGGTCAAGAGCCTGGCCTACAAGTGGTGGGAGAAGGCGCGGGCGGACGGGATGACGATCCGGCAGTTCTACACGGCGCATGCGGGGGGCGGGGGATTGCAGGTGATCGGGACGGCTTCGGACGTCGCCGACGTGCTGGAGGAGTGGATCGAGCAGGGCGGGGCGGACGGGTTTAACCTGACGCCCACCCATCTGCCGCATGGGATCGACGATTTCGTCGAGCTTGTCGTGCCGGAGTTGCAGCGGCGGGGGGTGTTCCGGCGGGAGTACGAGGGGACGACGTTGCGGGAGAACCTGGGGCTGCCGGCGTGGCGGGGGCGGTGGGAGGAGGGACGGGCGGCCAGCGCTTGAGGGGACGTGCGTGGTGGAATGCCGAAGGGTCATACCACCCTACGCGGTCGTTCTGCGGAGATCGGGCAGCAGGGCGGCGCAGATGCCCAAGGCCGGCAGAACCGAGCACAGGTTGAACACGAAGCGCAGGCTGGTGTGGTCGACGAGTTCGCCGAGGAGGGCGGCGCCGAGGCCGCCGAGGCCGAAGGCGAAGCCGAAGAAGACTCCGGCGACGAGGCCGACGCGGCCGGGCAGGAGTTCCTGCGCGTAGACGAGGATGGAGGAGGAGGCGGACGCGAGGATGAGGCCGATGATCACGGTGAGGATGGCCGTGATGGGCAGGTTCGCGTGGGGGAGGGCGAGGGTGAAGGGGAGGACGCCCAGGATGGAGAACCATATGACCCGGGTGCGGCCCATGCGGTCGCCGATGGGGCCGCCGGCGACGACGCCGACGGCGAAGGCGCCGAGGAAGAGGAAGAGCAGCACCTGCGAGGCCTGGACGGACACGCCGAAGGTTTCGATGACGTAGAAGGTGTAGAAGGTGTTGATGCTGGCGACGTAGAAGAACTTCGAGAACAGCAGCACGACCAGGACCGTGAGGATCACCGCGACGCGCCCCCGTGGCAGCAGGGCGGGCGGGGGTGCGGCGAAGGCTCGGCGGGCGGGGATGCGGGCGTGGTACCAGCGGCCGACGCCGGTGAGCAGAGCGATGGCGAGCAGGGCGGCGGCGGAGAACCAGGCGACGCTGCGTTGGCCGTAGGGGATGACGATGAAGGCGGCGAGCAGCGGCCCGATGGCGGAGCCAAGGTTGCCGCCGACCTGGAAGACGCTCTGCGCCATGCCGAAGCGCCCGCCGGAGGCGAGGCGGGCGACGCGGGACGCCTCCGGGTGGAAGACGGCGCTACCGAGGCCGACGAGGCTGGCCGCGAGGAGCAGGGACCAGAAATGGGAGGCCTGGGCGAGCAGCAGCAGGCCGCAGAGCGTGGCGCCCATGCCGATGGCGAGGGAGTAGGGGAGGGGCTTGCGGTCGGTGAACATGCCGACGAGCGGTTGCAGGAGAGACGCCGTGAGCTGGAAGGCGAGGGTAAGAAGGCCGATCTGGCCGAAGTCGAGCGCGTAGTTGTCCTTCAGCAGCGGGTAGATGG
>CAXTPG010000099.1:0-16192 GCA_964246015.1 uncultured Acetobacteraceae bacterium
AACGCACTTGCTCAACTGGGGATGGTCTCGGAACTTCCGAGCGAAAACCAGACGATCATTGCAGCAATTCCTTGTTCCGAAAACGAGGATCGGAAGGACTATTTTGTCGAGAAGGACGGGGAACGGTTCGCCGGCACCCACCTCCTGATCGACCTATGGGACGCGGAGAACCTGTCCGACCCCGATCACATCGACGTTGCCCTCCGGGAAGCGGCGGTGAAGGCCGGGGCCACCATCCTGCACAGCCACTTCCATCACTTCACCCCGAATGGCGGCGTGTCGGGCGTGGTCGTGCTGGCCGAAAGCCACATCTCGATCCACACCTGGCCGGAGCGGAACTTCGCCGCGATCGACATCTTCATGTGCGGCGCCTGCGACCCGCATGACGCGATCCCGGTGCTGCGTGCCGCCTTCGAACCCGGCCGCATCGACCTGAACGAAGAACGGCGCGGACGCGTCGCCTAGACCGGACCGGCGCCGGGCCATGAACCCGGCGCCACCCGCCCGTCCGCAGGACCCATCATGACAGAATGGCTCGACGAAACGCTCTACCCCGCGTGGGGCCAGCGGTTCGAGGTGCGCGAGGTGCTCGCCCGCGAACGGAGCGAATTCCAGGACATCGTCGTCTTCCAGAGCGCATCCCACGGCCGCGTCCTCGTCCTCGACGGCTGCATCCAGATCACCGAGGCCGACGAGTTCGCCTACCAGGAGATGATCGCCCACGTGCCGCTGCTGGCCCACGGCGATGCACGCCATGTGCTCATCATCGGCGCCGGCGATGGCGGCGTCCTCCGCCGCGTGCTCCAGCACCGCACGGTGCAGGCCGCGACGATGGTGGAAATCGACGGCGCCGTCATCCGCCTGTCCAAGCAGTTCCTTCCCGCCATCGCCGGCGACGCGTGGGATGACCCGCGTGCGACCGTCATCGTCGGCGACGGCATCCGCCATGTGGCCGAGGCGGCGGACGCAGCCTACGACGTCATCATCGTCGACAGCACCGACCCGGTCGGCGTCGGCGAATCCCTGTTCACCGACGCGTTCTACGCCGACTGCGCCCGCATCCTGGGGCCCGGCGGGATCGTCGTGAACCAGTGCGGCGTGCCCTTCATGCAGGCCGACGAGCTGCGCGAAACCAGCCTGCGCCGCGCCCGGCACTTCCCCCACGTCACCGCCTATGTCGCCGCCGTGCCGACCTATGTCGGCGGCCTCATGGCGCTGGGCTTCGCGGCAAAGGCGCCGGGGCTCGACCGGATCGACGCCGCCACCATCGCGGCCCGCGCCGCCGCCGCCGGGATCATCGGGACGACGCAATACTGGACGCCGGAGGTCCATGCCGCAGCCTTCCAGCTTCCGCCCTACATCGCCCGCCATCTCCCGACCTGATCCCGCGCCCCCCCTTGTCCCGGGGCGGCACGTCACACACATGCGCGTCCCGTCATCGCCTGCAGGGGAGCGCCATGGCCGCCACCGCCTTCTTCGCCGACACCGTCGATCCCGCCGTCCGCCTCGCCCGGCTCCGCAAGCTCGCCTGGCTGCTTGACGCGCAGTTCGTCCTGCCCGGCACCCGCTTCCGCTTCGGCATCAACGGCCTGATCGGCCTGGCGCCCGTCAGCGGCGACCTGGTGATGGGCCTCGTGTCCCTCTACATCGTGAACGAGGCCCGCCGCATGGGCGCCCCCAACGCCCTCCTGGGCCGCATGCTGACCAACGTCGCGGTCGAGGTCGTGGGCGGCACGGTGCCCGTGCTCGGCGACCTGTTCGACATGGCCTTCAAGGCCAACCTCCGGAACCTGGCCCTGCTGGAGGCCTGGCTCCACGATCGCGGCTGATCCCCAGACGCCTGACCAGGGAGGCCTGACCGGGGACGCCCGACCGGGAGCGCCTACCCGGTGACGCCCCGGCGACGGCCGCCGAACGCCAGCAGCCCCGCCAGACCCACCACCATGATCGCCGACCCCGGCTCCGGCACATCGATCGCCGCGCCGATCTGCAGGTTGTCGATCACCGCGGTGCCGGTGCCCGACACGACGACCGTGATCAGGTCGAAGCTGCTGTTCGTGAACCCGAAGAAGTTGCCGCTCACGTTGCTGTAGTTCCCGGCCGTCACCGACTCCTGGTTCGTCCCGCCCAGGCTGCTCGTGATCGTCGTGCCGAACCCGTCCGTGTCCAGGAAGAACGCCGCATCGCTCACGGCGGCGGAAAAGCTGATCGTGAACGTGGCGTTCGTCGTCTGGCCCAGGAAGTTGGCCGCCGCCGGTGCGACCGAGGGCGGCAACGAGCTGCCCAGCACGCTGCTGACATACAGCCCGCCGAACGTGACGCCCTGCCCCGCATAGGTGGCGCCGATGTCGATGCCGTCCGAAAGCCCGTTGAAGTCGATCACCACCGCCGGGCTTACCAGCCCGTTGGAGTAGCCGAGCGGCGTCGCCCGTGCAGGCGCCGCGGCCAGCAGCGCGGCAAGGATCGGGATCGCAAGCCCGGTGACGGCGGTGGAGATGGTGGGATGGTTCATCGGAACGCTCCTCTGCGAGCCTGTTCTGCATCAATGAACGCCGGAGCGGGCCATGGATCAAGCGTCCGGAACCCTTCCTGCCGCATCATGACATTCCCCGACGCGGCCTCGACGGCGGTCCGCTCCGGGCCGGGCAGGCACCCGGCGCGGCACAGCGCCTCCACCCGGTTGCGGGCGCCGAACACCCGGTACAGCGCCGCCAGATGCACCTTGATCGTCGAGACCGCCAGGTCCAGCGTCCGCGCGATATCCTTCGTGGAGCGCCCCTCCGCCAGCAGCAACAGGACATCCCGCTGCCGCCCGGTCAACGTCCCGATGCGTCCGGAACCCGGCCGCGCGACGGCCGCGGGCCGTGTGCCAGGCGGGCCGGCCAATGCCGCCGGGACATGGACTCCGCCCGCCCGGACCGCCTCGATCGCCCGCGCCAGTTCCGTGAACGACGCGGTCTTCGCCACATACCCGTGCGCCCCTGCCGCCAGGCACCGCAGCACGCCATCCCGCGACTCCTGCGCCGCAAGCGCCACGATTCGCAGGCCCGGGAAGCGGCGGCGCAGCGCCTGCGTCGCCTCGGTGCCGCCGCCCGGAAGCTCTTCGTCCAGCAGCAGCACCGCCGCCTGGTCGGCGGATAGCAGCCCGACCGCCTCGTCCAGCGTCCCCGCCATCCGCACCGGCCCATGCGGCCAGCCGGCCAACAGCATCGCCAGCCCGTCCCGCATCAGCGACAGGCCCTCGGCCACCACAAGCCCGGTCCGGCTCATCGCGGCGCCGCCGGCAGGCCTGGCGTTGGACAATGCGGGGACCCCACCTTACAACCGGCTTGTCCCAAACGGATGGACTCGGGCCGCATCTGTCTCGAATTCATGACTATGTCCCGGAAGGAGCAAGGCTGCGCGATGCCCCGTTCTCCATCCCATCACCGCCCTGCGGCAAGTCAGGAAGCTTTGCCAAACGT
Source organism: uncultured Acetobacteraceae bacterium (assembly GCA_964246015.1). Taxonomy (GTDB): domain Bacteria; phylum Pseudomonadota; class Alphaproteobacteria; order Acetobacterales; family Acetobacteraceae; genus JBBROS01. The sequence continues at coordinate 3,465 of CAXTPG010000099.1, forward strand.
GGTGATTTGCCCGAAAGCACTGGGGCGCGGGACAGCCGGGCTTCGCTTGCGCTATAAGGGCCGAAGCGATTGACGTTACGGCCCCGTTTCGGGCGTATGCTGGGAGAGGGGTTCCGGGTTCGGATCGGGATGTTGGACCGCATGGACGATAGTTCAGGGGAGCCGAGGGCCACCCGCCGCGACGGCCCCCCGCCGCCGGGCGAGTTCCTCCACGTCGTGCGGCTGGCCGCCCGGATCGCGGGCACCCGCATCGGGCTGATCGGCGGCGCCGGTCCCCTGGGCGCGCCCTACGTCGCCTGGGCGGACCCTGCGCTCAGCCTCGCACCCGCCCAACTGGAACGCCTGCAAGACATCGCCCGGCAGCTCGACGGCACACCCGCCGCGGCCGTCATCCCCGACGCGACCCAGGACCCCCGGCTCTGGCACAGCCCCAACGTCGCTGGCGCCCCGGCCCTGCGCTTCGTCGCCGCCATTCCGCTCACCGGCCTCAAGGGCGAAAGCCTCGGCGTCCTCTGCGTCATGGACACGAGGCCCCGCCCCCGCCTGTCCGACGAGCACAGCGACGCCCTCGTCGATCTCGCCGCGCTGGCGGCGCGCATGGTCGAGCGGGAGAAGGACGCCGACGCCCAGCGACGCTCCACCCGCGGCCGCGCCCGCACCGAGCAGATCGAGGCGACCGTCATCCGCGCCCAATCCTGCGAGCTGGCGCTCGCCGGCATGCTGGTGGCCCTGTGCAAGCACCACCGCGCGACGGCCGGCTACGTCGGCAAGCTCGCCTCGGCCTCAGGCATCATGCAAGAGGTCTGTCATTACAACGACGAATCCGGCCTGGGCGACTACTTCGCCCGCACCGCCGCCCTGGCCGCCACGCCCGAGACGTCGCACGCCGCGATGGCCATCCAGAGCGGCACCGCACGCACGCTCGTCTTCTCGGGCGACGAGGCGAAGGCGCCCCCGGGGCCGGGCGCCAAGTCCCTGTACGCCAGCATCGCCGACGCGATCCGCAGCGGCCTCCGCGCCGAGGTGATCCACCCCATCCACCTGCTGGACGAGCGGTTCGGCATCGTCCTCATGTTCGACACCGCCCGCCCGGATCTCGACGCGGTGGCCGAGGACGTCGGCGCCATGGTCCGCCTGGTCCGCCCCGCCCTCTACCGCAAGGCCGCCGAGCGCCGCATGCGCCTGCTCGGCACCGCCCTCGACCGCGCCAACGACGCGGTGCTGATCACCGAGGCCGGGCCGCTTGGCGCCCCCGGCCCCCGCATCGTCTACGCCAACGCCAGCTTCTGCCGCGAAAGCGGCTACGCCCTCGACGAGGTCCTGGGCGAGCCGCACGGCATGCTGCACGGCCCCAACACCGATCCGGCCGCCGTCGCCCGCCTGCGCCAGGAGATGCGCCGCTGGAAGCCCGCCCGCGCGGAGCTGCTGAACGTCCGCAAGGATGGATCGGAGTTCTGGGCCGAGATGGACCTCACTCCCATCACCGACGAGGCCGGCCTGCCCACCCACTGGATCAGCATCCAGCGCGACGTGACCGAACGCCGCAGCACCGAGGCCGCGCAGCGGCGGCACGAGGCCTCGTTCCGCATGCTGTTCCAGGACAATCCGCTGCCCATGGTCGTCCTGCACCGCCAGACCCGCCGCTTCATCGAGGTCAACGACGCCGCCATCATCCAGTACGGCTGGTCCCGCCCCGACTTCCTGGAAAAGACCCTCGACGACCTTTCGCCCGATGGCGCGCCCCTGTCCCAGCAGAACGGCAAGTCCGCCACGCACATGCGCGACGACGGCAGCGTGCTGGAGGTCCGGGCCTTCGTGCACGACACGGTCTATGCCGGGCAGGACGCGACGCTCGCGGTGCTGTGGGACGTCACCGACCTCGAGGCCGCCCGCCGCGACATGGGCCACGCCAACGAGATGCTGCGCGAACGCACCCTGCAACTCCATGCCCGCACCGAGGAACTGGCGGAAGCCCAGCGCCTCGCCCGCCTGGGCACCTGGCGCATGTCCGTCGACCGCCAGGACGTAAGCTGGTCGCGCGAGATGTTCGAGCTGATGGGCGTCCCTCGCGACACCCAGGGGCCCGAAGCCGACGACCTCGTCCAGCGCATCCACCCCGATGACCGCGAGGTCGTCCGCGCCGCCCTGGCCGCCGCCGCCCGCGACGCCGCCGCGCAGAACTTCGAATACCGCGTCAAGCTGCCCGACGACCAGGTCCGCCACCTTCGCGCCGAGGTCCGCCCCATCCTCGACGACGCGGGCGACGTGGTCGAGCTGTTCGGCTACAGCCAGGACATCTCCGACAACAAGCGCGCCGAGCATGCGTTGCTGCGCAACGAGTCGCTGCGTGCCCTGGGCCAGCTTACCGGCGGCGTCGCGCATGATTTCAACAACCTGCTGACCGTCGTGATCCTCAACCTCGAGGAGTCGCAAGACGTCCTCCCCCCCGATCACGAGCTACAGGAGGTTCTGGCCCCCGCCCTCCACGCCGCCGTCCGCGGCGCCGAGCTGACCAGCCAGCTCCTGTCCTACGCCCGCCGCGCGACGCTGCGGCCCGAGCGTGTCCGCCCCGACGAGTTCTTCGGCGCCCTCCGCCCCCTCCTCAACCGCGTGCTGGGCGAGCGGTTCGAGCTGCAGGTGCTGCTGCGCCACAACGGCGGCAGCGCCATGGTCGACCCGGCGCAGCTCGACAGCGCGATCATGAACCTCGTCATCAACGCCCGCGACGCCATGCCCGGTGGCGGCACCATCGTGCTGGAAACCCGCTCCGTCACGCTCCGCGCCGACAGCCCGGGCTTCCAGGACGAGGTCACCCCCGGCCGCTACGTCGTCATCAGCGTCGGCGACCGCGGCGAGGGCATCCCCGCCCACCTCCTGTCCCGCGTGTTCGAACCGTTCTTCACGACCAAGGAGGCCGGCAAGGGCAGCGGCATGGGCCTCAGCATGGTCTACGGCTTCGCCCGCCAGTCCGGCGGCCACGTCACCATCGACAGCAAGGAGGGCCGCGGCACGACGGTCCGCCTGTTCCTGCCCGTCGCCTCCGGCCCCGGCGACGAGGCCGAGCCCGAGGACGCCGCCACCCCGCAATGGAACGCCGGCGGCCTGCGCGCCCTGGTGGTCGAGGACCAGGACAGCGTCCTCAAGACCGTCACCCGCATGGTCCGCGCGCTCGGCTTCAAGGTCACCTCCGCCACCTCCGCCGACGCGGCACTGGGCCACCTGGAGGCGGAGCCGCCCTTCGACCTCCTGTTCACCGACATCGTCCTGCCCGGCGACATGGACGGCGTCGCGTTGGCCGAACAGGTCCGCCGCAGCAGCCCCGGCACCCGCATCCTGCTGACCTCCGGCTTCACCGAACACAGCCTGGCCGCGCAGGACGTGACCGGCCCCGGCGTCGACTTCCTGATGAAGCCCTACAAGCGCCAGGACCTGCAGGCCCGCCTGAGCGCGATGTTCCCGCGCACCCACGCCGGGGCGTTCTGAACCGATCGTGCCGAACAGCATGACTCGCGGCAGGGCTGGCGCTTGATTCACCTTCCGGGCTATTTGCTCGCGGCTTGCGCGCAGCGATAGGACCCAAACCGGGCATCCTCCCGGGCGACCGACAGTGAGCAGAATGCTGTTCGAGGTAACACGTGAAGATATTTGAGCTCACAACCGCCCACGGGACGACGCTTCAACTCGACCGCGCCACCGGCCTTGTCTGCCACGGGCCATCAGACGACCCCGATCGTCTCGCTGTGCTGGTGTGGCTTCCCCCGGACACCCATCGGTATTGCGTGCTGGTGCCAGCCGGCGAGACCGGCTTGGCGATCGAGGGAGACGGTCCGCCGCAGGATGCCATCGGTTTGCGGGCGGAGCGGGTCGGCACGAACGAGTACCGGCTCCGTCAGCCGTTTTCAGGTCTTTATGTCTGTGCCGAGCCGAACGGCGAGCCCAGCCCCCTATTGGCGAACAGAACCGCCGCGGGACCATGGGAGCAGTTCCGCTTCGTCCCGGCGAACGCCGACCAGCCTGGATTCAAGGAACGGCTCCTGCAACTCGATGCAACGTTCAGGCGAGCGGTCTCCCCGGCCGGCGCGCTCGAGACTCTCCGCACGGATGATGAGGCACCTGCGTTCGGCCTGATCGCGGCGCTGCGGGCGTTGCGTATCGACGAGGTGTTCTGGCTGGGACGCGAGATCGGCCAGGACCCGCACGCCGCACGCCGGCTCGCCCGATACATGCCGGACGATGTTTGGGCGACGGACGCGCTTCCTGCCCTCGCCACGTTCATCGCCGACCAGGCGGGACGCAGGAAGCCCTATCCGCTTGCGATCGGCGCCGATCTCGATCATCTGGCTCAAGCCGGGTTTTCCGGAGAATATGTCAGCCTCGGTCAGACACTGAACGCTGCGGCACGGCGCGATGTAGTGGCCCCGCGCACGTTGTGCGTGGTCGCGACGGCCCGCAACGAGGGCCTCTATCTTGTGGAATGGCTGGCCTATCATCGCCTGGTCGGCGTCGAGGCGTTCTTCCTGTACACGAACGACAACGATGACGGGTCGGACGAGCTGCTGACGGCACTTGCGGAGGCCGGGGTCGTGAACTGGATCCGCAATACGACCGCTCCTGGCATCAGCCCGCAGTACAAGGCGTACGGGCATGCGTTCCAGCTCCTGCCGGACGTGCTGGACTATCGGTGGGCTGCGGTCATCGATCTCGACGAATTCATCGTGTTCGACACGGTCAAATACGCGTCCATCCCCGACTTCCTGAGCGCGCGTGAGGCGGTCAAGACGGACGCTATCGCCCTCAGTTGGCAGATTTTCGGGTCTTCGGCCGAGACTCGCTGGTCGTCGCGTCCGGTCACCGAACGCTTCCAGCGCCGCTCCCCTGGCGCCAATCCATTGATCAAGGCGATCTTCAGGCCGAACACCTTCCTTCACGCCCATTGCCACTATCCGGTCTGGGACAGGTACACCAGCTTCGCGTTCACCACGGCCACGGGTGCAGCCCACCCGCAATCGCGGGCGAATGATGCCGCGGCCTTTTCCTCCACGGCCGAGGTTCAGGACGCCTGGATCAACCACTATTCGGCAAAGTCAGCACAGGAATACCTGCTGCGCCGCGCAAGCAGCCGTGGCGACATGGCTCTGGCGTTGCGTCCATCCGCCGCGTTCTTCACCGCCGAGCACGCAAACTTCTTCCTTGCCTCCCATCTGATCGACGGGACGGTGGTGGACGATCGCGCACGGACCTGCGCACCGGCCCTGGATGCTGAGATCGCCACACTGATGGCGCTCCCCGGCGTGGCCAGCGCCGTCGAGAAGATCGAGCGGTCGTTCGGCGAGCGCATTCGCGAGCTGGCGCCGATCCTGACCGAGGACCCGCGCTTCCATGTGCCGGGCTCTCCGGAAAACTGGTTCATGGACCTCGTTGCATAAGCGCAGGTCCGGGGCGCCGAGGCGACCTCAATACGTAGCCCGCCCCCCCGAAACGTCGAACACCGCCCCCGTGCTGAACGAACAATCCTCCGTCGCCAGCCAGCACGCCAGCGCCGCGATCTCGCCCACCTCCACGAACCGCCCCATCGGGATCTTCGACAGCATGTAGCCGATATGCTCCGGCGACATCTGGGCAAAGATGTCCGTCTTCGCCGCCGCCGGGGTCACGCAGTTCACCAGCACGCCCTTCCCCGCCAGCTCCTTGCCCAGCGACTTCGTCAACGCGATCAACCCGGCCTTGCTGGCACTGTAATGGCTCGCATTCGGGTTGCCCTCCTTGCCCGCCACGCTCGCGATGTTCACGATCCGGCCATACCCCTCGGCGATCATGCCCGGGATTACCGCCGAGCACGTCAGCACCGGCGCCACCAGGTTCACCTCCAGCACCCGCCGCCACTGCTCCGCCGGAAGGTCCCACGTCGGCGCGTTGCCGCCCGTGATGCCGGCGTTGTTGACCAGGATGTCGATCTTGCCGTGCCGGGCCACGGTGGCCGCCGCGGCGGCGCGCACACCCGCCTCGTCGGTCAGCTCCACCACCTCGCCGCTCGTGCCCGCGATGTCCGCGCGGTCCAGGTCCCACACCGCGACCGTCGCGCCCGAGGCGACCATCCGCTCCACGATCGCGCGCCCTATTCCCCGCACGCCCCCGGTCACGACGGCGACCCGGCCCTGCATGTCCAACTTGTTCATGGTCGTTCTCCCTGCGGGGGCAGGGTAGTCGGGCCGGATGGGCTGTAAAGCCTTGACTCGGCGGCGCGCGACTGGTGCGTTCCCCGCAACGACGGCACGGGAGCCTGCGCCATGACGCCTTCCGAGATCGAACTCGTCCAGACCAGCTTCGCCCAGGTCGTCCCCATCAAGGCGCAGGCGGCCGAGTTGTTCTATGCGCGCCTGTTCGAAACCGATCCCAGCGCCGTCCCGCTCTTTGCCAAGAGCGACATGGCGCTGCAGGGCAACAAGCTGATGGCCGCGTTGGCGATGGTCGTCGCCGGGCTGTCCCGGCCCGAGACGATCGTCCCCCGGGCCCAGGACCTGGCCCGCCGCCACGTCGCCTATGGCGTGACCGAGGCGCAGTACGGGACCGTCGGCGCCGCGCTGCTGTGGACGCTGGAGAAGGGTCTGGGGCCCGCTTTCACGCCCCAGGTCGGGGCGGCCTGGGCCGCTGCCTACGGCCTGCTCTCGGGCGTGATGATCGACGCGGCGCGGGGCGCACCGCAGACCTGATCACCCCGGGTGGAAATGCGCGTACACCCGGCGCGCCGTCTCCCGGTTGATCCCCGGCGCGTTCTCCAGGTCCGCCAGCCCCGCCTGCTTCACCCCCCGCGCCGAGCCGAAATGGTTCAGCAGCGCCCGCTTCCGCGCCGAACCCACGCCCGGAACCTCGTCCAGCTCGCTCGTCACCAGCGCCTTGCTGCGCCCCGCCCGGTGCGTCGTGATCGCGAACCGATGCGTCTCGTCCCGCACCCGCTGCAGGTAGTACAGCACCGGGTCCCGCGGCGGCAGTTGGAACGGCGCCCGCCCGTCCATATGGAACCACTCCCGCCCCGCATCCCGGTCCGGGCCCTTCGCGATCGCCACCACCGGGATCTGGTGCATCCCCAGATCCTGCATGATTCCCCGCACCGCGCTCAATTGCCCGGCCCCGCCGTCGATCAGCAGCAGGTCGGGCACCGCCGGCGCCGCACCCTCCCCCGCGTCGCTCGCCGCCTGCTCCTTCAAGGCACGGCCGAAGCGCCGCTCCAGCACCTCCCGCATCATCGCGAAGTCGTCCCCGGGCGCGATCGGCCCCCGGATGGAATACTTGCGGTACGCGTTCTTCTGGAACCCGTCCGGTCCCGCGACCACCATCACGCCATAGGCGTTGGCGCCCATGATGTGGCTGTTGTCGTAGCACTCGATCCGCTCCGGCACCCCCGGCAGCCCGAACACCCCTGCGGTCGCCTCCAGCAGCTTCGCCTGGCCCGCCGTCTCCGCCAGCTTGCGTTCCAGCGCCTCCCGCGCATTCGTCTCCGCGTGCAGCACCACCGCCCGCTTCTCGCCCCGCGCCGGCACGCTCAACTCCACGCGCCGCCCGGCCTTCAGGGACAGCGCCTCCGCCAGCAGCCCCTGCTCCGCCAGGACTACGTTCAGCAGGATCGCCGGCGGTGGCGGCTTGTCGTCATAGAACTGCGCCAGGAAGGCCGCCACCACGGCCTCGGCCTCCGCATCCCTGGCGTGGGTCGGGAAGAACGCCCGGTTGCCGTTGTTCCGCCCCCCGCGCACGAAGAACACCTGCACGCAGGTCTGACCGCCGATCTGGTGGGCGGCGACGATATCCGCGTCCGAGAGGCTGGCCGGGTTGATCACCGCCGTGCCCTGCACGTGCGTCAAACCGCGGATCCGGTCCCGCACCGCCGCCGCCCGCTCATATTCCAGCGTCTCGGCCGCGCGCTCCATCTCGGCCGCCAGCTCCTGCTGCACCGTCCCCGCCTTGCCCGACAGGAACGCCCGCGCCTGGTCGACGAGCTTGGAATAATCCTCGGTTCCGATCCGCCCCACGCACGGCGCGCTGCACCGCTTGATCTGGAACAGCAGGCACGGCCGGCTGCGGTTGCTGAACACCGTGTCCTGGCACGACCGCAGCAGGAACACCCGCTGCATCGCGTTCACCGTCTGGTTCACCGCCCAGGCGGATGCGAACGGCCCGTAATAGCTCCCCTTCCGCGTCCGCGCCCCCCGGTGCTTCGTCACCTGCGGAAACGCGTGATCCTCCGTCAGCAGCAGCCACGGATAGCTCTTGTCGTCCCTCAGCACGATGTTGAACCGCGGCTTCAGCCGCTTGATGAGGTTCGCCTCCAGCAGCAGCGCCTCGGCCTCGGTATGCGTCGTTACGATCTCCATCGAGACCGTCTCCGACACCATCCGCCGCAACCGCTCCGGCAGGCGCGACACCTGCGTGTAGCTCGTCACCCGCTTCTTCAGGCTTCGTGCCTTGCCGACGTACAGCGCCTCCCCTTTCGCATCCAGCATCCGGTACACCCCGGGGCTGAGCGGCATGGTCAGCAGCGCACGCTCGATGGCGGCGGCGCCGGACGGGAGGGAGGGGTCTTCGTGCATCGGACCGCTGATTAGGCGCCAACCGCCCTCGACCTCAAGCCCGCACCCCGAAAGCAGGGGAAAACAATCCATCCCCGCTTCCTGGGGATAAGCTTGTGGGCAAACCCCCGTGGATGACAGTCTCGTGTCGATTTCACGGGGTTCCCCACGGTTTGCCGCAGAACCAGGCAGCCCTGCTTAACAGACTGTCTTCAAAGCATTTTGCAAAGCCGCCGGGGTTCCGGCTTCAAGATGAACACGCATCCCGCTGCAAACGCAGGGAGTCAAGCCGCCCAGGTGGACGAAATGCAGCAAAGCCCGTCCTAACCCCGGCCCCGCTCCACCTCCACCCCCACCGACCCCGTGTCCGCGAACACATCCAGCTTCTCCACCCGCACTCGCGCCCGCAACACCCGGCCATCCTCCAGGCACGCCGCCGCGATCCGCTCCGCCAGCGACTCCACCAGCTTGATGTGCCCGGCCGCCACCATCCCCCGCACCGTCTCGGCCACACGTTCGTAATCCACCACGCGCGCCAGCCGGTCGCCGCCTTCCTGGCCCTCCGCGACCGCCAGATCGACGTTCACCCGCACACGTTGCCGCGCTGCCAGCTCGTGCGCATGCACCCCGATCGACGCCATGAGCAGCATGTCCCGCAGGAACACGTGCCGCACGCCGGGGCCCACCATGCCGGTCATTCCGGCATCGCCCCGCCGCGGGACGGCGACCACTGCAGGTGCTGTCCCCCGTCCAACGCCAGCATCTGACCCGTCACCGAGGGCAGGCCCAGCAACGCCAGCACGGCGGCGGCCACCTCCTCCGGCCCGGTCCCGCGCCCCAGCGGCACCGCCGCGCATTGCTCCGCGAACTGCGCCTCGCTCTGCCGCGGGCTCGGCAATGCCGGGCCGGGCCCGATGGCGTTCACCCGGATGCGAGGCGCCAGGGCCAGCGCCATCTGCTGCGTCAACGACCACAGCGCCGCCTTGGACACGGTGTATGAGACGAAATGCGGCGTGAGCGACCACACGCGCTGGTCCAGCATGTTCACCACCGCCCCCTCCGCCCCTGCCGGCAGCGCCTGCGCGAAGGCCTGCATCAGCACGAACGGCGCCCGCAGGTTGGGCTCCATATGCCGATCCCAGCTCGCCCGGGTCGCGTCGTCCCACTCGTCCCGGTCGAAGGCGCTCGCGTTGTTCACCAGCACGCCGACCGGCCCCAGCGCCGCGGCCGCGGCGGGCACCAGCGCCGCCACCGCCGCCTCGTCACCCAGGTCGCCCTGCACCACCGCCGCACGCCCACCCCTCGCGCGCAACCCGGCCGCAACCGCCTCCGCCTCCGCACGGCTCTCATGGCAATGCACCGCGACCGCGAACCCGGCCGCGCCCAGCCCCTCCGCGATCGCCCGGCCCAGACGCTTGCCGCCCCCCGTCACCAGCGCGACGCGGGGAATCCGTTCCGAAATGCTCATCATGCCCATCCCGTACAGCCTGATCGCGCGCCTGCCCATAGGCCGTCCGGACAGGAACGTTTCCGTGAACCCGGCCCGCCACGCATGGCACCGGCCCCCGCCCGATGCTACCCACCACACGCTCATGCCCGATACCGGACCGAACGACCCCCCGCGCGCCCCCCGGCGCTGGCCCGTCCGGCTCATCCTGGTCGGCATCGTCTTCGCCCTCGTCCTCCCCGGCCTCGTCTTCTCCGCCGTCCTCCTCGACCGCATCGCCACCGCCGAGCGCACCCGCTCCCAGGACGCCGCGCAGGCCGCCGCCATCCGTGCCGCCGAGGCGCTGGACCGCGAGATCGGCAACCTCGCCGCGGCCCTCCTCGCCCTCTCCACCTCTCCGGCGCTCGACCGTCACGACCTCGCCGCCTTCCAGCGTCAGGCGGAAGCCGTCGCCGGGACCCTCGGCCAATCCGTCGTCCTCGCCACCCCGGACGGTCAGCAGGTCGTCAACACCCGACGCCCCCTCGGTGCCCCGCTGCCGCGCATGGGCTCCATGGAGACCATGCAGGCCGCCATCGCGACGCGCGCGACCGCGGTCTCGAACCTCTTCACGGGCGGCTCCGCCGGCCAGCCCGCCGTCGCGGTCGAGTTCCCCGTCATCCGCAACGGCCAGGTCGCCTACGTGCTGGCGATGAGCCTTCAACCGCAATACCTCTCGACCTTGATGCAGAAGCAGGGCCTGCCGCCGGGCTGGCTGGCGTCCGTCATCGACGCCAACGACCGCGTCGTGGCCCGCACCGTCGACATCGACCGCTTCGTCGGGAAGACCGCGACCGCCGACGTCGTCGCCCATGCGGCAGGGGACCGGGACCTGTGGATCGGCTTGACCCTCGACGGCACGAGGGTCCTTATCGCCATGCACCGCCTCCGCCTTGCCGGCTGGCGGGTCGTCATCGGCGTGCCCATCGCCCTCGTCGAGGCGCCGCTCCGCAGCACCATCACCCTCCTGGCCATCACCGGCGTCGTCACCCTTGGGATCGCCGTCATCCTTGCATGGGCGCTCGCGACCAGTGTCGCGACCCCGCTCCAGCGCCTTGCCCGCGCCGCCGCCGCCGCGGCCAGCGGCCTGCCCGTCGCCCGCATCCGCTCGCCCATCGCCGAGGTGGACGCCGTCTCCCGCGCCCTCGTCCTCGCCACGCGCGACCTCGAATCCCAGGTCACGGCCCGCACGACCGAACTGGAAGCCGCCAACCAGCGCCTCCGCGACGAGGCCGCCGCCCGGGAGGCCGCCGAGGAGCAGCTCCGCCAGGCCCAGAAGATGGAGGCGGTGGGCCAGCTTACCGGCGGCATCGCGCATGACTTTAACAACCTGCTGACGATCGTCATCGGCAGCCTCGACCTGCTCCGCCGCCGTTCGCCGGACGACCGGTCCCGCCGCCTGCTCGACAACGCGCTCGACGGCGCCGCCCGGGCCGCGACGCTCACGGCGCGTCTGCTTGCCTTCTCCCGCCGCCAACCGCTGATGCCGCGGCCGCTGGACCCGAACCAGCTCGTCACCGGCATGTCCGATCTCCTGCGCCGCACCCTGGGCGACGCCGTCCGCGTCGAGACCGTCCTCGCCGGCGGCGTCTGGCAGGCCCATGTCGATCCCAACCAGCTCGAGAACGCCCTTCTCAACCTCGCCGTCAACGGCCGTGACGCGATCGCCGCCCACGCGGGCACGGGCAGCCTCACGATCGAGACCGCCAACGCCGTCCTCGACGCCGAAGACCTGGTCCACCACCCCGACGTCCCGCAGGGCGAGTATGTCCGCCTCTCCGTGTCGGACACGGGCGCCGGCATGCCGGCCGACATCGCCGCCCGCGCGTTCGAGCCGTTCTTCACCACCAAGCCGCAGGGCCAGGGCACCGGGCTCGGCCTCTCCCAGGTGCATGGCTTCGTGAAGCAGAGCGGCGGCCACCTGCAGATCGAGACCGCGCCCGGCGCCGGCACGACCGTCTCGCTCTTCCTGCCCCGCTTCGACGGCGCCGCCCTCGCCCCCGATGAACCCGCCGCCGAGACCCCTGCCAGCGCCGACGCGCTCACCATCCTCGTCGTCGAGGACGATGCCGGCGTCCGCCGCTATTCGGCGGAAGCGCTGCGGGAGCTCGGCCACGCGGCGCTGGAAGCCGAAAACGCCGGGGCGGCGCTGCGTCTGCTCGACGCCCACCCCGAAATCGCCCTGCTGCTGACCGACGTCCTGCTGCCGGGCCAGGACGGCCCCGCCCTGGCGCTGGAGGCCCGCCGCCGCCGCCCCGGCCTGCCCGTCCTGTATGCCAGCGGGTTCACAGCCGAGGACCCGGCCACCGACGGCAAGCTCCCCCGCGACGCCGTGCTGCTGCAGAAACCCTTCACCATCCAGGCCCTGGCCGCGAAGCTGGACGAGGCGCTGCGCCCGTGATCCCGTGACGGTGCCAATGCGCCCGGCAGGACTCGAACCTGCGACCAAGCCGTTATGAGCGGCCCGCTCTAACCAACTGAGCTACAGGCGCGTCTGGCACTCGCGCGGCGGCACGGCTATACCGCCCCCCGCACCATTCAGGATACGACCATGGACGTGACCAGGATACCCCCCGGCAAGGACGCCCCCCACGACATCAACGTCGTCATCGAGATCCCCCAGGGCTCCCAGGTCAAGTACGAGATCGACAAGGACAGCGGCGCCATCTTCGTCGACCGCT
>CAXTPG010000100.1:0-16015 GCA_964246015.1 uncultured Acetobacteraceae bacterium
TGCGTGCGATGAACACGCATTCATACAATGGCATGTGCTGGCCCCTATGGCTGATGTCGGCCCGGAATGGGCATAGCCGGGGCGGATGCCACCACCCCGGCAGGGAAGCGGCGGCTTATACGGGGTGCGGCGGGGAATGCAAGGGCCGGGGTGACGGACGTCAGCCCGGCAGGCGCCACGTCGGCAGCGCCGCGAACTGGCCCGGCCGCGTGTCGTAGCCCATCCAGGCGTCCACGACCGAACCGACGTCGAGCGCGATCCCGCCCAGCGCCTTGACCCGGGCGCAATACACCTTGCCGAGCAGCCCGGCCGCGACGAGGAACACGGCGCCCCGACGGGCCGGGCGGAGCGAGGCCAGGACCGTGTCGAAGACGTCGGGGAAGTGACGCCCGCCGTGGCCGCGCGCCTCGTCGGGCAGGCGCAGCTCCCCGGGGACCAGGATCTCGGTCGGTTCCGGGATCGCGAAGCGGCGGGCCAGCCGCGCCGCCAGGCCCGGGTGCGGCCCGATGACGGTCAGGCTGTCCAGGCCGTCGAGCAGGGCTTCCAGGAACGGGCTGGACTGGTGCAGCCGCCCGGCGATCGACGCGTCGGTGAACATCGGGCCGGGCGGAAGGCGCCCGACCTGGCGGTCCAGGGTCGCGAGGTAGCCCCGATGCAGCCGGTCGCGCGCGATGCGGGCCGCGGTCGGCACCCCCAGCACGCTGGCCGTGGCCATCGCGTCCAGCGTCGCCTGGTGCAGCCGGGCAAGGTTCGCGGGGTCCTCGTGCTTCAGGGCGACGCCGAACCAGTTCGTCCAGATGGACTGGCCGACGGCGAGGGCGTCGGCGGGCTGCAGCCAGGGGTTGAGGCTGGGGTCCATCGTGGCGAGGAACCGCGCCTCGCCATCCCCGAACCGCACGAGCGAGAACGGCTCCCGGTCCGCGATCGCGCCGCGGATGCGGGCCAGGACCGAGTCGGGCGGCAGCCACCGGTCCGACCCTTCCCTTGCCGCCGCGGCCTGCGCGACGGCGGCGTGATCGTGCCCGGCCGCCAGGCGCGCATGGGCGCTCAGCAACCGGGCGTGCGTGCCGAGGGCGGAGCCGGGTGGCGGATCGAGCCCGGCCGCGTGCGACAGGACGGCATCGTATCGCCCCAGCTCGCACAAGAGATACAGGTAGGCGATGTGGTCGGCGTGGGCCGCGGCCGGGCTGGCGACAACGCGTGCGTAGGCATCGGCTGCCTCGTCGCGGCGGTCGTGGTAGATCAGCAGCTCGGCCCGGTGCGCCTGCAGGTCCACATCGCCGGGGCTGGTGCGGCACGCACGCTCCAGGATCGCAAGCGCCCGTCCGGGCTCGTCCAGTTCGCGCGCCAGCCGGGCGGCGCGGGCGGCGGCGAGGGTTGCGACCGGCCCCGGCTGGGCCGCCTGCTCGAACCAGCCCAGCGCCTCGGCCTTGCGCCCGGCCTGCCGGTGCGTGTTCCCGATCTCCAGCAGGGTGTAGGGGAAGCCCGGCAGCACCCCGAGCACGCGGTGGAAATACGCCAGCGCGTCGTCCTCGCGGCCGAGAAGCTGGCTGACCACCCCGGCCTTGTGCAGGAAGGTGGGGTCCGCGGGGAAGCGTCCGACGAGGTCGCGTGCCGAGGCCAGCGCGGCGTCGTTCCCGCCGCGGGCGAGGTCGATCGCACGCTCCATCTCCGCCAGCGCCGCGGCATGGTCGGCCGCCGTCACGTGACGAAGCGCACCCTGCAATGCACGCCGGCCGGGAGCAGCAGGTTGGGGTTGGGCAGCTCCAGCCGGACGCCGATCGTGCCGCTGGCGGCGTCGAGCACCTGATCGACGACCTTCACGGTCGCGGGGTAGGTGCCGCCGACCGGCGCCTCGGGCATCACCTCCGCCCGGTCGCCCACCTTCACCTGGCCGAACATCGCGATCGGCAGGAAGGTCTCGACCCGCAGCGGGTTCATCTCGGCCACGACGAGGATGTGCGCCTGGTCGTTGCGGAACTCGCCGGGGCCCAGCACGCGCTCGGTCACGATCCCTTCGATCGGGCTCAGGATGCGGCGTTGCGCGAGCATGCCGTCGGCGCGGCGGGATTCCAGCCGGGCCATCGCGACGTTCAGCTCGGCCTCGCGCAGCTGGGCCTCGGCGACACGCGCTTCGGCCAGGACCTCGTCCATCTGGGCGAAGCTCACGGCATCGGTGGTGCGGAGCTGCTCGTTGCGGGTCAATTTGCGGCGCAGGAACTCCAGCCTGGCGCGGCCGGACCGCACGGCGGTGTCGTTGCCCGCGCGCACCTGTGCGATCAGCGCCGCGGCCTCTTCCACGTCGGAGTCGAGCCGGGCGACGACCTGGCCCTTCTGCACCCGGTCGCCACGGTCCACCTCCACCGCCGCGACCACGCCCTGGACGGGGGCAGCGAGCTTCAGCACCTGCCGCGGCTCGATCAGGCAGGCGTGGTCGGCCGCCGCCGCAGGGCTTGCGAGCGCCGCCGCGAGGACCAGCACGGTCGTGTAGCGTTGCATGCCCGGCAGATACACGTTCCGGGGACGGCATAGCAAGGAAGGCAGGCCCCGCGCTGGTGCGTGGCGCCGAATTGCTGTTCGATGGGGCCGGGCGAGGAGGGACGCGCGGGATGATCCCAGGGCTGACGAGCGACGGGGAGGCCCGGCTGGCGGCGCTGCTCGACCCGCAGACGACGGACGCGACCGCCGCCTTCTACGCCAGCCGGCCGTTCATGATGCTGAGCGGGTTCGACCCGGACACGGTCGCGCTCGGCATCACCGCGACGGGTCCGGCGGAGCCCATGGTGGTGGTGACCGATCCCGGGCGGCCCGTGGGCCGGGTCCATATCAGGACGGAGGGGCGCGATGCGCTGCTGGTGATCGACAATGCCGGCGGCGGGACGATCGAGGCCGACATCCGCGTGCTGGGCGACGACGCGGCCATCGTGCTCAACCGGGTCGAGAAGGGCCATGTCGGCCTGCGGACGGCGTTCCTGCGCTCGCACCGGCAGATGCTGTTCTGGGGCCTGCAGGCCACGGCGGTGGAGCTTTCGGTCGAGATCGAGGGCGCCGACCAGGCCGTCGCGATCGGCGACGACGCGCTGATCGCGGGTGAGACCTGGATCCGCAACCACGACATGCACGCGATGCACGATCTGTCGTCGGGGCGCCTGCTCAGCCGCCCCGCGGTGACGACGGTGCTGGAGCGGCACGTGTGGCTGGGGCAGGGGGCGATGCTGCTGGGGTGCGAGCGGGTGGGGGCCGGGTCGATCGTGGGCGCGCGGGCGTTGCTGCGCGCGCCGCTGCCGGGATGCGTCGTCGCGGCGGGCACGCCGGCGCGGGTGCTGCGGGAGGGGGTGAGCTGGGGCCGCGACCTGCATGGCATGAGCGGGGCCGAACGCGCCGCGCTGGGCTACGGCGAAAGCGCGCCGGTTTGCTAAGGCCCGGCGTGTTGGGGCAGGATCGACCCCGGCCACACGAACGCGTGAGTGGTGGCGGCGTGAAGGGCGCGGAGGAGCGGGGATGACGTCCAGGAGCTACGTTCCCCACATCGATCTGCTGCTCCAGTCCCTGCGCATCACGCGGGAGCGGCTGAACAGCAAGTCCCGCATCGCGATCGATACCGAGCTGCTCCGCGCGCTGCTGCAGGCGCTGGTGCGGTCGCAGCCCTTCTCGCCCCAGTTCTATGCCGAGACGTATCCCGACCTCGCGGAGGGCCTGGCGGAGGGGCGCATCCCGAACGCCCGGCGGCACATGATCGACTCCGGTTACTTCGAGGGCCGCATGGGGGCGCCGCCGAAGATCGACGAGGATTTCTACCTCGCGCTCTATCCCGACATCGCGGCGGCGATCGAGCGGGGCGAGATCGCCAGCGCGGCCGAGCACTACGTGCGTGCGGGCGCCGCGGAGGGCCGCATCCCGCACCCGGCGATGCAGGACGAGATCAACCACTGGAACAGGATCCTCCGCAGCGACCGAGCGCAGGACGGCGCCGGTCCCGATCAGCCGCGGACGGCCCGATGACCGAAGCGGCGGCGTCCGTGGGCCACCAGGCGTTGCGCGACGCGCACCTCGCGCTGTGCTCCCCGCTGGTCGACGACGCGATGTTCCGGGGCGCGATGGGTGCATCCCGTTCGGACCTGGGCGCCGTCGTGCGCTACCTCGCGCTCGACGTGTCCGAGCGGCCGGAGCTGTCGCCGTATTTCGACCGTCTGACCTACACGGTCATGAACCAGGACGTGGCGCAGACCGGGGCCGATCCGCTGCTGCACTTCATCCAGTACGGGTTCGCCCAGCTTCGGATGCCCCACCCGCTGATCGACCTGCAGCACATCGTGTCGGCCGACCCGCACGCGCTGGGCAAGCCCTACAGCCTCGCCGCCCTGATCGAGCTGCTGGAATACGACCTCGCCAGCCCCGGCCCCTATTTCGACCCCGTCCTGTATCGCGACACGCTGGGCCGGGACGCGCCCCAGCGTGCCGCGCTGCGCCATTACCTGTCGGCCGGAATGGCGCAGGGCTGGCGCCCCAATCCGTACTTCGACCCGGCCTGGTACGTCCGCACGCACGAGGACACGCCCCGGGACGCGATGGGCGCGCTGCGTCACTTCGCGATCCTGGGCGACCGGCAGGGGCGCACGCCGTCGCCGGAGTTCGACGGCAGCGCGTACCGCGCACGATACCCGGACGTGGCGCGGTCGGGCGTGCCGCCGCTGGCCCACTTCCTCACGTACGGGCTGCGCGAGGGCCGGCTGGCGATCGCGGCGCGCACCGCGGCCACCACGGCCGTGGACGCCGCGACGGTTCCGCCCATCGAGGCGGAGGAGTGCCGGGCCGAGTACGAGCGGATGCGCGGCCGGCTGATTGGCGCGCGCAACGATCGCGTTGGCGCCGTCCGCGCGGGGCCGCCCCGGCTGATCACGGGCAAGGCCTCCGCAGCGAACCTCGCGCGCATCCAACTGGCCGCGGCGCCCGTGCCCCGCGTGTCGGTGCTGGTGCCGATGTTCGACGAGCTGGACTACACCGTCGAATGCCTGGTGGCGCTGTCCCGCAGCCGGACGCGCGTGTCGTTCGAGGTCATCGTGGCGGACGATGCCTCGACCGATCCGGCCGTGGCGTCGCTGACGGCGGTGCCCAATCTGCGGATCGTGCGCCAGCCCGTGAACTCGGGCTTCATCCGGAACTGCAACGCGGCCTTCCTGCAGTGCCGGGGGGCCTACGTCCTGGTGCTGAACAACGACACGCAGGTTCAGCCGGGCGCCCTCGACCACCTGGTCGCGGTGATGGATGCGGATCGCGGCATCGCCGCGGCCGGCCCCAAGCTGATCTACCCCAACGGCCGCCTGCAGGAGGCCGGCTGCTTCGTCCGCGCGGACGGCACCAGCGGCATGGCGGGGCTGGGCGGGGACCCGGACGAGGGCGCCTGGTGCTACGACCGCGACGTCGTTTACTGCTCGGGCGCGGCCTTGATGGTGCGGCGGTCGCTGGTCGGCGACCAGCTCTTCGACCCGCGCTACCACCCCGCCTATTGCGAGGACGTCGACCTCTGCCTGCGCTTCATCGAGGCGGGGCAGCGGATCCGCTACGTGCACGAGGCGGTCGTCGTGCACCACCTCAGCGTGTCCACGAATCGCGGGTCGCGCGTGCGGAAGGCGCAGGGGATCGTCCGCAACCAGCAGCGGCTGACGGAGCGCTGGGGACCGTTGCTGGACCGGCTGGATCGCATCCGGCCGCTCGCGTTCTATCTGCCGCAGTTCCATCCGACGCCGCAGAACGACCTGTGGTGGGGCAAGGGCTTCACGGAGTGGACGAACGTCGTGAAGGCGCGGCCGTGCTATGCCGGGCACTATCAGCCGCATCTGCCGTCCGATCTCGGGTTCTACGATTTGCGCTCGGCCGAGACCCTGACAGCGCAGGCCGAGCTGGCCCGGCGGTACGGGATCGAGGGCTTCTGCGTCTACTACTACAACCTGGGCGGCGAGCGCGTGCTGTCGCGCCCGCTGGAGGTGGTGCGCGCCGACCCGTCGATCCCGTTCCAGTGGTGCCTGTGCTGGGCGAACGAGAACTGGACGCGCCGCTGGGACGGCGGCACCGGCGAGCTGCTGGCCGAGCAGCTCTATGACGACGCGACCCTCGCCACCGTCATCGCCGACGCCGTCGCGCACGCGCAGGACCCCCGCTACATCCGCGTCAACGGCCGGCCCCTGTTCCTGGTCTATCGCGTGCTGCTGCTGCCCGACCCCGCGGGCTTTGCCGCCGCCTGCCGGGGGGCCTTCGCCGAGGCCGGGTTCCCCGGCGTGCATCTCGTCTACGTGGAGAGCATGGAGACCGTGCACCGCGCGGTGCCGCCGTCCGGGCTGGGCTTCGATGCCGCCGTGGAGTTTCCCCCGCACGGCCGGGCGGTCGTCGCCCCGCACCCCGTGCACGTCCTGCGCGACGACTGGGAGGGCAACCGCTACAGCTATCCGGAGACGGTGGCCGCACTCAGCCAGTCGCCGACCGTGCCCTATCCCCGCTATCCCGCCGTCTTTCCGGGGTGGGACAACACCCCGCGCCAGCCGCGCGGCGGCGACAGCTTCGAGGGTGCGACGCCGGAGCTGTTCCGCGCCCATGTCGAGGACCGGGTGGAGGCGGTGCGGCAGCATCTGATGGGCGACGAGCGGCTGCTGTTCGTCAACGCCTGGAACGAATGGGCGGAAGGCGCGCACCTGGAGCCCGATCACGGCTATGGCCACCGGTGGCTCGAGGCGTTGCGCGACGGCGTGACAGGGCCGGCGGCGTGAGCCGGCACCGGGACGCGGCGGACCTGCCGCCGTTGGACGGGTCGCCGGAGGCGCTGCCGGTGACGCTGGTCGGGCACCCCTATGCGCCGATCGGGATGGGCCAGCAGCTTCGCAGCCACCTGTCGGCCTGCCGGGCCGTCCATGTCGATGCGCGGGTGTACGACGTGTTCCGCAGCGCGCGCCGGGGGGATCCGGAGTATGCGGCGCTGCTCGGGTCAGCCGAGATCGACGCCCTGCCCGGCGGGATCCGCATCTTTCATATCAACGGCGACGAGGTGGAGCCCGTGCTGGCGGCGTTGAAGCGCCGCCGCGGCCGGTTCGCGGCCGGCTACAACGTCGTCGTGCCCGCCTGGGAGCTGCCGGCCTACCCGGCGGAATGGGCCAGGCTGCTGGAAGGCTTCGACGAGGTCTGGGCGCTGTCCGCCTTCATCCAGCGCTCGCTCGCGGCGGCGGGCGTGGCGAGCCACCTGGTGGGCCAGTCGGTCCAGGCGCAACCGGGGGCGCTGCTGCCGCGGCGGTTCTTCGGGCTGAGCGAGTCGGCGTTCGTGCTGCTGACCATGTTCGACGTCGGCTCCTTCGCGCGCCGCAAGAACCCCGAGGCGGCGCTTCTGGTGTTCGAGCGGCTGTGCCGGGAGCGGCGGCTGCAGGACCTGCAGCTCGTCGTGAAGGTGAAGCACGGCGAGAAGGCGGCGACGGAGTGGCTTGCGGACTGGGGCGCGCGGCTGCGCGGGCCACGGGTCCGCGTCATCGCCGATCCGCTCGACAGCCTGGGCGTGCGCAGCCTGCTCAACGCGTGCGACGTGTTCCTGTCGCTGCACCGGTCGGAGGGGTTCGGACGGGGACTGGGCGAGGCGATGGCGCTGGGGCGGCTGGCGATGGGCACCGGCTGGTCCGGCAACGTCGATTTCATGACCGACGAGAACGCGCTGCTGGTGCGGCAGCGCCTGGTGCCGGTGCGGCGGCACGAGTATCCGCACGCCCGCGGCCAGCACTGGGCGGAGCCGGATCTGGACCACGCGGCCGCAGTGCTGGGCGAGGCGCTCGACAACCCCCAGCGGAGCCGCGCCCGTGCGGCAAGCGGCAAGGCCGACGTGCTTCGGACCCATGGGCACCGGGCGGTCGGGCTGCGGATCCTGGACCGGCTGCAGCGCATCGCGGCCGACGCGGCCCTGCGCCAGCGGCTGGGTCCGCAGCGGGCGCGGATGGCGCGCGCGCGTATTTCGCCGGGCGGACATCAAAGTTCATTGACGTAATGTTGATGCTTCGTTAGGTAACGTAAAGATTACTGACGTGCCTGATTTCGAGTGGGAACCCGCCCATTTTAATGGGTTCCAAAATGGGAGATATTCCTATGGATTGGACCGCGAAAGAATTCGCCGGACCTGCCAAGGGGCGCCGCAAGGGCCGCAGCAGCAAAATCGAATCGAATCCCGTAACGGAACGAGCGGAGTTGCTGCTCGAGGCGCTGGAGCCGCGCCTGCTGCTCAGCGCCAGCCCCGCCGATCCCCTGGCTGCGGACCCGGCCCCGGTCGCGATCGTCCAGGACATCGACGCGGCGTTGCTGGATTTGGCGCCGGACGCCGCGATGCCGACCATGCCGGCGGCGGCCGCCGATGCCGCCCTCATCGACGCCATGGACCCGATGGCGCCGGCCGCAGGCGGCGTCGCCTCCCTGTCCGGGACCGCATACAGCTGGTCGACGCACGTGGCGCTCTCGGGCCTCACGGTCACGGCCACGGGCGACTCGTCTTCGGCCACGGCGGTGACCGGCACGGATGGCGGCTTCGCGCTGTCCGGGTTCGACGCAGGCACCTACACCGTGACCGGGTCGCTGCCGGCGTCCCAGCTTGGCCGGACGATCACGTCGGCCAGCGCGTTGGCGGCGCTACGCCTGGGCGTGGGCGTGAACCCCAA
This sequence comes from uncultured Acetobacteraceae bacterium, assembly GCA_964246015.1. Taxonomy (GTDB): domain Bacteria; phylum Pseudomonadota; class Alphaproteobacteria; order Acetobacterales; family Acetobacteraceae; genus JBBROS01. Next base: position 8,676 of record CAXTPG010000100.1, read on the forward strand.
TGCCGCGACCGCGACGGCGCAGCAGCCCGTCTCCCCCTACCAGTATATCGCGGCGGACCTGACCGGCGACGGGCGCGTCACCTCGGCCGACGCGCTGGCGATCCTTCGCGTGTCGGTGCAGCAGCAGGGCGCGCTGACGCCGCAATGGCGCATCGTGAGCGAGGGCCAGACCTATTGGGACCAGGCGACGCAGAGCATCACGATCGGCAACCGCAGCGTGCCGACCACGTTCGGATCGACCCGGGACCTCGCCGCGAACTCGACCGGGAACCTCGTGGGCGTGCTGACCGGCGACGTGCTGGGCCGCTACGTGCCGTACGACGCGAACGGGGTCGCGGTGCCCAACCCGGCCACGCTGCCGCCCTCCACGTTCACGGCGCTGTCCGCCAATACGGGCGCCCCGGCGTGGGTGTGGGGCGTCCGCACGATCGACGCGGTGACGCTGACGGCGGAGCTGGCGAGCGATACCGGGGCCTCGTACCTGGACGGCATCACCAACAACGCGACGATCGTCGGCCAGGCGACGTCGGCGACGCCGATCGTGAGCCTGAAGGGCGGTTTCGACGCGACCACGGCCGCCAACTTCTCGGACCTGACCGACACGCTCGGCGCCGACGGGAAGTTCACGCTCACGGCGGCGCGGCTTGCGACCGTGCTGGGCGGCGAATTGACGGACGGGGCGCGGGTCCTGCACCTGACCGCCGTCGATCGCAACGGCAACCTGTCGAAGTTCGACGTCTCGTTCACGCTGCTGACGCAGACGCCCGTAATCGCGGCGCTGTCGCTGACGGCGGCGTCCGGCTCGCCCGAGACGAACACGACGAGCGCGGCGACGGTGGCGCTGACCGGAACGGCGACCGCGGGCGCCACGGTGCGGGTCGCCGGGCAGACCGGGCTCGTGGGCGGCAGCGGCGCGTTCCAGGTGGGCGGCGTGGCGCTCGTCGAGGGCGCGAACACGTTGATGGCGACGGTCACGGACGCGGCCGGCAACACCAGCCAGCGGCAGGTGATCGTGACGCGGCAGGGGGCGGTCTCGGCCGACCAGACGCTGATCTGGAACCAGGCGACGCTGGCGGCGATCCAGAAGTCGGTCGTGTATCCCGAGGACGCGACGCGGGTGCTGGCGATGGTCAGCCTGGCGCAGTTCGACACGCTTGCGGCGATCGAGGGCACGGCGGCGTTCGTCGTCAGCCGGGCCAACCCGGGCGCGGTGTCGCTGGAGCTTGCGCTTGCGAAGGCGGCGCACACCGTCCTCGTGAACATCTTCCCGAACCAGGCGGCGACGTTCGACGCGATCCTTGCGGCGACGGCGGCGACGGTGCCGGCGGGCGCGGCGAAGACGGCGGCGCTGGCGCTGGGCCTCGATATCGGGCTGACGGTCTATCAGACGCGGTTGGGCGACGGATCGACGGAGTTCGTGAACTTCGCCGGCAGCGACCTGCCCGGGAAGTGGCGCCCGACGGGGCCGATGTACCTGGTGGCCGAGGAAGCGCAGTGGGGTTCCGTCACGCCCTTCGCGCTGACCAGCGCCGACCAGTTCCGCCCGGCGCCGCCGCTGGACATCACGTCCGAGCAGTACGCGGCGGAGCTGAACGAGATCAAGTCGCTGGGCAGCGCCACGAGCACGACGCGGACGGCGGACCAGACCCAGCAGGCGCAGTTCTGGGCCGATGGCCGCGGCAGCTACACGCCGCCCGGGCACTGGGTGCAGATCGCGCAGCAGGTGGCGCTGGCGAAGGGCAACAGCCTCGCCGACAACGTGCGCCTGTTCGCCAAGCTGAACGTCGCGATGGCCGATGCGGCGATCGCGGCGTGGGACGCGAAGTACGCCTACGGGTTCTGGCGCCCGGAGACCGCGATCCACGACGCGGCGCTGGACGGGAACGCCGCCACCACGGCCGACCCGGCCTGGACTCCGCTGCTGATCGCACCGCCCCACCCCGACTACGTTTCGGGGCATTCCACGTTCAGCAACGCTGCGGCGACCGTTCTTGCGGCGACGTTCGGGGACGCGACCGCCTTCTCGACCAACTCGGTGACCTTGCCGGGCGTAACGCGCAGCTTCACGAGCTTCAGCGCGGCTGCGGCCGAGGCGGGGCGGAGCCGGGTGTATGCCGGCATCCACTTCTCGTCCGCGAACACCGCCGGCGCGGCATTGGGCCGCCAGGTGGCGGAGGCGGCGCTGGCGCGGTTCTCGCTGAGCCAGGACACGCAGGCGCCGACGGTTCTGGCGGCCGAGACGGTGCCGGTGGGCCGGACCAACATGGTGCTGGCCGGGTCGATCGTCGACAACATCTCGGGCGTCGCGTCTGCGACCTACAAGGTCGATGACGGCGCTGCGACGGCGCTGACGCTGGACGCGCAGGGCCGGTTCTCCATCACGACGGCGTTCCGGCTGGACGGGACGCAGGACGGCCTGCACAGCGTGGCGATCACGACGCGCGACGTGGCCGGCAACGTGTCGGCGTCGTTCAGCCGCAGCTTCCGCCTGGATACGGTCGCACCTGCGCTGACGCTCGCGAGCCCGGCCGAGGGCGCGGTGCTGACGTCGGCCAGCCGCCTGACCGGCATCGCGGCGCCTACCGGGTCCGACCTCGTGTCCCTGACGCTGGCGGTGGATGGCGGGCGTGCGCAGGGCGTGGTGTACACGCAGGGCACGGGCGCGTTCGACAGCGCGTTGTCGTTCGCCAACCTGGACATCGGCGCGCACAGCCTGGTGCTGACGGCGACGGACGCGGCGGGCAACGTGTCGACGCTGACGCGCGGCGTTGTGGTGCAGGCGCTGGCCGCGTTCAACGTCACGCGCACGTCGCCGGTGGACGAGGCGTCGGACGTGGGGACGACTCAGCGTCCGGAGGTGCATTTCAGCCGGGCGGTGAACGCGGCGACGCTGACCGATGCGTCGTTCTACGCGACGGCGGCGGATGGGACGCGGCTGGCGGCGACGATCGTCCCGGCGTCCGACGGCAGCTTCGCCTGGTTGTTCTTCGACGCGCCGATGCCGGACGGGGCCGTGGTGACGGTGCACGTGATCGGGTCGAGCATCCGGGCCGCGCTGGATGGCGCGTTCCTGGACGCCGACCGCAACGGGACCCCGGGTGGGGATTTCTCGTTCCGCTATACCACGGTCAACCTGGCGCCCGTGGTGGGGACGACGCTGCGGGGGCGGATCGTCGATCCGGGTCCGGACCTCGTGCCGATGACGTTCGACGACATCCGGCGCGGACCGGACGGCATCATCCACACGGCGGACGACGTGTTCCTGCTGCCGGTGGCGCACGCGAAGATCTACATCCTGGGGCGCGAGGACCAGTTCGTCTATTCGGACGCGAACGGGTTCTTCGAGCTGACGAACATCCCGTCGGGGACCGTCAAGGTCGCCGTGGACGGGCGGACCGCGACCAATCCGCCGGTCGGCGCGTTCTTCCCCGAGATGGTCATGAGCGCGGACATCCGTCCGGGCGTCGTGAACACGCTGATGGACACGGTCGGCACGGAGACGGCGAAGGCGGCGAACCAGGGCCGGGTCGAGGTGTACCTGCCGCGGATCCCGAACACGGCGCTGCAGGCGGTGAGCGGCACGGCCGAGACGGTCATCACGGTGAACGAGGCGAGCGCGCCGGAGCTGACGGCGGGGCAGCGGAACAGCTTCTCGTTGACCGTCATGCCGGGCAGCGCCGTGGGCGCGGACGGCAAGCCGGTCGGGAACGTGCAGATCGGGATGGCGACGGTCCCGGCCGAGCTGGTGAAGGACATGCTGCCGGCGGGCGTGCTGCAGCACACGTTCGACATCACGATCCAGGCGCCGGGGGTGACGGCGTTCACGGAGCCGCTGCGGATCACGTTCCCCAACGTGTTCAACGCGAAGCCGGGCACGAAGCTCAACGTGCTGAGCTTCGATCACACGACGGGCCTGCTGGTGATCAACGGCACGGCGACCGTGTCGGCCGACGGGCTGACCGTGGTGTCGGACGAGGGTGGTGGCATCAAGGCGCCGGGCTGGCACGGGCTGACGCCGCCCGGCAACGAGGACGAGGGTGACGGCGGCGACGGCGACAGCGGCGATGACGGGGACGGCGACGACGACTCGGACGACGGGGACGACGACGACAAGGATCCCGACAAGGATCCTGACAAGGATGTGACGTTCGAGGCCGGGATCAACATCGCCGGGGAGTTCATCCCGCTCAAGGCGGGCTATTCGTTCAAGATCGGGACTGCGTACACGCAGGACCTGCAGCTCGAGGACTTCGTCACGGTCCCGAAGGACCCGATCAAGTTCGGGGGCGACTTCTCGTTCACGTTCACGGTTTCGCCGCTGACCGCGAAGTTCATTCCGGAGTTCAACCAGAAGCTGTTCGACGTCGAGTCGAAGCTGGGCGTGAAGGGCTTCGCGACGCTTGCCGCCCAGATCAGCATCAAGGGCGTGGTCGGGGTCGAGGCCGAGGTCGAGGGGACCATCGGCATCGGCACGAAAGCCTTCGCGTCCGTGCAGGTGAAAAGCCCGTGGATCGCGGCGATTCCCTATGGCGTCGGCAACTTCCTGACGAAGGAATACCCGTTCGAGAAGGTCCTGCAGGGCTTCGAGCTCAAGGCGAAGACGAACATCGCGACCGGCCGGCCACCGCCGTTGACCGACGTCAGCGTGACGGTGGGGCCGCAGGCCGAGATCTACGTGCAGACGCAGTTGACGATCAGTCCGACCGTGTTCCTGCGCAAGGTCGCGGCCAAAGCGTCCGCGTCCGAGACCGTCGAGGCGCCGTCGGCCGAACAGGCCGCGCTGAGCCAGGCGATCATGGACATGGTCCTGGGCCACGGGATGCCCTTCGCCACCGCCGCCGCCGGCGACCTGGTGCCCGAGCCGACCTTCGGCAGCAAGCTCGGCACCGACACCAGCATCTACTACCGGTACGAGATCGAGAACGGCGTCGATATCGTCGGCAAGTCCGATGAATCCGGCAAGTTCAAGGTCTTCCTGCCGTCCAACACCAACTACAACCTGTACATGTACCGGCCGAGCAACAATGCGTTCGGGATCGAGACCGGCACGACCGGCAATAGCGGCGCCGCCACGACGACCAAGCATCGGCTGAACCAGATCGGCGGCCCCGACACCGACTTCGACGGCATCCCCGACCTCGGCGAGTTCATCCTCGGCTCGGACCTGAACAAGGCGGACACCAACGGCAACGGGGTCAAGGACGGCGCGGAGCTGGCGCAGGGGCTCAATCCCGCGGGCGCGAACGCGCTGCCCACGGGCCTGGTCTCGGTCGCGGGCATCACGGGTTCGGCCGAGGCGGTGACGGTCGTCGGCGGCGGAACCGACACGTCCCGCCTGACCGCCTATGTCGCGACCGGGGGCGCGGGCCTTTCGATCGTCGATGTGTCGCAACTGAAGAAGCCCGAGATCCTGGGCGAACTGAAGCTGCTGGGCGACGCCACCGGGGTTGCCGTCGATACCGTCCGCAACCTGGCCGTCGTCGCGAACGGGGCAAGCGGCCTCGCCATCGTGAACGTCGCGAACCCCTCGGCACCCCGGCTGCTTCAGACCGTGGCGCTCGAGAGCCCGGCGCTCCGCGTCGTCCTGCTGGACGGCATCGCCTATGTCGCAGCGGGCACCCACCTCGCGACCGTCAACATCGCGACGGGCGAGTTGCTGCAGACGCTCGATCTGCCGGGCAGCACGGTGCGGGACGTGGTGGCGAGCGGCGACACGCTGTTCACGATCGACGCGAGCGGCACCATCCGCGCGATCAGCATCGTCGGCGACGTGCTGACGCTTCGGGGCAGCTTCAGCGCGGGCGGCGCCGCGGGGCGCCTCTCGGTGGCCGGCGGCACGCTGTATGTGCCGATGGGCGACGGGTTCACCGGCGGGTTCCAGACGGTCAACGTGGCGAACCTCGATGCGCTGACGCTGATCTCGGGCGTCGATGCGAACAACCTGGGTGGCGGCGCGATGGCGCTGAACGGCTCGGGCCTTGCCATCGCCGTCGGTTCGCCGGGCCGGGTCAACGCGCTGGACGTGATCAACGTCGCGGACCCCACCGACACCAGCAAGTTCATCACCCGCGTCGCCCTGCCCGCCACGCCGCGCGACGTGGCGCTTGCGAACGGCATCGCCTTCGTCGCCGACGGCACGCAGGGTCTGTACGTCGTCAACTATCTCGGCTTCGACGGGAAGGGCGTCGCGCCGACCGTGTCGATCGCGCTACAGGCGATCGACGTCGATCCGTCCGTGGCCGGCATCCAGGTCATCGAGGGCGGCCGGATCCGCGTGACGCCGACGGTCACCGACGACGAGCAGGTCCGCAACGTCGAGATCCTGGTCAACGGCGCCGTCGTCTACAACGACCCGGCCTTCCCGTTCGACTTCTTCGTCGACGTGCCCTCGATCGCCGCCGGCGGCACCACCATCACGGTGCAGGCGCGCGCGACCGATACGGGCGGCAACACCGCGCTTTCGGCGGCGACGACGCTCACGGTCGTGCCGGACACCTTCCCGCCCACCGTGTCGAGCATCAGCGTGGCCGAGGGCGCGCGGCTGTTCTTCGTGCGCTCGGTCCAGGTCGCGTTCAACGAGCCGATCGATACGGCTCGGCTTGCCGCGTCCGGCATCAAGCTGGCCACGAAGGGCGCGGACGGCACCGCCGGCACCACGGACGACGTCGCGGTCGCGTTCACGATCGACACGCGCAGCGGCGGCCAGGTGCTGTCGGTGATCCCGTCGGCCTATCTGGCGCCCGGCAGCTACCAGCTCCGGATCGATCCCACGATCATCAAGGACCGCGCCGGCAACGGCCTGGCCGCCCCGATCGTGGTGAACTTCACGATCCGCGCCGCCAGCGACATCCGCGCCGCGACGGGTTCGGCGGAGGTGACGACCGCGCCGTCGGCCAACCCGGGCCAGGTCATCGGGCTGCCCGTGCCGTTCGACCCCGCGACCGCGCGCGCCACGTTCCAGATCATCGACATCAACGGGACCCGCAGCACCCGCGACATCGTCGTCTCCCGCGCCGACACGGCCCGGGGCGTCGCCTACTTCACGGTCCCCATCGACGCGAACACCGGCGACGTCACCGTGTTCTCGCTGGTCGGGTCGACCCGCACGGACTTCGCCGACGGCCTGTTCTACATGCAGATCGTGCCGGTCATCACCGACCTGCAGGTGCAGTCCGTCGCACAGGACGGCACCAGCGCGGTGGTGATCCTGACCGGGCTGGGCTTCATCGAGGCGGGCACCTCCTACTCGTTCGGCGCGACCACCGTCTCGGACGGGGCGATCTCGTCGGGCCCCGACGTCTACGCGGGTCCCCCGGTCTACAACACGAACGGGACGGTGA
>CAXTPG010000101.1:0-7910 GCA_964246015.1 uncultured Acetobacteraceae bacterium
GGCGGCTGGGGCGCCTTCGACGCCGACAACGACCACGACTTCCTGAACCACATCCCCTTCGCCGACCACGGCGCCCTGCTGGACCCGCCGACCGCCGACGTCACCGCCCGCTGCGTCTCCTTCCTGGCCCAGATCGGCCACGACGCGTCGGAACCCGCCATGGCCCGCGCGATCGACTACCTCCGCCGCGAGCAGGAGGAGGACGGAAGCTGGTTCGGCCGCTGGGGCACCAACTACATCTACGGCACCTGGTCGGTCCTCTGCGCCCTGAACGCCGCCGGCCTGTCGCACGACGACCCCACCATCCAGCGCGCCGTCGCCTGGCTGCTGTCCCGGCAACGCCCCGACGGCGGCTGGGGCGAGGACGAGGAAAGCTACGCCGACGCCCCCCCCGGCGAATACAAGGAAAGCACCCCCTCACAGACCGCCTGGGCCCTCCTGGGCCTCATGGCCGCCGGGGAATCCGGTCCCGCCGTCTCCCGCGGCGCCGCCTGGCTCGCCCGCATGCAGAAGCCGGACGGCGAGTGGGACGAGGCCGCCTACACCGCCGTCGGCTTCCCGAAGGTCTTCTACCTCCGCTACCACGGCTACCGCCTGTTCTTCCCCCTGATGGCCCTCGCCCGCTTCCGCAACCTCCAGCGCGGCAACCTCAAGCGCGTCGCCTTCGGCTTCTGACCCAACGCCCACTCCCATCGGGAGAGGGCCGGGGTGAGGGCCTGCTACGCGTACACGGCCGGCGCCGGAGCAACAGCCTCATCGACCCCGGACGCACGACCCAGCTGCGCGTCCTCACCAGCGCCGTGACCACGTTGTTCCCCGTGCCCGAAGTGCTTCACCCCCCGGGCCTCAAAAACCGTCATCCCCGGGCTTGACCCGGGACCCCGTGCCAACCTGCACTCGGACGCAGCCCCTACCCGAACCCCTCGATCGCCGCCGGAGCGGCAGGCGTCAGCCGCACCCCGCCCGAAGGCGCCGCCGCCCGGTCCGTCCACCCGATCCGCCCCGGCACCCCACACGCCTCGCACACCGGGTGCCAAGCCTGGTGGACGGTCCCGCAATTCCCGCACTGCCATGCCGGGTCCGGCCGCGCCGCAGGGATATGCCGCAACGCCTCCTGCGACCCCGCCGCGTCTCCATCCGCCTCGGCCAGATCGGCCAGCAGCACCCACACCCGCCGCGCATCCAGCCCCGCCCGGCGCGCCGTCTCGGCATGGCGCCGCGCCTCCCCCGTCAACCCGGCATCCAGCGCCATCCGCGCCAGCATCAGCGCCGTATCCGGATGCGCCGGGTTCGCCGCCGCCAGCTCCTGCGCTGCCCGCATCCGCGCCAGCCGGTCCGCGATCGGCGCGACATACGCCTCCGCCAGCGAAGGCTGCGGCAGCAGCGACCACGCCCGCCGCAGCGTGTCCAGCGCCGCCCGATCCCGCCCGCCGGTCCGCAACCGCTCGGCATACGCAATCGCGGCCGGCGCCAACGATGGCTCCGCCTCCCACGCCTGCTTCGCCAGCCGCAGCGCCGCGTTGGGGTCCGTCTCTTCCTGCGCTGCGGCGATCCCCAGCGCCGCCCGGGCCCCCGCATCCGCCCCACGGCCGCGCGCCGGCCCGGTCAGCCGCAGCGCCTCCCGCCATTGGCCGGTCTGCAACGCCATGTAGCGCCGCTCCTCGGTCAGCCACGCGGCCCCGGGATGCGCCGCCTCCGCCCGCTGCGCCAGCGCCGCCGCCGTCGTCCAGTCCTGCTTTCCGATCGCCTGCCGCAGCAACCCGCGCAGACCCAGCAGCCGCCCATCCGGACGATCCGCCAGCCGTTGGAAGATCTCCGCCGCCTCGTTCTCCCGCCCCGCCTGCCGCCCGGCCTGCGCCGCCAGCAGCAGCGTCAGCGGCGTGTCGCCCAGCAGCCGCCGGCTCCGGTCCGCCTCCCGCCGCGCCGCCCCGGTGTCGTTGGCCGCCAGCGCCGTCAGCGCCCGGGTCACGGCCAGGTCGCCACGCCGCCGGTTGCTGTCCCGCCGCGCCCGCCCCAGCGTCCGCGGCAGCCGCACCAGCCCCACCAGCAGCCGCACCACGACGTAGATCGCCAGGAACAGCGCCGCCAGCAGGCTCAGCGCCACCGGCGTCGCCGCCTCGATCGTCGTCCCTGCGATCGTGGCGCTCATGCTCCCCGGCAGGCCCGCGATCCACCACGCCCCCGCGACGACCAGCCCCGCGACGAGCGTGAACAGCAGAACGGCGCGCATCAGCCGCGCGCCGCCAGCTCGGCGATCGCCGCCCGCGCGTCCAGCAGCGACTGCGCCCGCCCCACCCACTCGGCCATCGCCGCCTTCGCGGGCCCGGCCAACTGCTCCAGCGCCTTCACCGCCCCCGCCAGGTCCCCGGCATCCAGCTGCTGCCGGGCATGCTGGATCACTCCCGCGATCGGATCGCCGACCAGCACGCGGTCACCCTGCCGGACCGTCACCGACTGCTGCGCACGCGTCCACATCCGGTCCAGCAACGGCTTGCCGTCCATGATCGCCGGCTGGCTCGCCCGCTGCGCCGCCTCCGCCGCCGCATTGAACGAAAGCCGCAGCGCGGATTCCGTCGGCGGCGCATCCAGCGCGAACTTCGCCAGCGCCGGCGGAGCCCCCGGAATCTCGCCCAGCCGCTGCCCGGCCTCCAGCGCCGCCCCCGCCGCCTGCAACCGCCCGAACCGCGCCGCCCGTTCCGTGATGGCGCCCAGCCCCGCCGCCGTCTGCCGGCCCTGCGCCTCAGCCGCGCCCAGCCGCGCCCCAAGCGCCGCCGCATCGTCGGCCTGTTTCTTCTCCATCGCCGCGATCCGCGCCTCGACCGGCCGGAAATCCGGCGGCGGCGGCGGCGGCCGGCTCTCCAGCGCCGCGATCCGCCCCTCGACGGGATGCAGATCGACCGGCGGCCGTCCCTCCAGCGCCGCGATCCGCGCCTCGATGTGCGAAAGATCGACCGGCGGCGGCGCCGGCCGCCCTTCCAGCGCCGCAACCCGCCCGGCAAAGGGCCCAAGATCCGCGGCGGCCGGCGCCGGTCGCCGCTCCAGCTCCGCGATCCGCGCCTCCAGCGGCCCCAGGTTGGGGGCGGCAGGCGCCGCCTTCCCCTCCAGCGCCGCAACCCGCGCCACCAGCGCCTCGGCCTCCTGCCGCCGCGCATCCATCTCGCCCCGCAGCGTCTCGACCTTCGCCGAATCCTGCACGACGCTGCGCGGCAACGACGGATGCCGCCACAGGTAGATCAGCGCCGACGCCAGGATCAGGAACCCCACGAGATACAGCACCGGCAAAGCGTCCAGCCGTTTGGGCGGCGGCGGCGCCTCGATGCGGGCGCGTTCGGACGGGGCGGCGTCGGTCGGGATCGGGTCGCTCATAGCAAGGCAAGCACCTGGTCGAGGGTGGGGCCTAATGACACACGGACCCGCCTCCAGGGCAAGAGGGCGAGCGCGTCCGCCGCCGGCTGCCCGATCGCCAACGCCTCGATCCCCGCCAGTTCCGGGCGAAGCGCCACCGGCAGCAGCCGCCCGAAAACCCGCGCCGTCTCCGCCGAAAGGAACAGCGCCGCCCGCAGCCCGCCCCCCTCGATCGCCCCGATCGCCGCATCCGGCAGCCGCCCCACGGGCCGGGCCGCATACGCCACCCGCCGATGCACGCGGAACCCGCCCGCCCGCAGCCCCGCCGTCAGCACCGCACCCTGCCCCCGCCCCGTCGCCAGCAGCAGCGCCGTGTCAGCCGGAAACCGCCGCCGTACCAGCGCCAGCAGATCCTCGGCATCCCCCCCGGCGCTCGACACGTCGGTGAACCCGGCCGACCGCGCCCGCTCCGCCGTCGCATCCCCCACCGCCAGCACCGGCAACGCCATCCGCACCCCCATCTCCCTCAGCGACGGCAACGCGTTCCCGCTCGTCACCAGCACCGCCGCGCACGCGCCAGACCCGCGCAACGGCAACGACTCGATCCGCAGCAGCGGCGCCACCACGGGCGTCAACCCCATCCCGCGCAGCCGCTCCGCCAACGCCCCCGCCTCGGCCCCCGGCCGGGTGACCAGGACGCCGCGCCGCGCTTTATCCACCACGCCGTTCGGCGGGCTAACCAAGAATGTCGCGCGGGCTGTCCGCCCGCAGGCTGGCGCCCAGCTCGTCGCCCATCCGCGCCGCGTCGGCCGCCGGGCCATGCACGCTCCGCTTCAGCAGGAACGACCCGTCCGGCCGCGCGACCAGTCCCGTCAGGTGCAGGACGGGCGCCGCCCCATCCAGCGCCGGCAGCAGCCGCGCATACCCGCCGATGGGCGTCCGGCAGCTCCCGTCCAGCCGCGCCAGCAACGCCCGCTCGGCCGTCGACACCGCCCGCGCCTCCGGATCCTCGATCCCCGACAGCAACCGGTGCAGCGCGCCATCCGCCCGCCGCGTCGTGATGCCCACGATCCCCTGCCCGGCCGACGGCACCATCGTCTCGGGATCCAGCACCGCCATCGGCACGTCGACCAGCCCCAGCCGCTTCAGCCCCGCCAGCGCCAGGAGGCTCGCCGTGCAGTCGCCCCGCCGCACCTTCTCGATCCGCGGTTGCACGTTCCCGCGCAACAGCGTGATCCGCAGATCCGGCCGCGCATGCAGCAACTGCGCCTGCCGCCGCAGCGAGTTCGTCCCGATCACCGCCCCGGCCGGCAATACGCCCCACGGGTCGCCAGCCTCCGGCGGATGGCAGTCCGGCCCCAGGATCATGGCGTCCCGCGCATCCTCCCGCTTCAAGGTGCAGGCCAGCACGATCCCGTCCGGCAGCTCGGTCTCCAGATCCTTCAGGCTGTGCACCGCGAAATCGATGCGCCCGTCCAGCAGCGCCTCATGGATTTCCTTGCTGAACAACCCCTTGCCGCCGATCTCCGCCAGGCTGCGGTCCTGCACCTGGTCGCCGGTGGTCCGGATCACGTGCTCCTCGAACACCGGTTGCCCGTGCACGCCCATGTGCAGCACCGGGCAGAACCGGGTCAGCAGCTCCAGGAACATGCGCGTCTGCGTCAGCGCAAGCGGCGACCCCCGCGTGCCCACGCGCAACGGCAGGCCGCGCCCATGGTGCATCGCCGGGCCGCGTGGAAGGGGAAGTGCATCGGGCATCGGCGTGTCCTATGAGATCGCACTTGCCAAGGAAAGAGCAAGCCATGCCGGGGCCTGTGCCGGGGAACGTACTGGGCATCGAAAGCAGTTGCGACGAAACCGCCGCGGCCGTCCTGGACGCCGATGGCCGGGTGCTGGCGGAAACCGTCCTCAGCCAGCAGCAAGACCACGCCCCCTTCGGCGGCGTGGTCCCCGAGGTCGCGGCCCGCGCCCACCTCGCCCACCTCCCCGCCATGGTCGCGGACGTGCTGGCCCGCGCCGGCATGACCGTCGCGGACCTCGCCGGCGTCGGCGCCACCTCCGGCCCCGGCCTGATCGGCGGCCTCATCGTCGGCGCCGGCTTCGCCAAGGGCCTCGCCCTGGCGCGCGGCATCCCCTTCGTCGCCGTCAACCACCTCGAAGCCCACGCACTGACCGCCCGCCTCCCCGGCCTGGTCGACGGCGGCGCACCCTTCCCCTATCTCCTCCTCCTGCTCTCCGGCGGCCACTGCCAATGCGTCGCCGTCGAAGGGCTCGGCCGCTACCGGCGCCTCGGCGGCACCATCGACGACGCGGTCGGCGAGGCCTTCGACAAGGTCGGCAAGCTCCTCGGCCTCCCCTGGCCCGGCGGCCCCGCCCTCGAACGCCTCGCCGCCACCGGCGACCCGGCCCGCGAACCCTTCCCCCGCCCCCTCCTCGGCCGACCCGGCTGCGACTTCAGCTTCTCCGGCCTCAAGACCGCCGTCGCCCAGCGCATCGCATCCTTCCCCCCCGGCGCCCTGCCCCTCCAGGCCGCCAGCGACATCGCCGCCGGCTTCCAGGCCGCGGTCGCATCGGTCCTGGCCGACCGCGCCGCGAACGCCCTCCGCATGATGCCGGAAGCCGGCCTGCTGGTCGTCGCCGGCGGAGTGGCCGCCAACGCCGCAATCCGCACCGCCCTCGCCACCGTCGCCGCAACCGCAGGCGTCCCGCTGGTCGCCCCCCCCATCCGCCTCTGCACCGACAACGCCGTCATGGTCGCCTGGACAACCCTGGAACGCCTGCGCCACGGCCTCTCCAGCCCCCTGGACACCCCCCCCCGTCCCCGCTGGCCGCTGGCGGAACTGGCCGGGACTGCCTAGATTGCCTCTTCAGGAGGGCATCATGGACCGCCGCATCGACATCGCGACCGCCCGCGCCGAACTGGACGAACTGATCGCATCGGTCGGCTCCGATACGGCGCGCACGATCGTCGCGCGTGATGGTCAGGATGTCGCCGTGATCATGAGCATCGAGGAGTATCGAAGGGCGACGGCCCCGCAGCCAGATGCATTCGATCGAATCTGGTCCCACGTCGAGGCGCAGAACCTGCCGCCCATGTCCATGGACGAGATCGACGACGTTATCGCCGAGGTCCGCCGCGACATGAGAAAGGAGCAAGCTCCGGCACGATGACGCTCATCGTCATCGATACGAATGTGCTCGTTTCCGCCTTCAAGAACCCGGTCGGCAACGAAGCCGCCGTGCTCAGGTCGGTGCGCGCAAGGGCCTTCGTTCCCTGCCTTTCCCCCGAAATCATCGGTGAGTACCGGCGCGTCATGCTCCGAGCTGCCTTTGGTTTTCCGGCGGACGCTGTGGCAGATGCCCTTTCCCTGATACAACGGCTCGGCATGTTGGTCGCGACGCCGCCTCCCGTCGATCTCTCGCCGGATCCAGACGACAATGCTTTCATCGCCTGCGCCATCGCAGCCGAGGCAGACTTCATCGTCACCGGCAACCGCCGTCACTTCCCCCAGGCCCGATACGGCACCGCCGAGGTCGTCAACGCGCGCGAACTCCTCGCACGCCAGCCACCTCCAGCCTGACCAATGAACTACCGCCACGCCTTCCACGCCGGCAACTTCGCCGACTGCATGAAGCACGCCCTCATCCTCTCCATCCTCGGCCTCATCATCCGCAAGCCCGCCCCCGTCTTCGTCCTCGACACCCACGCCGGCCGCGGCGCCTACGACCTCCTCGCCGACGCCCAGCGCACCGGCGAGTGGCGCCACGGCATCGCCCGCCTCATCCCCCCGCCCCCCACCCTCGCCTTCTTCGTCGGCCTCGCCGAGCGCATCGGCCTCTACCCCGGCTCCCCCGCCTTCATCCGCGCCCGCCTCCGCCCCGGCGACTCCCTCGCCTGCTGCGAACTCCACCCCGAGGACGCCGCAGCCCTCCGCCGCCGCTTCCGCACCGACCCCCAGGTCGCCGTCCACCACCGCGACGGCTACGAAGCGATCGGCGCCCTCCTCCCCCCCGCCCAGGGCCGGGGCATGGTCCTCATCGACCCGCCCTTCGAACAACCAGGCGAGTTCGACCGCATCCTCGACGCCCTCCAACTCGGCGCCGCCCGCTTCGACCACGGCGTCTACGCCGCCTGGTACCCCATCAAGCACCGCAGCCCCGTCACCGCCTTCCACGCCGCCCTGCAGCAATCCGGCCTGCGCGACCTGATCGCCGCCGAGCTGTGGCTCCGCGAACCCACCGACCCCGCCCGCCTCAACGGCTGCGGCCTCATCGTCCGCAACGCCCCCTGGGGCTTCGAGGACGAGGCCGCCAGCATCCTCGCCGCCCTCCGCGACACCCTGGGCGAACCCGGCGCCGGCGCCACGGTCCTGCGCCTGACCCATGAGTAGCATCCACGTCATCGGCGCCGGCGCCTGGGGCACCGCTCTCGCCATCCAGGCCGCCCGCGCCGGCAACCAGGTCACGCTCTGGTCCCGCACCCCCCCCCCCCGCCGCCTCCGCCGCTCTCCCGCCTCGGCCGCCCCGCGCAACCACTTCGCCTCCGCCGCGCGGCCCGACGCGGA
>CAXTPG010000101.1:7920-15793 GCA_964246015.1 uncultured Acetobacteraceae bacterium
CCGCATCAGCCCCCACCTCCCCGGCCACCCCCTGCCCCATGCCGTCACGACGACGGACACCCTCCCCAACGGCCCGGCCGAGGCCACCATCCTCGCCGTCCCCGTCCAGCACATGGCCGCCGTCGCCGCCCGCCTCCGCCCCACCAGCCCCCTGCTGGTCTGCGCCAAGGGCGTCGAGGCAACGACCCTCCGCCTCCCGCTCGAGATCCTCGCCGCCCTGCATCCCGGCACCCAAGCCGCCGTCCTGACCGGCCCCAACTTCGCGCACGAGGTCGCGTCCGGCCTCCCCGCCGCCGCCGTCATCGCCGCCACCGACCCGGCCCTCCGCACAACCCTCGCCGCCCTCCTCGGCACCCCCGCCTTCCGCCTCTACGGCAACGACGACCCGGTCGGCGCCCAGCTCGGCGGCGCCGCCAAGAACGTCGTCGCCATCGCCGCCGGCGCCGTCATGGGCGCCGGCCTCGGGGAAAACGCCCGCGCCGCCCTCATCACCCGCGCCCTCGCCGAACTCGCCCGCCTCGTCACCGCCCTCGGCGGCCGGGCGGAAACCGTCGCCGGCCTCTCCGGCCTGGGCGACCTCCTGCTCACCTGCACCGGCCCCGGCAGCCGCAACTACCGCTGCGGCCTCGCCCTCGGCCGCGGCCAGCCCTTGCCCGAAATCCTCGCCGCCAGCGATGGCGTCATCGAGGGCGTCGCCACCGCCCCAGCCCTCGTCACCCGCGCCCACGCCACCGAGCTCCCCGTCTGCGCCGCCGTCGCCGCCCTCCTGGCCGGCCGCACCACCCTCCAGCAGGCCATCGCCGCCCTCATGTCCCGCCCGACCAGGGACGAGTGATGCTCCGCGGCATCGTCACCGTCGGCGGCTGGACCATGGCAAGCCGCATCGCCGGCTTCCTCCGCGACATCCTCATCGCCGCCCTCATCGGCGCCGGCCCCGTCGCCGACGCCTTCTTCATCGCCCTCCGGGTTCCCAACCTGTTCCGCCGCCTGTTCGGCGAGGGCGCCTTCAACGCCGCCTTCGTCCCCGAGTTCTCCGGCATCCTCGCAACCGAAGGCGCCCCCGCCGCCCGCCAGTTCGCGCAGGAGGCCATCGCCGTCATGGCCTTCTGGCTCATGATCCTCACCATCCTGGGCGAGCTGTTCATGCCCCAACTGATGGCCGTCCTCGCCCCCGGCTTCGCAGACGTGCCCGGCAAGCAGGCGCTGACCATCGACCTCGCCCGCATCACCTTCCCCTACGTCTTCCTGATCTGCCTCGCCGCCCTCCTCTCGGGCGTCCTGAACGGCCTCGACCGCTTCGCCGCCGCCGCCGCAGCACCCCTCGTCTTCAACGGCGTCTCCATCGCGGCCATGCTGCTGCTGACCCCCTACGTCCCCACCGTCGGCCACTCGCTCGCCTGGGGCGTCACCATCTCCGGCGCGCTGCAGCTGGCGCTCCTGGCCTGGGCCGTCCGCCGCGCGGGCATGGCGCTGCACATCCCCCGCCCCCGCCTCACCCCCCGCATGCGCGTCCTCCTGCGCCGCATGGGCCCCGGCCTGCTGGGCGCCGGCGTCACCCAGCTCAACCTCGCCGTCGACGTCGTCATCGTCAGCCTGCTGCCCCCCGGCTCCGCCAGCCTCCTCTACTACGCCGACCGCGTGAACCAGCTTCCCCTCGGCGTCATCGGCACCGCCGTCGGCACCGCCCTCCTGCCCACCCTCTCCCGCCAGGCCCGCGGCGGCGACCAGGCCGCCTCCATCGCCACCCTCAACCGTGGCATCGAGATCTGCCTGGCACTCACCCTCCCCGCCGCCCTCGCCCTCGCCGTCGCCGGACAGCCCATCATGACCGTCCTGTTCGGCCGCGGCGCCTTCGACGCGCAGGCCGCCCTGCTCAGCGCCCAATCCCTCGCCGCCTACGCCTTCGGCCTGCCCGCCTTCGTGCTGCTGAAGGTCCTCGTCCCCGCCTTCTTCGCCCACGGCGACACCTCCACCCCCGTCCGCGTCGGCCTCGTCGCGATCGGCCTGAACCTCGCGCTCAACCTCCTGTTCATGGTCCCCCTCCAGCACATCGGCCCGGCCCTCGCGACCAGCGTCTCCGCCCTCTTCAACGTCATCGCCCTCGCCATCCTGCTCAGCCGCCGGGGCCGCCTCGCCACCGACGCCCAGCTCCGCCGCCGCCTGCCGCGCATGGCGCTCGCCGCCTTCGCGATGGCCGTGGCACTCGTCTACGTCCAGCAAGCCCTCGCCCCGATGCTCGCCGGCCCCTGGCGCTGGGGCGGCCTCGCGCTGCTGGTCGGCGCCGGCCTCGCCACATACGGCATCGCCGGGCAGGCCCTCGGGGCGTTCGACCTGCGCGAGCTGGCCCGGTGCGCACGCCGGCGACGCTGAGCTTCATACCTCCCTTGACGCCGCCCGACCGTCATGGAAGCGTAAGTTAACCAGCCGGAAGGCAACCACCCCCTCGATGACCACACCGCAGGACCAATGGGTGGCCGACACGTTCGGCGTGAACCCCCAGGACTACGCGGCCGCGCCCGAGGATATCGGCAACCCCTTCAAATCGTTGAAGGCCCGTCTCACCGGCAAGAAAACCAGTAAACCCGGCCCCGTCCCCCGGGCCGCCATGGGCGAGGCCCAGTCAACCCGCGCCGACACGCTCAAATCCACCATGTCGCCCGAGGATCGCAAGCGCGTCGACACCCTGCTCGGAGCCGCAAAGGGCGAGGAAGCCACCTATCTCAAGAAAGCCCTCGCCTCCAGCCACACCGCCGACGAACTGGAAACCTTCTACAAGGCCATCAAGGGCAAGGACCGCGCCTGGATGGAAAAGAACCTGCACGTCGTCGGCGGCCCGAAAGGCCGCGGCGTCAAGCAGCAATGGAGCATGTCCTGCGCCCCCACCTCGGTCCAGGCCATCAAGGCCGAACTCGACCCCGTCTACGCCCTGAAACTCCGCACCGAGAACCCCAACCTCGCCGACGCCGACGACAGCGACGGCACACGCAAGAACCCGAATCTCGCCCAGGAGCAAAGCGACATGCTCGCCTCCGGCGGCGCCGCAGCCACGCCCCGCGACTCCGCCGGCGCCGGCCTCTCGGTCTCGAAGGTCGAGGGCCTGTTCAACGACACCACCGCCGCAACGGGCGTGGCCTACAAGACCGAACGGGTCGAGGAAGACAAGATCGACGCCGCCCTGTCCGAGATGGAGACCGCCCTCGCCGGCGGCCTCCCCGTCCCCATCCTGGTCGGCGACTCCACCGGCGCCAAGCACGCCGTGCTCGTCACCGGCGTCGATCCCGGCCCGCCCCGCCGCTACTCCATCCACGACCCCGGCGACGGCATGACCACCACCGTCTCCGACGCCGACATCAAGGGCAAGTCCCTCAACCTCTCCGGCTGGACCGAGATCCGCTACGTGCTCAAACCCTCCGGCGGGAAGCCCTAGCCGATGCGGGACTTTACCCGGGCCGAGCTGCTCGCCCTCACCCCCGAACGCTACCTCGCCGGCGGCTATCACGACGCCGCCGGGCAGATCAGGCGGGAGCTGCGCGGCGAATACGCGACCGCCGCCGCCACCCAGCTCCTCACCGCCCAGGTCTCCGCCCACGAGTTCAGCCTCACCATCGAGGCCATCCTGCAGGTCCTGCCCCTGCACGACGAACCCGCCGCCGACCAACGCCTCGCCGCCGCGTTGGAGGAGGCGCTGCTCGTCGTCGCCCGCGCGATCCAGCAGGACAACAACGAGGACCTGGTCGATTGGCTCATCATCTGCGCAACCGCGGTCACCGACCGTGCGGACCTCGCCGCCTTCCTGACCCACGTCCAGGTCGTCTCCCGCCAATACTCCATCCTGGCCGCCTTGCAGTTGCCGGACTCGCCCTCCTCCTCGCTCCATTGACCCTGCCGCCAGGCACCATCACAGGGGCGCCCGCCATGGCCCAACCCGCCACCCCACCCGAAGCCGCCGCCGCCCGCGCCGCACAGGCCGACCTCGCGCACGCCGAAGCCGAGGTGCGCGCCCTGGAACAGCAGCGCCCGGTGCCCCCCACCCTCAGCCAGGCCCGCCAACGCCGCGCGGCCCTCGCCGAAGCCTGGCGCCGCCACGCCCGCGCCTGGGCCGCCGCCGCACCCGCCGACCCGGACGCGAAGACCGCGCTGTCCGACGCCGACCGCGCCGCGAAAACCTACTTCATGCCCGGCGGCGTCCACGAGGACTGATCACCCCTCGTAGCGCCGGCGTCCCGCCGGCCCGATCGACTCGCCCTAAGCCTTGACCCCCTCCCCCCATGCGGGACACAACCCCCGCATGCAGCGCATCTTCTCCGGCATCCAGCCCTCCGGCGTCCCCACCCTCGGCAACTACCTCGGCGCCGTCCGCAACTGGGTCGCCCTCCAGAACGACCACGACTGCATCTATTGCGTCGTCGACCTCCACGCCATCACCCAGTTCCAGGACCCGAAGGGCCTCGCCGCCGCCACCCGCGACATGGCCGCCGCCCTCCTCGCCTGCGGCATCGACCCGGCCCGCCACATCCTCTTCCACCAATCCGCCGTCCCCGCCCACGCCCGCCTCGGCTGGATCTTCACCTGCGTCGCCCGCCTCGGCTGGCTCAACCGCATGACCCAGTTCAAGGACAAGGCCGGCAAGGACCGCGAGAACGTCTCCGCCGGCCTCTACATCTACCCGAACCTCATGGCCGCCGACATCCTCGCCTACCACGCCACCCGCGTCCCCGTCGGCGACGACCAGCGCCAGCACCTGGAACTCGCCAACGACATCGCCCAGAAGTTCAACCACGACTACCGCGAAGCCGACGGCCCCGATTTCTTCCCCATGATCGAACCCCTCATCCAGGGCCCCGCCGCTCGCGTCATGAGCCTGCGCGACGGCACGAAGAAGATGAGCAAGTCCGACCCCTCGGACCAGAGCCGCATCAACCTCACCGACGACGCCGACACGATCGCCCTCAAGATCCGCCGCGCGAAGACCGACCCCGAACCCCTGCCCGGCGAGGCCGAAGGCCTGGCCAACCGTCCCGAGGCCCGCAACCTCGTCGGCATCATGGCCGCCCTCCAGGACACCGACGCCGCCGCCATCCTCCGCGACCACGGCGGCCAGGGCTTCGGCGCCTTCAAGGCCGCCCTCGCCGACGCCGTCGTCGCCCACCTCTCCCCCATCGCCTCCGAAACCCGCCGCCTCCTCGCCGACCCCGGCCACGTCGACGCGACCCTACGCGCCGGCGCCGCCCGCGCCGCCGCCATCGCCGACCCCATCGTCGCCGAAGCCGAACGGCTCGTGGGCTTCTTGAAGTGATTACGCGGGTTCGCCGCGTTTGCTATGATGAAGGTCGGCAAGGGGACTGGATCGATGAGCGCTAGCACGACGCCCGACCTCGATCTGGTCGAGAAGCTGCTGAAGATTGCAAATCTGCAGGCCGACACGGCGCTGAAGGAGGTCCAGACCCGCTGGGAACCCTGGAAAGTCGTCGTGTCCGCGCTCGCAGCTGGCGGCGTGTTCGGCGGTGCGACCGTCGGCCTGATCGTGGCTGTCTTCCGGTTGAAGGTCGGCAACTGACGCCCGAATGTCCGTCATCGTCGTGACCGGCGGCAGCCAGGGCATCGGCGCCGCCATCTGCCGCCTCGCCGCCGCCCGCGGCTGGGCCGTATGCCTGTCCTACTCCAGCAGCGAAGCCGCCGCCGCCACGCTCGTCCGCAGCATCGAGGCGCACGGCGGCCGCGCCCTCGCCCTCCAAGCCGACGCCGCCGACGAGCCCGCGACCCGGGCCCTGTTCCGCGCCGCCGCCACCCTCGGCCCCATCACCGGCGTCGTCGCCAACGCCGGCATCACCGGCCCCAGCTCCACCATCGCCGCCCTGGACGCCGCACCGCTCGACGACGTGCTCGCCATCAACGTCCGCGGCGCCTTCCTCACCATTCGGGAGGCCGCACGGGTCATGCAATCCGGCAGCATCGTCGCCGTCTCTTCCCGTGCCGCCGCCCTCGGCGGCCCCGGCGAATGGGTCCACTACGCCGCCAGCAAGGGCGCCGTCGACAGCATGACCATCGGCGCCTCCCGCGAGCTCGCCCCCCGCGGAATCCGCGTCAACGCCGTCGCCCCCGGCCTGATCGACACCGAAATCCACGCCAAGGCCGGCCTGCACGACCGGGTCGCCCGCATGGGCCCGGGCGTCCCCATGGGCCGCGCCGGTACCGCCGAGGAAGTCGCGAAGGTCGTGCTCTGGCTGCTCTCGGACGAGGCCGCCTACGTCACCGGCGCCGTCATCCCCGTCTCAGGCGGGCGGTGAACAATGGATCGGGGTCTGGGGCCCCGGCCCCAGCGGGTGAAGGGCAGAGCCCGCCCCTGTCCTCGTTCAGCCACCGCCTGGACGGCATCATCGCCTCCCTCCGCACGGCCCCCTCCCGGACCGGCTCGCTGATCGCGACCGTCTACGGCGACGCCATCCTCCCCCGCGGCGGGTCCCTGTCCCTCTCGGATCTGTTGACCCTGATGCGCCGCCTGGGCGCGTCCGACGGCGTCGTCCGCACCGCCGTCTCCCGCCTGGCCCGGGATGGATTGCTGGAAGGGCGCCGCGCCGGCCGCCACAGCACCTACGCATTGACCCCGCATGCCCGGGCCGAGTTCGCCGCTGCCATCCCGCTCATCTACGGCCCGATCGACCGCCCCTGGGACGGCCACCTGCATCTCGCCTTCCCCGAAACCGGCGCCGATCGCGGACCGCTGGAAGCCGCGGGGTTCGCCCTTCTCGCCCCCGGCGTGCTCATCTCGCCCTCGCCGCCCCCCGCCCACATCCCATCCGTGCGCGCCCATGGCTGCGCCACCACACTCCGGGCCCTGGCCGCCCGAGCCTGGCCGATGGGCGCGGTCGGCCAACTCTACGACGCGTTCCTGTCCACCTTTACGCAACTGCAGGGACAGCGTCCGCCCACCCCACTCGACGCGATCGCCGCGCGCACGCTGCTGATCCACGCCTGGCGCAGGATCGCCCTGCGCGACCCCCGGCTTCCCGCCGCGCTGGCGCCGGCCGACTGGCCCGCCCGCGCGGCCCGCACACTATGCACGGACTGCTACGCTGCCCTCGCCAGCCAATCCGAGACCTGGCTGGACGGCGCGACGGCCGGGTCAGACCCGCTCCCCGCGGGACCCGACCCGGCCTCTCGCTTCAGCGCCGCCGATACACGACCTGCGGCGACGGCTTCGTCGCCATCGCCAACAGGAAACCAACGCCCGCCGCGATCAGCAACGACGTGATCGGCCGCGCATCGACCTGCTCGGCGATCATGTCGCCATATTCCTCGACCTGGTCCAGGATCTGCGACCCGTAATCGCCCGCCATCCCACGCACCTTCTCGCCCGCCGCCCCGGCCGCGTCGCGCACCGTGTCCGCCGCCTCGCCATACGCCCGCTGCGCCTTCCCCGCCACCTTGTCGACCGCGCCGTCCGCCTGCAGCTTCTGGTCGCCGGTCAGCTTCCCCGCCATGCTCTCGACCTTGCCGCCCATCGTCCGCGCCGCACCCTCGAACCGGTTCTCGTCCATCTGAAACTCCTGTTGATTGCCGTTGCCGGATGAAACCGC
Organism: uncultured Acetobacteraceae bacterium; assembly: GCA_964246015.1. Taxonomy (GTDB): domain Bacteria; phylum Pseudomonadota; class Alphaproteobacteria; order Acetobacterales; family Acetobacteraceae; genus JBBROS01. The sequence continues at coordinate 15,498 of CAXTPG010000101.1, forward strand.
GCGGGCGCCCCAGGGTTCCCACCCCACGATGCATTACAGAAAATCTTGCACCATCCGATTTCTGTGATATATCCACAGCCAAGAACGAGGAGGCGCCGCGATGTACACGCAAGCCCTGAATGCCCCCGCCGAGGCCCGCCCCGCCAGGCCCGACACGATCGAGGACGCCGACCGCCTCACCCGCTTCCAGGCCCGAATCGACGCCGAAGACCGCATCGAGGCCAACGACTGGATGCCCGAAGCCTACCGCCGCACCCTCGTCCGCCAGATCAGCCAGCACGCCCACAGCGAGATCG
>CAXTPG010000102.1:0-15631 GCA_964246015.1 uncultured Acetobacteraceae bacterium
GGCGCAGGAGCGGGTGTGGTTCTTCATCCCGCTGTTCCCGATGTTCATCGTGTTCTTCGTGAGCATCCTGGCCGAGACCAACCGCGCGCCGTTCGACCTGCCGGAAGGCGAGAGCGAGATCGTCGGCGGCTTCCACGTCGAGTACGGGGCGATGACCTTCGGCCTGTTCTTCCTGGGCGAATACGCCAACATGATCCTGATGTCGGCGTTGACGACCATCCTGTTCCTGGGTGGCTGGCTGAGCCCCATCCCGTTCGCGCCGTTCACCTGGGTGCCCGGTCCCTTCTGGTTCATCCTGAAGATCTGCCTGGTGCTGTTCATGTTCATCTGGGTGCGCGCCACCTTTCCGCGCTACCGCTACGACCAGTTGATGCGGCTGGGCTGGAAGGTGTTCCTGCCGCTGTCGCTGGGGTGGCTCGTGCTGACGGCCGGCGTCCTGCTCGCCTTCGGCTGGCTGCCCGGGCAAGGAGTCTGACCATGGCGTTCCTGGACCGCACCGCGCGGGCGCTGCTGCTGAGCGAGCTGGTGGCCGGCATGGCGCTGACGCTCAAGTATTTCTTCCGACCCAAGGCGACGCTCAACTATCCCTTCGAGAAGGGCACGCTCAGCCCCCGCTTCAAAGGCGAGCATGCGCTCCGCCGCTATCCCAACGGCGAGGAGCGCTGCATCGCCTGCAAGCTGTGCGAGGCGGTGTGTCCGGCGCTTGCCATCACGATCGAGGCCGAGCCCCGCGACGACGGCAGCCGCCGCACCACGCGCTACGACATCGACATGACGAAGTGCATCTACTGCGGCCTGTGCGAGGAAAGCTGCCCTGTCGACGCGATCGTGGAAGGCCCCAATTTCGAGTTCGCGACCGAAACCCGGGCCGAGCTGATGTACGACAAGGCCCGGCTGCTGGCCAACGGGGACCGGTGGGAGAGCGAGTTGTCCAAGCGCCTCGAACTCGACGCCCCGTACCGCTGAGGCCCGGATGCTCCCCACTCTCTTCTTCTACCTGTTCGCCGCGGTGCTGATCGGCTCGGCCGCGGGCGTCGTCACGTGCCGCAACCCCGTGCACTCGGTGCTGTGCCTCATCCTGGCGTTCTTCAACGCCGCAGCCCTGTTCCTGATCGCGGGCGCCGAGTTCCTCGCGATGATCCTCGTGATCGTCTACGTCGGCGCCGTCGCGGTGCTGTTCCTGTTCGTGGTCATGATGCTCGACGTGAACTTCGCGCAGATGCGGGAAGGGTTCCAGCGGTATGCGCCGGCCGGCGCCGCGATCGGGCTGGTGCTGTTCGCCGAACTTGCGCTGGTGCTCGGCGGCTGGCGGTTCGCGCCGGAATCGAGCGTGCTGCGCATGAGCACGACGCCGGAGGGGCTGGACAACACCCGCGCGCTGGGGCGGCTGATCTACACGGACTACATCCTGCTGTTCCAGTCGGCCGGGCTGATCCTGATGGTCGCGATGATCGGCGCCATCGTGCTGACGCACCGCGAACGCGCCCGCTCCCGCCGGCAGAACATCGGGCGGCAGAATGCCCGCACGCCCGCCGACACGCTGACGATGGTGACGGTGCCGATGCACCAGGGCGTCGCCGCCGGGGACATCCACCGTCCGCACCCGGAGCCCGAGGCGAAGCCCACGCCCGAGCCCGCGCATGGAGGGCACCACTGATGGTGGGTGTGGGCCACTACCTCTCGGTCGGCGCGGTGCTGTTCGTGCTGGGCGTGTTCGGCATCTTCATGAACCGCAAGAACGTCATCATCATCATGATGTCGGTCGAGCTGATCCTGCTTGCCGTGAACATCAACTTCGTCGGGTTCAGCGCGGCGCTGGGGGATCTCGCGGGCCAGGTGATGGCCCTGTTCGTGCTGACGGTCGCCGCCGCCGAGGCTGCGATCGGCCTCGCCATCGTCGTCGTCTACTTCCGCAACCGCGGCTCGATCGAGGTCGAGGACGTCAATCTGATGAAGGGCTAGGCGGATGCTATACGCCGTCGCGGTGTTCGCGCCGCTGCTGGGGTCGCTGGTCGCGGGGTTGCTGGGCCGCCAGATCGGGGACAAGGCCAGCCAGGCCGTGACAATCCTGTGCATGGTCGTCGCCGCCCTGTGCGGGACCGCGAGCTTCCTGCCCTTCCTCGATGGCCATGCGACGCCGGGTACGCTCACGCTGGGCACCTGGATGTCGGTCGACGGGTTCGGCGTGCAATGGGCGCTCCGCTACGACACGCTCAGCGCCATGATGGTCGCGATGGTGACGTTCATCGCGACGCTCATCCACATCTACAGCGTCGGCTACATGAGCCACGACCGGACGATCCCGCGCTTCTTCAGCTATCTCAGCCTGTTCACCTTCGCCATGCTGATGTTGGTGACCGCCAACAACCTGGTGCAGCTCTTCTTCGGGTGGGAAGGCGTCGGCCTCGCGTCCTACCTGCTCATCGGCTACTGGTACGAGAAGCCCAGCGCGTGCCGCGCCGCCATCAAGGCGTTCGTCGTCAACCGCGTGGGCGACCTGTTCTTCGCCGTCGGCATCGCGTTGATCTTCGCCACCTTCGGCACCGTCGAGTTCCCCGAGATCTTCGCCGACATTCCCGCCCACATGAACGACACCTACCGCGTCCTGGGCGGGACCTTCCGCGCCTACGAGGTGATCGGCGTGCTGCTGTTCCTGGGCGCCATGGGCAAGTCCGCGCAGTTGGGCCTGCACACCTGGTTGCCGGACGCGATGGAGGGCCCGACCCCCGTCTCCGCGCTGATCCACGCCGCCACCATGGTGACGGCGGGCGTTTTCCTGATGGCGCGCATGTCGCCCATCCTGGAATACGCGCCCGGCGCGCTGGGCTTCGTCACGTTCATCGGCGCCAGCACCTGCCTGTTCGCCGCCACGATCGGGTGCGTGCAGAACGACATCAAGCGGATCATCGCGTATTCGACGTGCTCGCAGCTCGGCTACATGTTCATCGCGGCCGGGGTGGGCGCGTATCAGGCCTCGGTGTTCCATCTGTTCACGCATGCCTTCTTCAAGGCGTTGCTGTTCCTGGGCGCCGGGTCGGTGATCCACGCCATGTCGGACGAGCAGGACATCCGCCGGATGGGCGGCATCTGGCGGAAGATCCCCGTGACCTACGCCGTCATTTGGATCGGCAGCCTGGCGCTGGCCGGCATCCCGCTGTTTGCCGGCTACTACTCGAAGGACGCGATCCTCGAGGCCGCTTGGGCCCGGCATAGCGGCCTGGGCCAGTACGGCTTCTGGTGCGGCACGCTCGCCGCCTTCCTGACCGCGTTCTATTCGTGGCGGCTCATCATCCTGGCGTTCCATGGCACGCCCCGCGCCGACCAGCACACCATGGACCACGTCCATGAAAGCCCGGCCGTCATGCTGGTGCCGCTGATCCTGCTGGCATGCGGCGCCGTGCTGACGGGCATCGTGTTCGAGGGCGACTTCATCGGCCACCACTGGCAGCAGTTCTGGAACGGCGCCATCGTCAACCAGCCCGGCAACCACGTGCTGGAGGACATGCACCACATCCCCCGCATCGTCGGCCTGCTGCCGACCATCGTGGGCCTGCTGGGCATCGGCCTCGCCTACGTCATGTATGTGGCCTCCCCGGGCCTGCCCGCGCGCCTCGCCGCTGCCCTGCCCGGCCTGTACCGGTTCGTGCTGAACAAGTGGTACTTCGACGAGCTGTACGACCGCATCCTGGTGCGCCCCGCGCAGGCGCTGGCCCGCGTGCTGTGGCAGACCGGGGATGCCGCCATCATCGACGGCGTCCCGAACGGCCTTGCGGCGATGACCGTCGATGGCAGCCGCCAGGCGGTCCGCATCCAGACCGGCTCGATCGCGATCTACGCCTTCACCATGCTCATCGGCCTCGTGGTGCTGGTCAGCGTCTTCCTCCTGTTCCGGTGACCCGATGAACGCTGCCGGCTTCCCCATCCTCTCGCTGCTGACCTGGTTGCCCCTGGTCGGCGGCGCCTTCATCATGACGGTGCGCGGGGAAGAGCATGTCGTCGCGCAGAACGCCCGGTGGGCCGCGCTGTGGACCAGCCTCGTCGTCTTCGCCGTGTCGCTGGTGCTGTGGGCGCGGTTCGACGTGAGCGAACCGGGCTTCCAGTTCCAGGAGAGCGCGGCCTGGTTGCCGGAGTTCGGGGTGGGCTACCGCATGGGGGTCGACGGCATCTCCGTCCTGTTCGTGCTGCTGTCGACCGCGCTGACGCCCATCTGCATCCTGGCGAGCTGGGAGGCCATCACCACCCGGGTCCGCGAGTACATGCTCGCGTTCCTGGTGCTGGAAACCATGATGGTCGGCATGTTCTGCGCGCAGGACTTCGTCGTCTTCTACATGTTCTTCGAGGGCGTGCTGATCCCGATGTTCCTGATCATCGGCGTCTGGGGCGGCGCGCGCCGGGTGTACGCCAGCTTCAAGTTCTTTCTCTATACCCTGACCGGTTCGATCCTGATGCTGCTGGCGCTGCTGGCCATCTGGTACAGCACCGGCACGACGGACCTGGCCGTGCTGATGACGGCGCAGTTCCCCTACCAGATGCAGTTCTGGCTGTTCCTCGCCTTCTTCGCGTCCTTTGCCGTGAAGGTGCCGATGTGGCCGGTGCACACCTGGTTGCCGGACGCGCATGTGGAGGCGCCGACGGCCGGGTCCGTCATCCTCGCCGGCGTGCTGCTGAAGATGGGGGCCTACGGGTTCCTGCGCTTCTCGCTGCCCATGCTGCCGGAGGCTTCGGCCCGGTTCGCGCCGTTCATGTTCACGCTGGGGGTCGTCGCCGTCATCTACACGTCGCTGGTGGCGCTCGCGCAGACGGACATGAAGAAGCTGATCGCGTACTCCTCGGTCGCGCACATGGGCGTCGTCGTGATCGGCATCTTCACGTTCAACAACCAGGGCATCCAGGGCGCATTGTTCCAGATGCTGTCGCACGGTGTCGTCTCGGCCGCCCTGTTCCTGTGCGTGGGCGTCATCTACGACCGCATGCACACCCGCGACATCGACCGCTACGGCGGCCTCGCGACCCGCATGCCGGCGTATGCGGTCGTGTTCATGGTCTTCACCATGGCCAGCGTCGGCCTGCCCGGCACGGCCGGGTTCGTCGGCGAGTTCCTCGTCCTCGTCGGCGCGTTCAAGGTCAGCTTCTGGCTCGCCCTCCTCGGCAGCCTCGGCATGATCCTCGGCGCCGGCTACATGCTCTATCTTTACCGCCGCGTCGTCTTCGGGGCGCTGACGAAGGACGACCTGAAGACCATCCTCGACCTGTCCCCGCGGGAGGTCGCGATCTTCGCTCCCCTCGTGCTGCTCACGATCTGGATGGGGGTCTACCCCAGCAGCTTCACCCAGTTCTTCGACGCGAGCGTGAAGGCGATGGTGGACCACCACGTCGCCGCGCTGTCCGCGACCAAACTCGCGGGGATCGCCCGATGACCGGCGCCTTCAACTGGACGCTGGCCTTGCCGGAGATCGTGCTGGCCTGCAGCGCCATGGCCATCCTGATCTTCGGCGTGCTGCGGAAGGCCGACACGACGTTCGTCTGCACCATGCTGTCGCTCGCCGCACTGGTGTTCACCGCCATGCTGGTCATGTCGGCGCCCGAGGGCGGGGCCTATCGCGGCCTGTTCGTCGTCGACGGCTTCGCCCGCTTCATGAAGCTGCTGATCCTCGCCGGGGCCGGCCTCAGCGCCGTCCTGGCGCTCGACTACAACGAACGCGAGGGGATCGGCCGGTTCGAGTTCCCGGTGCTCATCCTGCTCTGCACCGTCGGCATGATGATCATGTGCAGCACCAGCAGCCTCATGACGCTGTATCTGGGGCTGGAGCTGCAATCGCTGTCCATCTACGTCCTGTGCGCGTTTGCCCGGGACGAGCTGCGGTCCGCCGAGGCCGGCCTCAAATACTTCGTGCTGGGGGCGCTCGCCTCCGGCCTCATCCTCTATGGCATCTCGCTCGCCTACGGTTTCGCGGGGACGATGCAGTTCAACGAGCTGGCCCGAATCCTCAGCGCGCCGCAGGCGGCCTCCCCGGGGCTGGTCGTCGGCGTCGTCTTCATCGTCGCCGGCCTCGCCTTCAAGCTCTCGGCCGTGCCGTTCCACATGTGGACGCCGGACGTGTACGAGGGCGCGCCCACCCCGGTCACGGCGTTCATGAGCACGGCGCCCAAGGTGGCCGCCGTCGCGCTCATGCTCCGCGTGCTGGAGATGCCGTTCGGGCAGCTTCTGCAGCAATGGACCGGGCTGATCGTGCTGATCGCCATCGCGTCCATGCTGCTCGGCTCGCTCGCTGCCATCGGCCAGACCAACATCAAGCGGCTGATGGCCTATTCCAGCATCGGCCATATCGGCTACGCGCTGGTCGGCCTCGCCGTCGGAACCGCGGAGGGCATCCGCGGCGTCATGGTCTACATGGTCACCTATGTGTTCATGAGCGCCGGGGTGTTCGCCTGCATCATCGCGATGCGCCGGAAGGGCAGGGCGCTCGAGAAGATCTCCGACCTGTCGGGACTCGCACGGACCGACCCGGGCCTGGCATTGGCCATGGGCGTGTTCATGTTCAGCATGGCGGGGATCCCGCCCTTCTCCGGCTTCTTCGGCAAGCTCTATGTGTTCCTGCCCGCCGTGCAGTCCGGCTACTGGACGCTGGCCGTGATCGGCGTGCTGACCAGCGTCGTCGGCGCCTATTATTATCTGCGGATCATCAAGGTCATGTATTTCGACGCGGCGGAGCCTGCGTTCGACCCGCGATCGTCGTCCCTCACCTTCGTCGCGGGCGTCGGCGCCCTCGTCACCGCGCTGTTCTTCGTGTTCCCCGCCCCCATCGTCGCCGCCGCGCAATCCGCCGCCCGGGTGTTGTTCGGGTAGATGATCCTCGTCGTCGATGCAGGGAACACCAACGTCGTGTTCGCCGTCCATGACGGCGAATCGTGGCGCGGCATTTGGCGGATCGCCACCGAACCCCAGCGCACCTCCGACGAATACGCCGTCTGGCTGCTGACGCTGTTCAACCTCTCGGGCCTGAAGGCCGCAGAGGTCGACCGCGCCGTCATCGGCACCGTGGTTCCGGCCGCGCTGTATCACCTGCGCCGGTTGTGCCGCGACTGGTTCAGCACGGAACCGCTCATCGCCCGCTCCAGCCTCGATTGGGGCTTCGCCATAAAGGTCGACAACCCGGCCGAAGTCGGCGCCGACCGTCTGCTCAACTCGTTGGCCGCCCACCGCGCCTATGCCGGGCCGCTCATCATCGTCGATTTCGGGACGGCCACCACGTTCGACCTGGTGGACGCCGACGGCGCATACCTGGGTGGCGTGATCGCGCCGGGCATCAACCTGTCGATCGAGGCGCTTCACAAGGCCGCGGCCCGGCTGCCGCGCATCGGCATCGGCCGTCCGCAATCCGTCATCGGCCGGTCCACCGTGCCCGCCATGCAGTCCGGCATCTATTGGGGCTATGTGGGGCTGATCGAGGGCATCGTCGCGCGGATCCGGGGCGAGTGGGACGTGCCGCTGAAGGTCGTCGCGACCGGCGGCCTCGCGCCCCTGCTCGCCGAGGGCACGACCGTCATCGGCGTCATCGACCCCGATCTCACGCTCGATGGGTTGCGCTTGTTGGCTGATCGCAACCCAACCCCCACATTCAATCGCGACAGAACGCGAATCACCGAAGGCGAGTAGATGGATGACATGAACGACGGTCTGGCCTTCCTGCCCCTGGGCGGGACGGGCGAGATCGGCATGAACCTGAACCTGTACCGCTGCGGCGGCAAATGGCTCGCGATCGACTGCGGGATCGGCTTCGGGGGCAGCGACAACCCCGAGGTCGAGATCATGATGCCCGACCCGGCCTTCATCGCCGAGCGCCGCCGCGACCTGCTGGCGCTCGTCATCACCCACGCGCACGAGGACCATATCGGCGCCGTCGCCCATCTGTGGCGACAGCTTCGGGTGCCCGTCTACGCGACGCCGTTCGCGACCGCGGTGCTGAAGCGCAAGCTGGGCGAGGCCGGGCTTTTGTCCGAGGTGCGGATCAACACGATCCCCGTCGGTGGACGGTTCAGCCTGCCGCCGTTCGACCTGCAGTTCATCCCCGTCGCGCATTCGATCCCCGAGTCGCAGGCGCTGGTGATCCGCACGCCCTTCGGCACCGTGCTGCACACCGGCGACTGGAAGATCGATCCGGAACCGCTGGTCGGCCTGCCGACGGACGAGGCCGCCTTCGCCGCCCTGGGCGAGGAAGGCGTGCTGGCCATGGTCTGCGACAGCACCAATGCCATGGTCGACGGCCACTCCGGCAGCGAAGCCGAGGTCCGGGACAGCCTGGAACGCCTGATCGAGGGTCTCGACGGGCGCGTCGCCGTCACGTGCTTCGCGAGCAACGTCGCCCGCGTCCGCACCGTGTCGCTGGCCGCACAGAAAGCCGGCCGCCAGGTGGCGCTGGTGGGCCGCAGCCTCCGCAACCTCGAGGCTGCGGCCCGCGAGTGCGGCTACCTGAAGGGTGTGCCCGAGTTCGTGCCCGAGGAGGACGCGGGCAGCATCCCCGACGAGAACCTGCTGCTGCTGTGCACCGGCAGCCAGGGCGAGCCCCGCAGCGCGCTGGCCCGGATCAGCGCCGACACCCACCCCAACATCGCGATGGGGGAGGGCGACACCGTCATCTTCAGCAGCCGCATGATCCCCGGCAACGAGCGCCCGATCATGGCCGTGCAGGACGCGCTGGTCCGCCGGGGCGTGCGCGTCATCACCGATGACGACCACATGACCCACGTCTCCGGCCACCCCGCGCGGTCCGAGCTGCGGACGCTGTATGGCCTGGTCAAGCCCAAGATCTCCGTCCCCGTCCACGGCGAATGGCGGCACATGTCCGCCCATGCCGAGCTGGCCCGGCAGTCCGGCGCCATGCCCATCATGATCGAGGACGGTGATATCCTGATGCTGTCCGGCAACCGGCCCGAGGTCGTCGACAGTGCGCCCGTCGGCCGGCTTGCACTGGATGGGAACCGGCTGGTCCCGCTGAACGGCGGCGTGCTGACGGCCCGGCGGCGGATGCTGTTCAACGGCGTCGTCCTGGGCAGCGCCGCGATGGACCGCGCCGGGCGCCTGGTCGGCACGCCGCAGGTGAGCGCGCCCGGGTTGTTCGAACCCGACGACCCCGAGCAGACGCGCGTCACCGCCGCCTTCGCCGAAGGGCTGGCCGGCCTGCCCGCCGGCCTGCGCGGGGATGACGCGGCCCTCGCCGACGCCGCCCGCGCGGCGCTGCGCCGGGCCCTGGGCCGCCGCCTGCAGAAGCGCCCGATGGTGGACGTGCATCTCCTGCGCGTCTGACCATGAACTGGTTCACGGCCTTTGTGCTCTACACGATGATCTGGTGGACGGTGCTGTTCGCCGTCCTCCCCTTCGGCACGCGGCCCGTGGCCGACCCGGACGAAGCGACGGGATGGCGGGGCGCCCCGGCGCGCCCGATGATGGGCCGGAAGCTGCTTGCGACCACGCTCGTCTCCGCCGTCCTCTGGGCGGGGGCGATGCTTGTCATCCGGAGCGACTGGTTGAGTTTTCGTGTGCCGTCCGTTGTCGGATGACCAAAAGGCGTGCAAACCCGATGAACGGCCCACAACTTGGGCAGTCCAGGTCCAGCGACATTCGTTTTTGGTGCAGACAGGCCGTTTTTTCTTGGACGGGTGGGGTCGGGAAGGTCATCATCACGGTCAGAACAAGGAGTTCTCCTCGTTCTGCCGTGTGACTGGCGTTTCCTCCCTAAACTAGGCCCGCTGCGCTGCCAGCGCGCGGGCCTTCTTTTTTGTTACCGGGGAACCGCATTGCTGTCACGCATATTCGCATGACGTCATAGATGAATCTTACCAAAACCCGTGGTGCGGTGCACCAATCTTGCGCGACTGGCGACGTGGCTCCGCCCCCTGTAGGGTCCGCGCTCAATCCAGCCAGGGACCCCGATGCGCCTGTCCAGAAGCCTCATCCCGACCATCAAGGAAAACCCGGCCGAGGCGCAGATCGTCTCCCACCGCCTCATGCTCCGCGCCGGGCTGGTGCGGCAGGTCGCGGCCGGCATCTACACCTGGTTGCCCGCCGGCTGGCGCGTGCTGCAGAACATCGCCCAGATCGTCCGCGAGGAGCAGGACCGCGTCGGCGCGCAGGAACTGCTGATGCCGACGCTGCAATCCGCCGATCTGTGGCGCGACTCCGGCCGCTACGACGCGTACGGGCCCGAGATGCTCCGCCTCAAGGACCGGCACGAGCGCGACCTGATCTACAGCCCCACCAACGAGCTGCTGATCGCCGACCTGATGCGCCAATCCGTCAGGAGCTACCGCGAGTTGCCGCAGATCCTGTATCACGTCCAATGGAAGTTCCGGGACGAGACCCGGCCCCGCTTCGGCGTCATGCGCGGCCGCGAGTTCCTGATGAAGGACGGCTACTCCTTCGACCTGGACCACGCCGCCGCCGTGAACAGCTACCGCATCATGATGCTGTCCTACCTCCGCACCTTCCAGCGCCTGGGCGTCCGCGCCGTCCCCATGGCGGCCGATACCGGCCCCATCGGCGGCGACCTCAGCCACGAGTTCCACATCCTGGCCAGCACAGGGGAAAGCCAGGTGTTCTACGACGCGGAGGTGGAGGACATCCGCATCGGCACCGACGACGTCGACCACACCGACCCGGCGGCCCTCGAACGCATGTTCACCGCCGTCACGACCCCCTATGCCGCGACCGACGAGAAGCACGACCTGGTTGCCTGGGACCGCGTCCCCGCGGAACGCCGGCGTGAGGGCAGGGGCATCGAGGTCGGCCAGATCTTCAACTTCGGCACCCTGTACAGCGAGCTTGTCGGCCTTCAGGTCGCCGGCCCCGACGGCAAGCCCGTGTCGCCCAACATGGGCAGCTACGGCATCGGCGTCTCCCGCCTGGTGGGCGCATTGATCGAGGCCCACCACGACGACGCCGGCATCAAGTGGCCCGACGGCGTGGCCCCCTGGAAGGCAGGGATCCTGAACCTGAAGCAGGGCGACGCCGCCACGGGGGCCATCGCCGAGGAAGCCTATCGCCGTCTGCCGGGCCAGGCGCTGTACGACGACCGCGAGGAGCGCGCGGGCGTCAAGTTCGCCGACGCCGACCTGATGGGCCACCCGTGGCAGATCGTCATCGGCCCCCGGGGCGCGGCCGCCGGCACGGTGGAGCTGAAACGCCGCGCGACCGGGAAACGCCAGGAGCTTTCGCTCGACGCCGCCCTCGCCCATATCGCCTGAATGTTCAACGCAGCCTGCTCCCTCTCCCATCGGGAGAGGGCCGGGGTGAGGGCCTGCCGCTCCCCGGCGCTGTCCTTCGAGCCCAGGCCCTCACCCAACCCTCTCCCGATGGGAGAGGGCTTCTAGATGTTCAACGCTTTCGAACGGACCGTCGCCGGCCGCTATCTGCGCGCCCGCCGCGGCGAACGCTTCGTGTCGGTGATCGCCGGCTTCAGCCTGGTGGGCATCGCGCTCGGCGTCGCAACCCTCATCATCGTCATGTCCGTCATGGGCGGCTTCCAGGTCGATCTGCTCAACCGCATCCTGGGCTTCAACGGGCATCTCGGCGTCTACGGCCAGGGCGCGCCGCTCACCAACTACGACGCGCTCACCGCCCGCATCCGCACCGTCCCGGGCGTCGTCTCCGCCGCCCCCGTCGTCGACGGCCAGGTCCTGCTCTCCGGCCCCCGCGGCCAGAACGCCGGCGGCATGGTCCGCGGCATCAAGCCCGAGGATATCGCCCAGCTCCGCGCCGTCGCCGGCAACGTCCGCCAGGGCACGCTTGCGGACTTCAAGGGCGAGGACGCGATCGCGATCGGCGTGGGCCTTGCGGGCAAGTTCGGCCTGCAGGTCGGCGACGATCTGACGCTGATTTCTCCGCAAGGCGCGGCCACCGCCTTCGGCACCGTCCCCCGCGTCCGCGCCTACAAGGTGGCCGCGATCTTCCAGGTGGGCATGAACGAGTACGACACGTCCTTCGTGTTCCTGCCGCTCGAAGCCGCCCAGATCTTCTTCCAGCAGTCCGGCCGCGCGAGCCATATCGAGGTCGTGGCGAACGACCCCGACAACGTGCGCGCCATCCGCGCCGGCATCACGCAGGCGCTGGCAGGAACCCCGGTCCGCATCGTCGATTGGCAGCAGTCCAACAACAGCTTCTTCGCCGCGGTCCAGGTCGAGAAGAACGTCATGTTCCTCATCCTGACCCTCATCATCCTGGTTGCCGCCTTCAACGTCATCTCGTCGCTGATCATGATGGTGAAGGACAAGACGCGGGATATCGCGATCCTGCGGACGATCGGCGCCGGGCGCGGCGCCGTCATGCGCATCTTCCTGATGTGCGGCGCGAGCGTGGGCGTCACCGGAACCCTGCTGGGCGTGCTGCTGGGCGTGCTGTTCTGCCTCAACATCCAGACCATCCAGGGCTGGGTCGAGTCGATCACCGGCGCGTCCGTGTTCAACCCGGAGGTCTACTACCTCACCCACCTCCCATCCCGCCTCAACCCGGCCGAAGTGCTGCAGGTCATGGTCATGGCCCTGTCGCTGTCGCTGCTCGCCACCCTCTATCCAAGCTGGCGCGCCGCCCGCACCGACCCGGTCGAGGCGCTGCGCCATGAATGAACCCCTGGCGCTCCGCGACGTCTCCCGCGCCTACCGCAGCGGCGACGACCTCCTGCAAGTCCTCGCCGGGGCCAACCTCGTCCTCGCCGCCGGAGAGATCGTCGCCCTCGTCGCGCCCTCCGGCACCGGCAAGAGCACGCTGCTGCACCTCGCCGGCCTCCTGGAAAAGCCCGACACCGGCGCCGTGCTGATCGACGGCCGCGACTCCGGCCAGCTCTCCGACACCGACCGCACCGCCATCCGCCGCGACCGCATCGGCTTCGTCTACCAGGCGCACCACCTGCTGGCCGAGTTCACCGCGATCGAGAACGTCGTCCTGCCGCAGATGGTCGCCGGCAAGTCCCGCGCCACGGCCCGCGCACGCGCCACCGCCCTGCTGAAGTCGTTCGGCCTTGGCCACCGCCTAAAGCACCTCCCCGGAAAGCTTTCCGGCGGCGAGAAGCAGCGCGTCGCCATCGCCCGCGCGCTGGCGAACGCCCCCGGAGTCCTGCTGGCGGACGAACCCACCGGAAACCTCGACGTCGGCACCTCAGGCATCGTCTTCGACGCCCTGATCCAGACCGTCCGGGAGCAGGGCGTGGCGGCGCTGATCGCCACCCACAACCCCGACCTGGCCGCCCGGATGGATCGCCGTGTTACGATACGGGATGGCCGAATCGAGGATGTGATATGAATCGAGCGTTGGTCATCGGATTATTTCATGTAGGTTTAGCTGCCTGCGCGCCATCACCATCCACATTGGTGGAAACGGACAAGAGCGAGAGAGTTGTTCCGAGTTCAGGAACCCAAGGCCAGCGACTTAACGCTTCGTTAAGTAGGTCCGTTGAGTTCTGGTACTCTCGCGGCAACTACGAAGCGGGGGATCGGGCCGCAGCTGCTCTACTTCAAAGCCAGCGGCGCAGTATTGACCTCTATGGTGGCCAATCTCTGGCGGCCGCGTCGTCCGACGATTGGGTCGGCGCAGCCCGTTTGTTGCAAGCAGCTTTGGCGGCTGCGCCAGATGGCTTTAGTGCAAGAGTTTTTCCAATCAGTGGTGGTTTGCAGATCGAGCGTTTTGGTCCCGAGGGGAATTCAGTGGGTAGGGGTACCATCAGAGGAGTAGAGCAGTTGAGAGCTTACCTTCGCTATGCCCGCGGGGCAATTTAACCACGCTGTCCAGGATGCTCGATGTTTGATTTCATCCACCTCCGCACCCACAGCTCCTACTCCCTCAGCGAAGGCGCCATCAAAGCCGAAAAACTCGCAATCCTCGCCCGCGACGCCCGCATGCCTGCCGTCGCCATCACCGACACCGCCAACCTGTTTGGCGCGCTAGAGTTCAGCCAGGCCTGCATCAAGCAGGGCGTCCAGCCGATCATCGGCTGCCAGATCGCGATCGCCCGCCCCGACACGCCGAACCTCCCGCCCGACCCCATCGTGCTCCTCGCCCAGGACCCGGCGGGCCTCGCCAACCTCCAGGCCCTCTCCTCCCTCGGCTTCATCGAGAGCGACCCGGCCTGTCCCCAACTCCCTCTCGACACCATCCTCCGCCACGCCGGGGGCCTCGTGCTGCTGACCGGCGGCACGCGCGGCCCCATTGCCCGCCTGCTCGCCGAGGACCGCGAGGCCGACGCCGAAACCCTTCTCCGCCGCATGCACGAGGCGTTCCCAGACCGCTGCATGATGGAGCTGCACCGCCATAACCTCCCGCTCGAACGCGCCATCGAGCCCGGATTGATTGCGCTGGCCGACCGCATCGGCCTGCCGCTGGTCGCGACGAACGAGTGCTTCTTCGCGACCCCCGGCATGCACGAGGCCCACGATGCGCTGCTGTGCATCGCGGAGGGCCGCCAGGTCAGCGAGGCGCAGCGCCGCCGGGTCACGCAGGAGCATTGGTTCAAGCCCGCCGACGCGATGCTGGCCCTGTTCCACGACCTGCCCGACGCGTGCAGCAACACGCTCGCCATCGCCCGGACCTGTGCCGTCATGGCCGAAACCCGCAAGCCGCTGCTGCCCGTCTGCCCCAAGGTCCGAACCGGCCAGACCGAGGACGAGACCGTCCGCGCCATGGCCGCCGAGGGCCTGGCCCGCCGCATGGACGCGATCGGCGCCGACGCAGAGACCCGCGCCCGCTACGAGACCCAGCTTGCCTACGAGCTGGACGTCATCGCGGGCATGGGCTTCCCCGGCTACTTCCTGATCGTCGCCGACTTCATCCAGTGGGCGAAGGCGCAGGGCATTCCGGTAGGGCCCGGCCGCGGTTCCGGCGCCGGGTCCGTCGTGGCCTGGTCGTTGACCATCACCGACCTGGATCCAATGCGGTGGGGCCTGTTGTTCGAGCGGTTCCTGAACCCCGAACGCGTCTCGATGCCCGACTTCGACATCGATTTCTGCCAGGACCGCCGCGACGAGGTCATCGACTACGTCCGCCGCGAATACGGCCGTGACCGCGTCGCCCAGATCATCACCTTCGGCAAGCTGCAGGCCCGTGCCGCCGTCCGCGACGTGGGCCGGGTGCTCGGCCTCCCGTTCGGCCAGGTCAACCGCGTCGCCGAGCTGATCCCCAACAACCCGGCCAAGCCCTGCACCCTGAAAGAGGCCATCGACGGCGAACCCCGCCTGCAGGAGATGCGCGACACCGACGAAAGCGTCCGCCGCCTGATGGAGGTGGCGCTGCAACTGGAGGGCCTGTACCGCCACGCCAGCACCCACGCCGCCGGCCTCGTGATCGGCGACCGACCCCTGGTCGAGCTGGTGCCGCTCTACCGCGACCCGCGGGAAGACAGCCTGGTCACGCAATACTCGATGAAATACGTCGAGCAGGCGGGCCTCGTGAAGTTCGACTTCCTGGGCCTCACGACGCTCACGATCCTGCAGCGCGCCGTCGCGATCCTGGCGTCGCTGGGCACCCCCGTCGACCTGGATCGCATCCCGCTGGACGATGCGAAGACCTACGACATGCTCTCCCGCGGGGACGCCGGCGGGGTGTTCCAGTTCGAAAGCCAGGGCATGCGCGACGTGCTGCGGCAGATGC
>CAXTPG010000103.1:0-15398 GCA_964246015.1 uncultured Acetobacteraceae bacterium
CAGATCACGCCGAGCCGGGGGAAGCCCGATTCGATCTTAGGGCATCCCGCTCTAAAGAACTACTCAACAGGTTTGCCGGCCGGGGCGAGAAGCTGGGGAGCATCCCAGTGGGCCAGCTTGGGTCTAAAGAGGCTCCGGCCGCTCCAAGAAAGTAGGATTTGACGATGGACGACATTGCTAAGGACGTCTGTTTTTCTGCCCAACGCGCTCTTCGGGGCCAGACACCGGAGACATTGCGCGCGTACTCGTTCGAAATTGATCGCGAACGAAAGCTGATTCGGCTGCGTGCCCATTTTGCCCAGCCGCCGTCAGAGGATGATCTGGAAGCGATCTCGATCGTAGAGACAGAGATCGATGCCGACTTCCTGGACCATTTTGAAGGAGAGACCGACACTGAGGTTGTCGCGCCAGGAAAGAGCTTGACGCTGCTGCCGGGCGGAACGGCCTACCTACGCGAAGGAGAACCTGGGACGATCTGCTCGTCGAAGTGAGAACGAGCTGTCGCACCCCAGGGCAGCAGGAGAAGCATTGAAACATCAGGCGGCTTTGAGGAAGAGCTCGGGTGCGGGGCGGAGTGACCTCAATCCGTCGATGTTTTCCGACATTTGTTCGGCGGCCCAGATGTAGTCGCCGGTGAGGTTCACGTGCTCCCAGCCAAGCGGCGATAAGTGGGTCAGCAGGTGGTCGGGCACGTCCTCAGTTTGCCGCAGCGTGGCGACGGCTCGCTCGAGATAGCGGGTGTTCCATAGGGTGATGGCGGTCACGACCAGTTTGAGGCCGGATGCCCGGTGCTGTTGGTTCTCGTAGGTCCGGTCGCGGATTTCGCCCAGGCGATGGATGAACACGCCCCGCGCCAGGCTGTTGCGGGACTCGCCCTTGTTCAGCACCTGCCCGGTCGAGCGGCGCAGCTCTGGATCCTCGATCCAGTCGAGCGATCCTCCCGTCCGTCCCGGGGGGGACGGACGGGAAGGTTCGATCAGCCCGGGCTGATCGGATGCTGACGTCAGAGTGTTTCCAGCCGGTCCTCGTCCGGGGCGGCGGCGCGGTATCTGGGGTCCTGCGCCATGCGGAGGGTCCGGAGGCGGCGGACCTCGTTGAGAAGGCCGTGGCCGAAGGCTTCGCGGGCGGCGTCCTGCCGGGCGGGGGCCGGGTCGAGCGAGATGATGTTGGCGGACAGGGAGCAGAGGACGGCGAGGGCCTGCTCGGCGCGGAGGTCGGATTCGGCAAGGAGGCGATCGAGGGTCGTCGCGACCTCGAGGGTCAGGGTGCGCTGGGCGTCGGTGAGGTCCGTGCTCATGGCGGGTCGTCCTGGGGGTGGGGCGGGAGCGTAGCACGGGGAAGCTGTCGCCAGGCTTTCGGGCCTGGGCGGGCGGGGGGGGTGGCGGTCAGGTTGCCGACAGAGAGGTGCGCGAAGGTCGGGTGGATTGGCCTTGATGGGGCGTGCCGTGATCCGAGCCAGCACAGAGACGACGATGCGGGAGCCCGTGGTTCCGGCCCGGGAGGCGGAGGCGCCGTTCCGGCTGTCGATGCGCGCGGCCAACGGCACGGAGGCGGAGGCGATGGCGCACGCCATGCCTGCGTCGCCGGTGCCGGAGGATGGGCCGCTGACCCGTCTGGGCGACGCGATGCAGCGCGGGTTGGACCGGCTGCGCGGCGTGGCCGGGCTGAAGGAGCATGTGCTGGTGGACACGGCGGAGCACGTCGTGAACGGGCGGTGGGGCGAGGCCGGAAAGGGCGTCGTGCAGACCGGAAAGGCGCTGACGAAGGAGGGGCTGCGGGATCTGAAGATCCTCGCGACAGGGGTGGCTGCAGCCAATGCGGTGGGGGCGGCGGGGTTCGCCGGGTTCCATGGGGCGTTGCAGGAGGTGAGGCTGTCGCCGGCGGTGACGCCCGAGACGGCGCGGACCGAGCTGGCCAAGCTGATGAAGGACCCCGACGGGTACTTGCAGAAGAACTACACGAACACGGTCGCCGGGGTGCCGATCGGGCCGGAGCACTTCAATTTCGATTCCCACCTGAAGCAGCTTCCGGGTGAGGGCGCGACGTATCGCCGGGTGCCGGCCGACCTCTACGACGCGCTGCAGGCTGCTCAGGGCGGCAAGGGCACGGTGCGGGCGCGCGATGCGGTGGGGGAGGCGGAGATCCGGCCGCCGTTCCGGCGCGAGGCGCTGCGGGACGGGGTGTTGCGGGTGCAGGTGGCGCCGGGTTCGACGCCGGTATCGTTCCGGGTGAAGGCGGAGGCGGCGCTGGGCCCGGCCGATGGATGGCAGGCCCGGGCGGGGGGCGAGGTTGCGGTGAACGACCCGGCGAAGACCGATGCGCTGCCGATCACGACGGTAAGGGTGGCGAAGCCATCGGCGACCGGGCAAGTGTGGGGCGTGGGCGTCCGGCAGCAGGAAACGACGGTCGCGTCGAAGCTGGGGGTGAATGCCAACGCGATCGATCTCAACCACGCGCAGGTCACGGACCTGACGGAGCCGTCCAGCCTGCTGAGCGGGCGGGAGGTGCAGGTGCTGGGGGGCAGCGCGTACCTGTCGAGCGGGGAGCGAGACCGGTTGCGGGTGGATGCGACTCAAACGGGGGCGTTCGCGCGGGCGCAGCGGACGAACTTCATCGAGGCCGGGGTGGGTGTCGACTACGTGCGGGTGAAGCAGGGCGACCGGTTCGCGGCGGTCACGGCGTACAGCGAGGTGCAGGCGTATCCGAACGTGTTCCGGGCGGACGTGAAGCCCGGCGCCGGTGGTGCTCCGTCGTTGAAGGTGCAGGGCCCCAGCACGCTGCCGCTGCCGCTGGAGCTGGATACGGCGCCGGTGCAGGTGACGACGAACATGGCGCCGCGGATCCTGGCGCCGTTCGACCTGTTCCAGCAGCCGACGGGCAAGGCGATGCGATTGAACGAGGCGGCATTGCCGCGGGGTTGAGAAGGACAGGGATCATGAGTCGTCGCAGCGTCACCGGGCCTGTCGTGTTGTCGATCGGGTTGGGATTCCTCGCGGGGTACGGGTCCTACGAACTGGCGCCGGATGCGGCGACGCGGGCGACGATGGCGGGGGTGTTCTCGACCGTCAGCGACGTGTTCCTGCGGCTGGTGCGGACGCTGATCGCGCCGATGGTGCTGGGGTCGATCGTCGCGGGGATCGGGGGGATGGACCATCTGGCCGCGGCCCGGCGGATCGGGTTGAAGGCGGCGGCGTGGTTCGCTGTGGCGTCGGTGCTGTCGATCGGGGTGGGGTTCGCCGTGATCAGCCTGCTGCCGGAAGGGCTGCTGTCGTTGCAGCCGGCCAGCGGGCCTTCGCCCTCGATGACCCTGGCGCCGGCGCCGACGCTGCAGGCGTTCCTGACCCATGTGGTGCCGCGGAGCATCTTCGAGGCGCTGGCGACGAACGAGACGCTGCAGGTGGCGACGTTCGCGGTGGGGTTCGGGATCGCGCTGAGCGCGGTGAAGGGGGTGTTGTCGAACCACCTGCTGGGCGCGATCGAGGAGTTCGTGATCGTGATGCTGCGGCTGACGGACCTGGTCATGCGGCTGGCGCCGATCGCCGCGTTCGCGGCGACGGCTTCGGTGACGGCGACGCGGGGGTTCGGGGTTCTGGCGGCCTACGGGACGTTCGTGGGCGGGGTGTTCGCGGGGCTGCTGGTGATCTCGGTGCTGACGTGCGCGGTGGCGTATGTGGTGCTGGGGCGGGAGCTGGGGACGCTGCTGCGCCTGCTGCGGGAGCCGATCGCGCTGGGGTTCGCGACGGCGAGCAGCGAGGCGGCGTTTCCGCGGCTGATGGAGCAACTGGACGGGCACGGGATCTCGCACCGGTTGACGGGGATGGTGCTGCCGCTGGCGTATGCGTTCAACCTGTGCGGGTCGATGGTGTACCTGTCGTTCTCGGTGCTGTTCCTGGCGCACGCGTATCACGTGCCGCTGACGGTCGGGGGGGAGATCGGGGCGCTGGCGCTGATCTTCCTGTTCAGCAAGGGGATGGCGGGGGTGCCGCGGGCGTCGCTGGTGGTGCTGGCGGCCGTGCTGCCGCAGGTGGGGGTGCCACCGGAGGCGGTGCTGCTGCTGCTGGGGATCGACCAGTTCGTCGACATGGGGCGGACGGCGGTGAACGTGCTGTGCAACGGGTTGGCGACGGCGGTGATCGGGCGGTGGGAGCAGCAGCGCGCGATGCGGCCGGGGGCCGTGCCGGCGGGGCGCGGGCTGGTGGTGGTCCGGGGCCCTTGACGCAGGCGGCGCCGGGATGGGCGGCGAGCGTCATGGCGCGTGGGCCACGCCTCGGGTATTGACAGGGAACGTTGATATCAACTTATGTAGGGAATGGCAGCGTCCAGCTTCACAGCCCGCGAGGTGGCCCGGACGTGCCTTTGCCTGCACATGCAGCGGGCAGCGCGGGCGGTCGGGCGGCGGTATGACAAGGCGCTGCGGCCGGTCGGGCTGACGAATGGCCAGTTCTCGATCCTGCTGGTGCTGAGTCGGCCGATGCCGACCGGGATCTCGGATATCGTGGCGTTGCTGGGACTGGACCGGACGACGCTGACAGCCGCGTTGAAGCCGCTGGAGCGTCGCGGGCTGGTGCAGCTTGGCACGGGCGTGCAGGACCGGCGGGCGCGGCAGATCGGGTTGACCGATGCGGGCCGGGAGGTGGTCGGGGCGGCGATGCCGCATTGGGAGCGGGCGCAGGCCGAGTTGGGTGCGCTGATGGGCGATACGGACCTGGAGGTGTTCCGGGCCGAGCTGAGGTCGCTTGCATGAAGAGGCCGGGTGCTTGTGTGGGCTGATGAGTTGATATCGACATAATTCAGGAGAGTTTCGATGTCGAGCGTGGTCTATCGCATCCCCTCGATCGACGCCGCAGGGACGGCGGCGAGTGCATCGGGCGTCGTCGAGCGCGTAATGGTCGCGACGCTCACGGCGTGGTTCTTTGCCGTGCTCGGGCTTGGCTGGCTGGGCGTGTTCAGCCGATTGCCGACCGCGGCGATCGGGTTCGGCGTGGTCGCTTCCATGCTCGGGATCGTTGCACTCTATCATTTCAATGGGCCTTTCCGCGCCTATGTGCGGT
This sequence comes from uncultured Acetobacteraceae bacterium, assembly GCA_964246015.1. Lineage (GTDB taxonomy): Bacteria > Pseudomonadota > Alphaproteobacteria > Acetobacterales > Acetobacteraceae > JBBROS01. The sequence continues at coordinate 5,052 of CAXTPG010000103.1, forward strand.
CCATCCCGCTCAAGCACCTGACCATCTTCAACGTTTGGCGTTTCGCGGCGGGTGCGCTGTTCCTGCACTACGGGGCCGCCGGGCTGCTGCCGCCCATGTTCGTGGCGAATGCGGCGTGGGGCGACATCGTGGCTGCGTGCCTCGTTCCGGTGGTGCTGATGCTGCCGGAGGGCCGGGGCAAATATCTCTGCTTTGCGGTTGCCGGATTCGCCGACTTCATCGTCGCCGTGGGGACCGGGCTGACGCTCAATGCGCTGGGCACTCCGATGATGAGCAACATCGCGACGCTGCCGCTGTGCCTGATTCCGCTGTTCGGGGTGCCGATCACGGGCGCCGTGCATGTCATGATGCTCGACCGCCTGCTGCGTCCGGCACGCCCGTGATGGCCGGCGTGGACGGGGCGTCGGCACTTCGGTTGCACGTCCATCCCGGCACGTCCGGCCTTGCGCCGCACATGGCGTTGCCGAGGACAGCTTCGCGTCAGGCGGGGGCGGCAGGAGTGGGGGATCGTTCGGGAGGATCGGTGCGATGATGGACGTCAGCCGCAGCAGCAGCGTGGACCGGATGCCGGTGTCCGGGACGGAGCCGATGAAGGCCTATGCGTCGACGGATGAGAGCGGGCCGCGGCAGGCGATCCGGGCGCAGTTGAACGCGGTGCTGGCGAAGCTGGACCAGCAGGGAACGGGGACGGCGTCCAATGCGGCGGTGACCGCGTCGTTGCGTGGGGTCGCGGGGGACCTGGTCCGGGCGTTGCAGAGCTATGACCCGCATTCGGCGTCGGCCACGCGGAGCTTCAAGGCGGCGGCGGATGCGCTGGGGCAGGCGGTGGATGCGCATGGGCGCGGGGACCTGGCCGGGCTCGGGCAGTTGCAGGCGACGCTGGCGCGGGTGCTGCCGGGGCAGGAGAGCGTGTCGCACGCGAATGCCGGCAACCAGGCGACGATGGCGAGCCTGTTGCAGAATGCGGGGTTCGTGGGGCGGGATGCGCGGGCGGAGTCGCGGGGGCCGAACGCGGACCCGGCCGCGGCGGCGCGGGTCGATACCTCGGCGCTGACGCCGCTGCTGCAGCAGTTGTCCGGGCAGGCCGCGTCGGCCAGGGGGCTGTCGCGGATGTCGCTGGAGGCGCTGACGGGGCTGGCGGGGGACGTGATGTCGCTGGCGACGAAGCCGGGCGCCGCGGGGTCGCCGGCGGGGCAGAAGGCGTTCCAGGCGGTGATCCAGGATTTGCGGGCTGCGGCGGGCGGGGACATGCAGGGCGCGCTGGGGCATCTGGGCCAGGACATCACCGCGCTGGGCGCCGTCATGGGCCAGGCGGGCGGGACGATGCTGGCGCCGATCCAGGCGGATCTGGCGGGGCTGCAGCATCTGTCGTCGGTCGCGGCCTCGGCGCCCGCAACCAGCGGATCCCGGGGGTCCAGCGGGGTGGGGCTGGGGACGGACGGGTTGCCGGCGACCGCGGGGCAGAACGAGGCGCAGAAGTTCGACACGTATCACGCGATGCTGGGGGGCGAGGGGGAGGCGGATCTCGCCGCCGGCAAGAAGGTCGTGCTGGCGGTGCGCAAGGACACGGCGCTGGCGAGCAACGACAGGCATGGCGAGTACGACGACCGGGTGGTCGTGCTGTGGCAGGACGGCGCGGGCAAGCACGCGACGGAGCTGCGGGCGAACACCGAGCCCTCGGGCCAATATGGCGTGGGCGGGGAGCGGGCGTCGCACGGGCGGTCGGATCTCGGGCGGTTGAAGGAGGGGACCTACAAGTTCGACCCGAACGGCCAGTTCCTGGGGGATGCGAGCTTCCGGTCGGAGCGGACGCAGACGGTGGAGCGGTATCAGCCGAAGGGCGGCACCTATGACGAGAGCGCGGCGAAGGTAACGGATACGAGCGGGGCGGGGACGTCGTTGCTGATCCACCGGGGCGGAGAGAACAACACGTGGTCGGCGGGATGCCAGACGATGCCGCCTGAGGAGTTCGACAAGTTCAAGGCGCTGGTGGGTGGGCAGGGCTCGTTCACGTACGTGCTGAAGAACGCGAAGGATCTGCCGGCGAGCGCGGCGCCGGGCGGGACGGCGGTGGCCTCGGAGGGGTCCGGCGGCCTGTCGGCGAAGGGGCTGGAGTTCATCTACCAGCACGAGCACGAGGACGGGAAGCTGATCGATCATCCCAGCGCGGGAAGCGGGGTGACGTTCGGGGCGGGGTACGACATCCGGTACAAGTCGGCGGCGCAGGTGGTGCAGGACCTGATGGGCGCCGGGCTGGACGCGGGAACGGCGCAGCAACTGGCGAAGGGCGTGGGATTGTCGGGACGGGCCGCGGACGCGTTCGTCGCGGCGAACCGGCATCTGCTGGACGGTCAGGGGAAGGCGTTCGAGCTCGCGATGATCAAGCCGGAGCTGCAGGAGGTCGGGCGGACCATCGACCAGACGGTGCGGTCGCCGTTGAGCCAGGGGCAGCGGGATGCGCTGACGTCGTTCATCTTCACGGCGGGCAGCAGGCAGTTCAAGGACAGCGACACGCTGGCGGCGTTGCAGCGGGGCGACGTGGGCGGCGCGATGCGGGCGCTGAGCCACGAGTACATCAAGTCCGAGGGCGTGGTGATGCCTGGGCTGGTGCAGCGGCGGAAGGACGAGGCGGCGCTGTTCGCGGCGTAACGGGGTGCGCTGCCGGCGCGCGCCACCGCGTCTGAGTAGTTTCCGAGCCTGCCCCTCCGCATCGGACCGCGCCACGCTGCCGGCGGGCCGATCCAGGTGCCCGAGGTATGCCCGTCATGGCCAAGACACTGCACGCCGCCGTCGGGATCGATGTCGCGGCATCGGCATGACCGGCGCGCTGACGGCGGGCGACGTCATGACCCGCGACGTCGCGACGGTTGCCGCCGGATCGTCGTTGCAGGCGGCGATCCTGCTGATGCTGGAGCGGCATGTCAGCGGACTGCCGGTGCTGGACGATGCCGGGGGGGTCGTCGGCATCCTGACGGAGGGTGACCTGCTGCGCCGGGTCGAGCTGGGGACGGAGGAGCGCCGGTCCGGCTGGCGGGCGTTCTTCACGAGCCCGGAGCGGGTGTCCGCCGAGTACGTGGCGACGCACAGCCGCGTGGTGCGCGACGTGATGACCGCCCCGGTGCTGACGGTGGGCGCTGACACGCCGCTGGCCGAGGTCGTGACGGTCATGCAGGCCAGGAACGTGAAGCGGATGCCGGTGCTGGCCGGCAGCGCGCTGGTTGGGATCGTGAGCCGTTCGGACCTGCTGCGGCAGCTGGCTGGCAGCTTTCCCGATGCGACGGGGGCCGGGTCGAGCGACGCGACGATCCGGGATGACGTGCTGGCCGAGTTCCGTCGGCAATCCTGGGTGCTCGACGGCATCCAGGTCCGGGTGACGGCGGGTGTCGTGGACCTGGAGGGCATCATCTTCGAGGCCAGCCGGCGGGCTGCGCTGCGGGTCGCCATCGAGAACGTGCGGGGGGTCACGGAGATGCGGGACCACACGGTCTGGGTCGAGCCTTACTCCGGCATGACCGACTCGCCCTGAACGCATCCGGTCCCCGGCTCAACCCCATGCCATAGGCCTCGCACACGATGGATCTCGACCCCGTCTTCCTCTCCAGGCTGCAGTTCACCTGGTTGATCGCGTTCCACATCCTGCTGCCCGCGTTCACGGTGGGGATCGCGAGCTACATCGCGGTCATGGAGGGGATGCACTTCGCGACGGGCCGCGCCGTGTATGGCCGCATCTCGGCGTTCTGGATCAAGATCTTCTCGGTCGCGTTCGGCATGGGGGTCGTGTCGGGCATCGTCATGCCGTTCCAGTTCGGGACCAACTGGAGCCGCTTTTCGGACGCGACGGCGAACGTCATCTCGCCCTTGCTGGCATACGAGGGGCTGACCGCGTTCTTTCTCGAGGCGACGTTCCTCGGCGTGCTGCTGTTCGGGCGCAAGCTGGTGCCGCGCTGGATGCACTTCGTGTCGGCCCTGGCCGTCGCGGGCGGGACGCTGTCGTCGACGTTCTGGATCCTGGCCGCCAACAGCTGGATGCAGACACCGGCCGGGTTCGAGGTCATCGATGGCCGGTTCTTCCCGACGGACTGGTGGCAGGTGATCTTCAACCCGTCGTTCCCGTACCGGCTCGCGCATGCGGTGACGGGGTTCTACATCACGACGGGGCTGGTCGTGCTCGGCATCGCCGCCTGGTTCGTGCGCGGCGGCCGCTTCCTGGAAGAAGGGCGGCACATGATCTCGATCACGCTGTGGATGCTGGTGGCCCTGGTGCCGCTGCAGATCCTGCTGGGCGACCTGCATGGCCTGAACACGCTGGCGTATCAGCCAGCGAAGGTAGCGGCGCTCGAGGGCCGGTACGACACGGCGACCCGGGCGCCGCTGACGCTGTTCGGCATTCCCGACGACAAGGCCGGGGTGATGCGTTACGAGGTCGCGGTCCCCGTGCTGGGCAGCCTGGTGCTGACGCACACCATCGACGGGGAGATCAAGGGGCTGAACGATTTCCCGCCCGACCGCCGGCCGCCCGTGGGGCCGCCTTTCTTCGCGTTCCGCATCATGGTGGGCGCCGGGCTGCTGATGCTGGCGCTGGTCGTCGCCGGCACCGTGCTGCGGCGGGACGACCGGTTCATGCGATCCGCCTGGTTCCTGCGCGCCTGCCAGTGGGCGGCGCCGCTGGGGTTCATCGCCGTCATCGCGGGATGGGTGACGACCGAGGTCGGACGGCAGCCATGGACGGTGTATGGCCTGCTCCGGACGGCCGATTCCGTGTCCCCATCGCTCACCGGCCGGGACGTGATGCTGTCGTTCATCGCCTACATCGTCGTCTACGCGATCATCTTTCCCGGCGGGTTCTTCGTGCTGCGGCGCATCGTCCGCGCCGGGTTGCAGGAGCAGACGTCCGACGGGCCGGTACAGAGCGGACGCCCAGCGGGACCGATCACGGCACTTCCCGCCATCGAGGGCGCCGCGCCATGATGGCCTCCCTCGCGCTCGACTTCGTGCCGATCTGGACGGTGATCCTGGCGGTGGGCGTGTTCCTGTACGTGCTGCTGGACGGGTTCGACCTGGGCGTGGGCGTGCTCTATGGCCTGGCCCCGGATACCGCGTCGCGCAACACGATGATGAACAGCATCGCGCCGGTCTGGGACGGGAACGAGACCTGGTTGATCCTGGGCGGCGTCGGGCTGCTGGTCGCGTTTCCGCTGGCGTTCGCCATCATCATCCCCGCCGTCTACTTCCCCGTGATGATCATGCTGCTGGCGCTGATCTTCCGCGGTGTCGCGTTCGAGTTCCGGTATCGCGACGCCGTGCGGCGGACCTTCTGGGACCACGGGTTCACCTATGGCTCGATCACGGCGACCTTCGCGCAGGGCGTCGTGCTGGGTGCGTTCATCCAGGGCTTCGAGGTGACGGGGCGGGCGTTTACCGGTGGCAGCTTCGACTGTTTCACCCCGTTCTCCACGCTGACCGGCGTGGCGCTGGTGTTCGGCTACGGGCTGCTGGGGGCGGGATGGCTGGTGATCAAGACGGAGGGCGAGCTGCAGGCGCGGGTGCGGCGGCACGGGCGGATGTGCCTCGTGGGCGTCGTGGTCTGCATCGCGATCGTCAGCGTGTGGACGCCGATCCTGGACCCCGACATCGCCGCGCGTTGGCTGAGCTGGCCCAACATGGCGATCCTGGCGCCCATCCCGATCGTCACGGCGGGGATCGCGTGGTTCACCTGGCGGGCATTCGGCCGGCCGTCGCCGGAGGCGGCGCCGTTCCTGGGCGGGGTGGGCCTGTTCCTGATGTCCTATGTCGGCATCGCGATCAGCCTTTGGCCGATGATCGTTCCGCACCACTACACGCTGTGGGAGGCGGCGTCCTCGCCGAAGACGCAGGCGTTCCTGCTGGTGGGGACGCTGTTCCTGCTGCCGACCGTGCTGCTCTATACGGCGTGGTCGTACTGGGTGTTCCGCGGCAAGGTCCGGGCCGACATGGGCTATCACTGATGAGCGAGTCGCTCGTCCTGGGGCCGCTCGGGCAGTTGCTCGGTCTTGCGCAGGGCATGGCCGGGGGCGCGCTGCCGATGCTGCTCGCGCAGCTGGAGAATGCGGGCCTGTCGGAGCGGGTGCAGTCGTGGCTGGGCCATGGCGAGAACCTGCCGGTCACGGCGGAAGAACTGGGATCCGTGTTCACGCCGGAGCAACTGAATGCCTGGGCGGAGCACGCGGGCACGACTCCCGATGCGGTGCTGCAGGCGCTTGCGGAGCAACTGCCGGACGCGGTGGACCGGACGTCCCCGGCCGGCGGACAGCCCGGGCCGCATGAGTAGTTTCCGACCCTGCCGCCCCACGGCTCCGCGGTTCACCTTCCGCCCACGCTGACCAGACCGGCCTCGGGACACGCGGGCGCCGCCGACAGGAGTCGCCTCATGGACGGACCTTTCACGATCCCCGAAACCGGCACCCCGGCGTGGCATGATTTCGCGGAAGGGCGCTGGCGCGGTGCGGTCGACGTCCGGGATTTCATCGTCGCGAACACCCGCCCCTACCACGACGGCCCGGAGTTCCTGGCCGGCATCAGCCCGCGCACGCAGGCGGTGTGGGACAAGATCCTGCCGATGCTGGCGGAGGAGCTGAAGCGCGGCGTGCTGGACGTGGATGTCGCGACGCCGTCGTCGATCCTGGCGCATGCGCCAGGGCACATCGATGCGGCCAACGAGGTGATCGTGGGGCTGCAGACGGACAAGCCGTTCCGCCGGGCCATCATGCCGAATGGCGGGCTGAGCATGGTCGAGGTCGGCGTTAAGGCGGCCGGCTTCACGCCGGACGAGCGGGTGCACGAGGTGTTCACGACCTGGCGCAAGACCAGCAACGACGGCATCTTCGATGCCTACACGCCCGAGATCAGGGCGTGCCGCAAGTCGGGCATCATCACCGGGCTGCCGGACGCCTACGGGCGTGGACGCATCATCGGCGACTATCGCCGGGTGGCGCTGTACGGCGTGGACCGGCTGATCGCGCAGAAGCACGTCGACCGCGCGCAGATCGACGACATGTGGCCGACGGACGCGGTAATCCGCGAGCGGGAGGAGCTGGCCGACCAGGTCCGCGCGCTGCAGGACCTGGCCAAGATGGCCGCAGCCTACGGCCACGACATCTCCGGCCCGGCCCGCACGGCGCACGAGGCGGTGCAGTGGACGTATTTCGCCTACCTGGCCGCCATCAAGGACGCGAACGGCGCCGCGATGTCCATCGGCCGCATCGGCACGTTCTTCGACGCGTATATCGAGCGTGACATCGCCGACGGCACGCTGGACGAGCAGGGCGCGCAGGAGCTGATCGACCAGTTGGTGATCAAACTGCGGATCGTCCGCTTCCTGCGCACCCCGGACTACGACGCGCTGTTCACCGGCGATCCCTATTGGGCGACGGAGTGCATCGGCGGCATGGACATGTCCGGCACCACGCTGGTCACCCGGACCAGCTTCCGCATGCTGCACAGCCTGCGGAACCTGGGTCCGGCGCCGGAGCCGAACCTGACCGTGCTGTGGTCGAAACACCTGCCGGCGCCGTTCAAGCGCTTCTGCATGGCGATCAGCCGCGACACATCGGCCATCCAGTATGAGAACGACGACCTGATGCGGCCGATCTACGGCGACGATTACGGCATCGCCTGCTGCGTCTCGGCCATGCGGCTGGGCAAGCAGATGCAGTTCTTCGGCGCGCGCGTGAACCTGGCCAAGACCATGCTGTATGCCATCAACGGCGGCCGGGACGAGATGAGCGGCGACCAGATCGCGCCCCCTGCCCCGGCCTGCGTCGGCGACGTGCTGGACTACGGCGACGTCAGCGCCAAGCTGGACCGGATGATGGAATGGCTGGCGCAGACCTACGTCCACGCCATGAACTGCATCCACTACATGCACGACAAGTACAACTACGAGCGGCTGGAGATGGCGCTGCATGACCGCGACATCCTGCGGACCATGGCGTTCGGGATCGCCGGGCTTTCGGTCGTGGCGGACGCGTTGTCGGCGATCAAGCACGCGACCGTGCGGCCGGTGCGCCGCGCCGACGGGCTGATCGTCGATTACACGATCGAGGGGGAATTCCCGACGTTCGGCAACAACGACGACCGCGTGGACTCGATCGCGTCGCGCCTCGTGTCGGAGTTCATGACCAAGCTGCGCAAGCACCCGGCCTATCGCGGGGCCAAGCACACGCAATCCGTGCTGACGATCACGTCCAACGTCGTCTACGGCAAGCATACCGGCAACACGCCGGACGGGCGGCGGGAGGGCGCGCCGTTCGCGCCCGGCGCCAACCCGATGCATGGGCGGGACACCCATGGGTGGCTCGCGTCCTGCCTTTCGGTGGCGAAGCTGCCCTATGCCGACGCGCAGGACGGCATCTCCTACACGGTGTCCGTCGTGCCGCAGATCACGAAGCTGGACGCCGAGGCCGGGCTGGACGAGATGGCGAAGGGCTTCGACATGTATTTCGGCCTGGGCGGGTTCCACATGAACCTGAACGTGCTGGACCGCGCCAAGCTCGAGGATGCGATGGAGCATCCGGAGAAGTATCCGCACCTGACGATCCGCGTGTCGGGCTACGCCGTGAACTTCGTGCGGCTGACGCGGGAGCAGCAACTGGAAGTGCTGTCGCGCACGTTCCACGGGCGGATGTGACCGTGGACACGGTGGTGGCGCTCGCCCCGAAGCAGGGGGAGGCCGATGGCGGCAGCAACCGCTACAAGCTCGAGCACCACGGGGCGGGGCTGGACGTCCATGCCGACCCGACGGGGATGATCGGCTATGTCCATTCGTGGGATTCCGGCGCGATCGTCGACGGGCCTGGCACGCGGATGACCGTGTTCATGTCCGGGTGCTACCTGCGCTGCCAGTTCTGCCACAACCCGGACACGTGGCACATGCGGGACGGGCACCGCCGCGACGTCGATGAGCTGATGCACCGGATCGAGGGATTTGCGCCGGCACTTCGGGCCTTGGGCGGGGGGCTGACGATCTCGGGCGGGGAGCCGCTGGTGCAGGTCGAGTTCACGCGGCGGCTGTTCCGCGGCGCACAGGCGGTGGGGCTTCATACCGCGCTCGATACCTCGGGCTTCCTGGGGGCGGATGCCGATGACGACTACCTCAGTCATGTCAGCCTGGTGCTGCTGGACATCAAATCGTCCGACCCCAAGACCTACAAGCGCGTGACGGGGAAGGAGCTGGAGCCGACGCTTGCGTTCGCGAAGCGGCTGGAGGCCATGGGACGGCCGGTGTGGATCCGGTTCGTGCTGGTGCCGGGCCTGACCGACGACCCGGAGAACGTGGCGGGCATCGCCCGCTTCGTCGCACCGATGAAGAACGTGGAGTGGGTCGAGGTGCTGCCGTTCCACCAATTGGGTGCGTACAAGTGGAGGGCGCTCGGCCTGGACTACGCGCTGCGGGACACCGAGCCGTGCCCGCCCTGGCTGCTGGAGCGGGTCGTCGCGCAATTCCGTGCGGCGGGATGCAACGCGCGATGAGCACGGTCGTCGGCCTGCTGGAATCGACGCCGATGCTGGCGTTGTTCCTGGCGATCGGACTGGGCTATGCGATCGGTCAGATCAACGTGTGGGGGCTGTCGCTGGGGGTCGGCGGGGTGCTGTTCAGCGCGCTGGCGATCGGGGCGGTGGCGCCCAAGGCGGTTCCGCCGGGGATGGTGGGGACGATAGGGCTCATCCTGTTCCTGTACGGGATCGGCATCCAGTTCGGACCGCAGTTCTTCGCCGGGCTGCGGGGGCCTGCGAAGCGCTACAACCTGCTGGCGCTGGCGGGGGTGGCGGCGTCGCTGGTCGTGGTGATCGTGGCGGCGAAGTCGTTCGGGTTTTCGCTGGCGATCGCCGTGGGGGTGTTCGCGGGCTCGGGCACCAGCACGGCGGCGTTGCAGGCGGCGATCGATGCGTCGGGCACGCGCGACCCGGCCATCGGCTATTCCGTCGCCTACCCGTTCGGGGTGCTTGGCCCGATCCTGTGCTTTTTCCTGATGAAGCGGCTGCTGAACCCCGTCGTTCCCGTGGCGCCGCCGGGCCTCGTGTTCCTGGAGGTCACGATCGAGCCGGGCACGCTGTGCGGCTGCACGGTGGCGGAGCTGGTGGGCAAGCTGCCGCCGGGCGTGCAGGTGACGAGCGTGCGGCACGACCACCACAGCCATGTGGCGCATGATTCGATGCGGGTCGAGGCGGGGGACGCGCTCGCCTTGTCGGGCACGCCCGCCGCGCTCGATGCGGCGCGGCTGCTGCTGGGGACGCCATCGCCGGGCCGGGTGCTGAGCGACCGGTCGGAGTTCGACTACATCCGGGTGTTCGTGTCGAAGCCGCTGCTGA
>CAXTPG010000104.1:0-15011 GCA_964246015.1 uncultured Acetobacteraceae bacterium
TCTCCTCGGGCAGCCAATGCACGCGCTGCTGCATCAACCAGGCCTCGTAGGCCCAGGGGTAGCGGAACGGCTTGTAGACCGGGTTCTCGGTCAGAAGGTCGAGCCGCTTCTCGGCGGGGGGTGTCATGCCGTCCATGTCGCAATCCTTATGTCCGGGCCCACCGGTATGCGGTCGGTCGGCCCTTCTGGTGACGTGCCTCGATCATCCTACCCGAATGGCGTCCCCGGGGGGACGCTCATTGGCAGGCGAGGCACTCCTCGTAGTTTTCGACCCGGGGCGCCGCCGCGGCCACGGGGCGAATGGTCGCATCGGCCATCTCCGTCGGCCGCACCACTTTCTCGCTCACGTTGTCCGCGCGCTGGATCGACAGGCTGCGGCAATAGTACAGCGACTTCACGCCCCGCTTCCACGCCATCATGTGGATCTGGTGCAGGTCGCGCTTATGGACGTTCGCGGGCAGGAAGATGTTCACCGACTGGCTCTGGCAGATGAACGGCGTGCGATCGGCCGCGTGTTCCACGACCCAGCGCTGGTCCAGTTCGAACGCGGTGCGATAGACCGCCTTCTCCTGCTCGGACAGGAAGTCCAGGTGCTGCACGCTGCCCTTGTTCAACGTGATGCCGGACCAGACGGCGTCGGTGTCCTGGCCCTTGGCGGCCAGCAGCTTCTGCAGATGGCGGTTGCGGACGGTGAAGCTGCCGGAAAGCGTCTTCTGCAGGAACACGTTGGCGGCGATCGGCTCGATCCCCGGGCTCGTGTTCCCGGCGATGATGCTGATGCTCGCCGTGGGCGCGATCGCCATCTTGTTGCTGAACCGCTCCATGATGCCGTACTCGGCCGCGTCCGGGCACGCCCCGCGCTCCTCCGCCAGCATGCGGCTCGCATCGTCCGCCTGCGCGCGGATGTGCTTGAACATCTTCTTGTTCCACACCTTCGCCACGACGCTCTCGAACGGCACGTTCTGCGCCTGCAGGAAGCTGTGGAAGCCCATGACGCCCAGCCCCACCGACCGCTCCCGCATCGCGGAGTAGCGCGCGCGCTCCATGCCTTCCGGCGCGCGGTCGATGAAGTCCTGCAGCACGTTGTCGAGGAACCGCATGATGTCCTCGATGAACAGCGGATGGTCTTTCCAGTCGAACCACGTCTCGAGGTTCAGCGACGACAGGCAGCACACCGCGGTCCGTTGCTGGCCGTGATGGTCGATGCCGGTCGGCAGCGTGATCTCGCTGCACAGGTTGCTGGTCTTGACTTCGAGGCCCGCCAGCTTCTGGTGCTGCGGCCGCGCGTCGTTCACGTGGTCGGCGAAGACGAGGTAGGGCTCGCCCGTCTCGATGCGGGCCGTCAGGATCCGGATCCACAGGTTGCGGGCCGACACCTTGCGGACGACCGCCTTGTCCTTGGGCGAGCACAGCGCCCACTGCTCGTCGGCCTCCACGGCGCGCATGAACGCGTCGGACACCAGGATGCCGTGGTGCAGGTTCAACGCCTTGCGGTTCGGGTCGCCGCCGGTCGGGCGGCGAAGCTCCGTGAACTCCTCCACCTCGGGGTGCGAGATCGGCAGATAGACCGCCGCCGAACCACGCCGCAACGATCCCTGGCTGATCGCAAGCGTCAGGCTGTCCATCACCCGGATGAACGGGATGACGCCGGACGTCTTGCCGTTCTGGCCGACCTTTTCGCCGATGGAGCGCAGGTTGCCCCAGTACGAGCCGATGCCGCCGCCCTTCGACGCAAGCCAGACGTTCTCGTTCCAAAGCCCCACGATGCCGTCGAGGCTGTCCGTCGCCTCGTTCAGGAAGCAGGAGATGGGCAGGCCGCGCTGCGTGCCGCCGTTGGACAGCACCGGCGTCGCCGGCATGAACCACATCCTGCTGATGTAGTCGTAGATGCGCTGCGAATGGGCGGTGTCGTCGCCGTAGTGGCTGGCCACCCGGGCGAACAGGTCCTGATACTCCTCGCCCGGCATCAGATACCGGTCATCGAGCGTCGCGCGCCCGAAATCGGTCAGCAGCGAGTCGCGCGACCGGTCCACGCGGACCTGATACCGGCCGGGCATCTGCACTGCATCGAGCACGGCGTGGTCTCCTACGTGGATGTCTGGCATGGGCGCACCTTACAACATGTGGTCTCGAACCGGCAATGCCACCCACTAGGTCTTGTGTCGGGGCCTGTGTCGGGGTGACCGTGCTGCCGACTCGCGCCGGGGCTTGGCCACGACGCAAGGTGACCAAGCGATGAACGTCGCGTCCAGCGTTTACGTCTCAAACCTTCGCGCTGTGGCCCGTCCGCCACAGTGGCGTTGCAGGAATGGATCAGCCCAGCAGAGCGTCCAGCTTGCCGGCCCGGTCGAGCGCGACCAGGTCGTCGCAGCCGCCGATCGCCCGGCCATCGATGAAGATCTGCGGCACGCTGGTCCGGCCGCCGGAGCGGCGGATGGCGTCCGCACGCTCGGGCGTGCCGTGCGGCGCCTCGATCTCCTTGAACGCAACGCCCTTGCTCTCGAACAGAGACACGGCGCGGGAGCAGTAGGGGCACCAGGGCTGAGTATAGATCTCGATCGTCGGCATGGCGGCTCCTTCGACGCTCAACATTGCGCCGCACCATGCGGTTGTGAAGGGGCGTCGCCGCGCTGCAGCCCGGCTTCCAGCGCCAGCAGGTCCTCCATCGCGCTGTCGCTGGAACGGACCGCCTCGGCCGTCGCAGCGACGGCATCCCGCGCCCGCAGCGCGCCGAGCAGGGCACGGTGGCTGGCCATGGCAGCCGCAAGCCGCGCCGGGCCGAATCCGTGGCGGCGGCGCAGCGCGTCGACCAGGGGCCAGGTGCGCTCCAGCACCGCCTCGGCGTCTGGCGCCCGGGCGATGGCGTGCAGGCTGCGGTGGAATCGCCGGTTGGCCGGCAGGAAGCGCGCTACGTCATGCGCCGCGGCGGCATGCTCGCATTCCCGCTCGATGGCCTGCAGCGCCTCGATATCGGCGTCGCTTACGTGATGGACGACGCCCGGCATCAGCAGCGCCAGAACGGCGGCGCGCAGCCCGTACAGGCCGCGAATCCGCTCGGCATCCAGCCGCACCACCCGCGCCCCGCGGTGCGGATCGAGCTCGATCAGGCCCTCCCCGGCCAGGCGCAACAGGGCCTGGCGCAGCGGCATGGCCCCATACCCCAGCCGGCTGCACAGCGCCGCGACCGTCAGCCGGGCGCCGGGCGCCAGGCCGCCATCGACGACCAGGGCGCGCAAGGCAACCAGGGCACGGTCGGCAGCGGTCTGGCTCATGCGTCGAACTCTCCGCTTGATTTGATCAAGTTTATCGGATTTGATCGGATCAGGAAACGGGAAAACGGACATGCGGATCGCCGCCGGGCAATTCCGGGAACTGACGCAGGCGGACCTGGCGTTCGCGCGGCAAATCGGCTGCTCCGGCGTCACCGTGAACAAGCCCGACCTCGACAGCCCCGCCTGGACCGCGTTCCTGAACAAGCAGTTCACCACCGCGTCCGGGCCGCGCGCGCCGACGACGCGATGGTCCGCGATCGACCTGATCCAGATGCGCGCGGCGGTCGAGGCGCACGGGCTGGTGCTGGAGTGCATCGAGGGCGTGCCGAAGAACCTGCTGGACCGCGCGATGCTGGGCCTCCCCGGCGCCGACGCGCAGATCGAGGACTTCAAGGCGACCCTGCGCGCGATGGGCCAGGCCGGCATCCCCGTGCTCGGCTACAACTGGATCCCCGACGGAGTCTGGCGGACGGCAAAGGCGGCGCACGGCCGGGGCGGCGCGCTGGTGACCGCCTACGACCATGACCGCGCGGCCGGCGTGGCCACCGGCACGCTTCCGGCCCGGGACGCCGCCGCGATGTGGGCGAACTGGGAGCGCTTCATCGACGCCGTCCTCCCGGTCGCGGAGGAAGCCGGCGTCACGCTGTCGCTGCACCCCGACGACCCGCCGGTGCCCGTCCTGGACGGCGTCGCCCGCATCTTCCACGACGAGGCCGGGTTCGCCCGCGCGATGGACTATGCCAACAGCCGGAATCACGGGATCGCGTTCTGCATGGGCACGTTCGCGGAAACGTCGGCGGACGCGATGTTCGCGATGCTGGAGCGTTTCGGACGCGCCGGGCGGATCGACTACGTGCACTTCCGGACCGTGCACGGCGCCCTGCCCCGCTTCGCGGAAGCGTTCATCGACGAGGGAACGGTCGACGTCGTCCGCGCCCTGCGGCTGCTGCGGGACGTGGGCTTCGCCGGGTTCGTGATCGACGACCACGTGCCGCATCTGCCCGGCGACACGGTGTGGGGCCACCGCAGCCGCGCCTATGCGACCGGATACATCGCCGGGATGGTCCGGATGCTGGGGGCCGTTCCGTAACCGCGCCACAAAAGGGGATCAACCCATGCGCCGCCGCCCGTTCCTGTTCCTGCCGCTGCTGGCCGCCACACCGGCCTTTGCCCAGCCCGCCCCGATGCGGGTCGCGTTCGACGCCGAGTGGACGTCGCTCGACCCGCATTTCCACTCCTTCCCCTACAACCTCTCCGTCGCGCATCACCTGTTCGATGCGCTGGTGGAGCATGACGCCGACCAGCAGGTGGTGCCGCGTCTGGCGGTGCGGTGGCAGGCGGTGGAGGCCAACCGCTGGCGCTTCGACCTGCGGAGCGATGCGCGTTTCGCCGACGGGGCGCCGGTGACGGCCGCCGACGTCGTCGCGTCCATCGAGCGGATCCGCTCGATCAGGAACTCTCCGGGGCCGTTGACCGGCGTCATCCGGCCCATCACCGCCGCGACCGCGGTGGATGCCGCCACGGTGGAGTTCACGACGTCGGAGCCGACGCCCGCGTTGCCCGCCCTGCTGACCTCCGTCTACGTCGTCCCGGCCCGGCTGCGCGACGCGCCCACCGAGGCCTTCAACAGCGGGGAGGCGCAACAGGGCTCGGGCCCCTTCCGGTTCGGCGCGTATCGCCGTGGCGACCGGCTGGAGCTGACCCGGGCGCCGGGCCACTGGGCCGGGATGCCGGCATGGGAGCGGGTGGAGCTGCGCATCATCCCGAACACGGCCGGACGGGAGGCCGCGCTGCTGGCGGGCGACGTCGACTTCATCGTGAACCCGTCGACGACAGGGCTGGACCGGCTGTCCCGCGACCCCGCCATCGCCGTACATCGCGCGACCTCGACACGCCTCACCTACCTGCAGGTGCATCAGGGCCCGGCGCCCCTGGCGGACATGGCGGGCACCGCCGGCCGCAACCCCTTCGCGGACGCCCGGGTGCGCCGCGCCGTGTCCCTGGCACTGCCGCGGGAGGCGCTGGTGGCGCGCGGGCTGGACGGGCTGGGCATCGCCGCCAGCCAGATCGTCCCGCCCGGCCAGTCCGGGTTCGATCCGGCCCTGACCGTGGAGCCGCCCGACCCCGACGCGGCCCGGCGCCTGATGACCGAGGCCGGCTGGGGACAGGGGTTCGAGGTGCGGCTGTCGACCCCGTCCGACCGGAACCTGAACGGCCGCCGCATTGCGGAGGCCATCGGCGCGTCGCTGACCCGCATCGGCATCCGCGTCGCGGTCAACGCGGTACCGCTGTCGATCTGGGCGGCGGAGTGGCGGCGCGGCCTCTATTCCATGGTGATGCACGGCGCCGGGCCCGTTCCCGTGACGTGGACGCTGGTGCCGCAGATGGTGGGGACGAAGGACATGGCCGGCGGCTTCGGGCCGTCCAACGAAAGCATGTACTCCAACCCGGCGCTGGACGCCGTCATGCGCCAGGCCCTGGGCGAGATCGACACGGCCCGGCGCGAGGCGCTGCTGCATCGGGCGGCGCAGACGATCCGCGCGGAGACGGCCATCGTGCCGCTGTATCACGAGGCGGCGCTGTGGGCGTCCCGCGCCGGGCTGTCCTTCGCCGCCCGCGCGGACACGCTGACCTACGCCGACGCCATCCGACCACGCTGACATCGAGGAGACGGAGAATGGATCTCGCCACCGCCTATGCCCGGGACGGCATCGTGTTCCCGATCCCCGTGATGCCGGACACCCAGGCGGCCGACCTCGCCGCACGCTTCGACGCGCTGACGAAGGCCGACGGGGGGCGGACCTACAAGCGGTTCGCGAAGAAGCCGCATCTGGTGCTGCCCTGGCTCGACGCCGTCGTGCGGCACCCGGCGGTGGTGGGCCCGATCGCCGCGGTGTTGGGCCCCGACGTGCTGTGCTGGTCATCGAGCTTCTTCGCCAAGGCCCCGGGCACCGGGGACTACGTGGCCTGGCACCAGGACGCGACGTACTGGGGACTGTCCTCGGCGGATGTCGCGACGGCCTGGATCGCCTTCACGCCCGCCACGCGCGAAAGCGGGTGCATGCGCGTCGTCCCCGGCACCCACACCGCCGCGCAGTTGCCGCACCGCAGCAGCGGCGACGCCGGCAACATGCTGTCCCGCACGCAGGAGCTGGCGGTGGAGGTGGACGAGGCGCAGGCCGTCGACGTCGTGCTCCGCCCCGGCGAGATGTCGATCCACCACGTGAAGCTGGTGCACGGCTCCGAACCCAACCGCGCCCCGCATCCGCGCGTGGGCTTCGCGGTCCGCTACATCGCCGCCCACGTGCGGCAGACGGCAGGGGAGCGGGACAGCGCGAGCCTGGTGGCCGGGCGCGACCACGGGACGTTCGACCCGGAACCGTCGCCGAAGGCGGAGTTCGACGCCGACGCGGTGGCCTTCCACGGCCGGATGCTGTCGGAGTATCAGGCGACGCAGGCGGCGATCATGTGAGGCATGGCGGGTCGGGACGTCATGGCCGGGCTTTTCCTGCCCGGACAGCCCTGGGCCAGCCGCCTGATGAAGTGAACCAGGCTACCCCCGCCCCTCCCGCCACCACGTGAACAGCCCGGACGCCACCAGCACCAGGATCCCCCCCGTCTCCCACACCCCGGGAACCTCCCCCCAGACACCCCAGCCCAGCAGCACCGTGTAGAAGATCGCGCTGTATTCGAACGGCGCCAGCATCGACGCCTCCCCGCTGCGATACCCCTCCGTCATCAGCAACTGCGCCGCGCCCGATACCGCGCCGATCCCGATCAGCAGCAGCCACACCCCCGGCCGCGGCGTGACCCAGACCGGGATGCTCAGCATCGCCGACAGCACCGACGCCGCCAACGAGAACAGCACGACGATCGTCAGGTTCCGCTCGCCGGATTGGCCCATGCTCCGGATGCTCGCCATCGCCAGCGCCCACGCCGCGACGCCCGCGATCACCACCGCCGCCTCGAACAGCGGCAGCCCCTTCGTCCCCTGCCAGGGCCGGATCACCAGCAGCACGCCCAGCAGCCCGGCCGCGATCGAGACGGCCCGCGGCACCGTCAAACGCTCGTGCAACAGCGGCACGCTGATGAGCGCGAGGAAGATCGGCATCGCGAACCCGAGCGCCGTCACGGCCGCGATCGGCAGATGCGCCAGCCCGTAGAACGACCCGAACATCCCCGCCAGGCCCGCCACCGCGCGCATCAGGTGCGACAACGGCCGCCGCGTGTGCAGCACCGTCCAGCCGCCCGCCCGCACCACCAGCGGCACCATGAACAGGAACGCGACCAGGCTGCGGAACAGCATCAGCTCGACGATGGGGATTTCGGGCGAGGCCAGCTTCACCAGCGCGGACGAGACCGTGAACGCCGCGGAAGACGCCAGCACGAACAGGATGGCGCGCCGCCGCTGTCGCGCGCCGCTGGTCGTTTCCCCACTCATTGCCCCCACCCTACAGGTGGAACACCGCCTCGACCACGTCCGGCTCGTCCGGCATGCGGCGCAGGGTCGCGCCCATCCGCCGCATGAACGCCAGCATCGGCGCGTTGTCCGCCAGGACCTGGCCCGTGATGACGGTGCTCCCCTGGCTCCGCCCCCAGTCCAGCACGCGTTGCAGCAGCCTTCGCGCCAGGCCCCGCCCCTTCATCGCGGATTCGACGATGATGGCGAACTCGGCCTGTCCCGCGGCCTCGTCGCGCACCAGCCGCACGACCCCCACCGTATCCGTGCCGCGCACCGCGATCAGCGCCATCTCGCGGTCGTAGTCCACCTGCGTCATGCGGGCGATCTGCTCCGGCTGCAGCTCCCGCAGCAGGTTGAAGAAGCGGTAGCGCACGTCCTCGGGCGTCAGGCGGGCGAAGAACGCGGCGTGGGCCTCCGCATCCTCGGGCCGGATGGGGCGGATCAGGACGGACTCGCCGCCCGCATCGACGCGTTCCGCAAGCTCCGCAGGGTACGGCGCGATCGCGAGCGCCACGGACTCCCCCGGCGCCCGCAACCCGATCCAGGCATCGGCGGCCGACACGCCGTCCGCGTCGGCGAACACCGGGTTGATGTCCAGCGCGGCGATCTCGGGATGGTCCTGCACCAACTGGCTGACGCGCACGAGCGCGCCCGCGACGGCATCGAGGTTGGCGCCCGGCTGGTCGTTCCGCGGCGCCAGCATCCCGGCCGCGCGGGTGCGCGCGATCAGCGCCCGGGCCAGCGCCAGGTTGAGCGGCGGCAGCTCGAACGCCACGTCGCCCAGCAGCTCGGCGGCGCTGCCACCCAGGCCGAATCCGATGGCGGGGCCGAACAACGGGTCGTCGGCGACCGTGATCCGCAACTCCCGCGCCCGGCCCGCCTGGCGCTGCACGAGGAACCCGTCATCCGCAGGCTCCAGCCGGGCCGCCGCACGCGCGACCGCGGCGGCGTCCGGCAGGTCGAGCACCAGGCTGCCGACGCTTTCCGCCCGCGGCGCCGTGGCCCGGCGCCGCTTCACGACGGCCGGGAACCCCAGCAGGCTGGCGGCGTCCGCCGCATCCTGCGCCGCCTGCACGGCCCGGCCCGGCACGATCGGCATCCCATAGGCGGACAGCACAGCCAGCGACTCGTCCTGCATCAGCCCATCCCGCCCGGCGGCGCGGGCCGCAGCGACGATGCGGCCGACCTCCGCCTGGTCGGGCGCCAGGTCCAGCACGCGGCGGGGCGGCAACTCGGCCGCGGCGGACCGCGCCCGCCGCTGCTGCACCATCTGACCGAAGGCGCGGACCGCGGCCTCGGGCGAGGCGAAGACCGGCACGCCAGCCTCGGCCAAGGTGCGGCGGTGCACGGCGGCCGTGGTCTCCCCCAGGACGCAGACCAGCAGCGGAACCCGCAGCGCGGCGCGCGCGGCCGCGAGCGCGGCGACGGCCGCCGCGTCGGCCGGGCCGGTGGGCGACAGGATGGCGACGATCCCCCCCGTGTCCGGAACCCCCGCGAGCAGCGCGGCGGCCTCGGCCAGGCGCGTCGGTTCGTCCGCACCGGTCCAGACGATGCCCGGGTCGGCCGGCCCGTCGGGCAGGCGCAGACGCAGCACGGCGCGCGCGATGGCATCGAGCTCCAGCAACGGGACGCCCAGCGCCACGGCGGCGTCGGCGCCCAGGTGCGCCGGGCCGACCGCGTTGGTGACGATGGCAAGCCGCTCGGTGCGGGCCGGCCTGGCGCGGGTCAGGATTTCTGCCGCGCCCAACAACTCGGAAAACGTGGCCACCCGCAGCACCCCGGCCCGGCGGAGCGCCGCGTCGAACACGGCATCGGCGCGGCCCGACGGATCATGCAGCCGCCCGCCCGCGCGGATGGCGACCACGGGCCGCAGCCGCGCCGCCGCGCGAGCAGCCGCCAGGAACGCCCGGCGGTCCCGCACCGTGCGGATATCGAGCAGGATCGCCCCCGTCCCCGGGTCCCGGGACAGCCAGTCGAGCGGCAGGCTGAACCCGCTCTGCGCGCCGCCGCCGATGCCGACGACATGGCTGAACCCCACCCCGTTCGGCCCCGCCCAATCCAGCACCGCCCGGCACAGCGCCGCGGACTGCGACACCAGCGCGACCTTCCCCGCCGCGATCGGCACATGCGCGGTGGAGGCGTTCAGCCCCAGCCGGGGCGTGACGATACCGAACGACGCTGGACCCAGCACGCGCACGCCGGCCGCGCGTGCGGCGGCAACCAGGTCCGGCGCCGGCGTAAGGCACACGGCGGCATGGATCCCCGCGCGCCCGATCGCCAGAAGTGCGGCCGCGACCTCCTCGGGCGCGCAGGCCAGGACAGCGAGGTCGGCGGCCGGCACGGTCCCGACGGCCTCCGCGGTGTCCAGGCGGCCCTGATAGGCCGCCATGTTCGCCAGGACCGTCCGGCCCAGGGGCGTCCCGGAGCCCACCAGCACGACCGACCGCGGCTCGAACAGCGCCTCGGGCCGGAACGGCCCGCTGCTGCCGGGGCGCAGCATCGCGGCGCCCCGGCTACCTGGTCAACGGCTGAAGCGCGTCGGGACCTTGTCCGCGCCGATCCAGCCCTGCTGCGCAAAGAACGTGCCGAGGTTGTAGGACAGCCGCCGGGCCAGCCGCTCGCCTTCCTGGGCGACGGGGTTGCGGCGGCGCTCGGCCCGCGTCTCGCCCAGCGTGCCGAGAACAGCCGCCTGGCCGACGGTGCCGGACGCGGCGCCCACACCGACGCTGGCGCCCATGCCCGGCAGCCGCCCGCTATTCGCCTCGGCCTCGAACGTCTTCAGCAGCACGGCCGCCCCGTTGGGACGCGCGGCGGACACGGTCACGTCCGCACGCACCTCGCTCTCCCCGGCGCCGAAGCCCACGACGACCCGGCGCGCCCGGTTGCCCTCGTTGATGGCGGCAACCCGCCCGCCGATGATCAGGTCGTTCGGCCCCGCGACGACGGACGGGGACGCGCCCGCGCCGGCGCGCTCGGCCGGCAGGCCCATCTTGCGGATCTCCTCGACGAGCGTCTCCGCGATCGCGTCCTGGACCTCGTATGCGATGGCCTGGCGCTGCGTGATGCTCGACTGGTTGGCGCGCTGCCGGCGGGCCAGCGGGCCGGAGCCGAGCTGCACGAGCGCCGGGTCCGCGGTGAACCCGTACACCAGCACGCGCCCGGGGGGCGGCACGCTGGCCGTGGGCGAGATGCTCCCGACCTCGCGCACCTGGGTCTGGCAGGCGCCGAGCAGGAGGACGGCGGAAAGGGCCAGGGTGCGGCGGCTGAGGCATCGGATCATGGGTGATCTCCTTTATCGGCTGCGACGTGCCACGAGGCGAAAGCAGGTGCAAGAGGAACGGCTTGCCAACCCGCACGGCCTGCCGGAGCATCGCCGCACGACGGAAAGGCATCGGTATGGACGAGAGCGCGTGGGACCCGGAGATGCTGGCGTTCCAGAAGGATTATACCGAGGCGGCGGCGAAGCTGCCCCCCATCAGCTTCCAGCGGCCGTTCGATCCGCAGCGCCTGATCAACGACTCTCTCGCGCTCGTGAACGCCGAGGGCGGCCCGGCCATGGCGGAGACCCGCGACCGCTGGGTGTTCGGGCGCGGGCGGCGAATCCTGTGCCGGGTCCACAAGCCGTCATTGGACCCCGGCCTCCCCGTCCTCGTCTATTTCCACGGCGGCGGCTGGGTCTGGGCCAGCATCGACACGCATGACCGGCTGACGCGGGAATACGCCGCTTTGTCCGGCTGCGCCGTCGTCAGCGTCGACTACGCGCTCAGCCCCGAAGCCCGCTTCCCCCAGGCGATCGAGGAATGCGCCGCCGTGGTGCGCTGGATCGGCGCGCACGGGGCGGAATGGGGCCTCGACCCCGCGCGCATCGCCCTGGGCGGGGACAGCGCGGGCGGCAACCTGGCGCTGGGCACCGCGCTCCTGCTGCGCGAGGGCGGAGGCATGCCGCTTCGGGGCATTCTTGCGCTGTATCCCGTGTGCGACGCGGACTTCACCCGGCCCAGCTACCGGGCCTATGGCGCCGGCGGGTATTTCCTGACCGAAGAGAAGATGCGCTTCTACTGGAACGCCTACGCGCCGGAGGACGCGGAGCGCCTGAACCCCCTCGCCGCCCCCCTCCGCGCGGACCTGCGCGCCTTGCCGCCCACCTTCGTGCAGGTCGCACAGCTCGATGTCCTTCACGACGAGGGCGAGGCGCTGGCGGCCAAGCTGCACCACGCCGGGGTGGACGTGACGTTCGAGCCTGTGGGCGGCGTGATCCACGGGTTCCTGCGGGCCAGCGGCAAGGTCGCGAAGGCGCAGGAGGCGCTGGCGTCCGGGGCGGAGTGGCTGCGGGCGGTGATGGCGTAGCCCAACGCTACGACGTGCGTGCCTCATCCACCGCGGCCCACCCGAACCGAAGCAGCGGCAGCGCGTCCGCCGCCAGGTCCACAATGGCGGCGACGAGCTTCGACGACTGAACGAGCGCGTCGGGGATGTCGCGGCGGACGAGGTAGGATTTCAGCTTCAACGCCGGGGCGATGGGGGCGGCAGCCAGGTCCTCGAACCCCTTCGGCATGCGGGACAGCGTTTCCGTCGCCGCCAGCGTCAGCCCGGCGTCGCGCAAGGTCTGGGTCATGGCCAGGAACTCGCCGGGATGGACGCGGATGCGTTCGCGCAGGGCGCCCAGGACTTCGGGCTCGGGCATGTAGAAGGCGGCGGCGGTGAAGCAGGCGCCGGGGGCCAGGTGGAAATACAGGATGCCCGCGCCGTCCTTGCCGCTGCCCTGCCGGTACCAGACGCTGCCGACGGCGGTCTTGTAGGGGGACTTGTCCTTGCTGAAGCGGACATCGCGGTGGATGCGGTAGGCGCTGCGCTTGGGCGCGCCCTCCAGCGGGAGATCGCGGGCCCGCAGCTCGGCCGCCACGGCGTCGATGAGGGCGGCGGTCGGTATCTTGACGGCGGCTTCGTAGGTGTGGCGGTTGCCCTCGAACCAGGGTTTCTCGTTGTTGGCGGCGAGGGCCTGGAGAAATGGAAGGGCGTCGACCGGGTATCCGGGGAAGCCGCCTGGCCGTGTGCGGGCTGGTCGCGCGGGGGTCAAGGGCACGAGGTCCCCGGGTCGAGCCCGGGGAGGACGTGCATCATCAGCGACTTACGCGGCGGCCTGGTGGGGAATGCCCTTCTCGGTGAGCATCGTCTCCAGCTCGCCCGACTGGAACATCTCGGTGACGATGTCGCAGCCGCCGACGAACTCGCCCGCGACATAGAGCTGCGGGACCGTCGGCCAGGCGCTGAACTCCTTCACGCCTTCGCGGAGGGCCGGGTCCTCCAGCACGTTGGCGGTCTGGAACGGGACGCCCAGGTGCGTCAGGATCTGCACGACGCGCGCGGAGAACCCGCACTGTGGGAACATCGCGTTGCCCTTCATGTACAGCATGACGGGGTTCGCGGTGATATCGGACGTGATGCGCTCGGCGACGGGGTTGCTCATCGAAGACTCCGTTCTATTCGGGTGCTGAGGTTTGCAGGGCCAGGGCGTGCAACGCGCCACCCATGCGGCCCTGGAGGGCGGCGTAGACCATCTGGTGCTGCTGGACCCGGCTGCGGCCCTTGAAAGCGGTGCTGACGACGGTCGCCGCGTAGTGGTCGCCGTCGCCCGCCAGGTCCTCGATCACGACCTGGGCGTCGGGCATCGCCGCCTTGATCAACGCCTCGATCTCGCTGGCGACCATGGCCATGGTGTTACGATCCCATCCAGGCCGGGAAGAAGCGCTCATGGGCTTCCCGGAGTTCGTGGAGGGATATGGGAGGCAGGCCGGGCAGTGTCAAATGGGCGCCGCCCGTGGTGCCGATGACGCGGGCCGGGAGGCCGGCGGCAAGGATCGGCGCCGGGTCGCGGACGGCGAGCACGTAGCGGGCCTGGTCCTCGCCGAACCAGAACCCATGGTCGGAGTCGGGGGTGAGCGTCGCGCCGGTGTTCCCGGCCAGCGCCATCTCCGCAATCGCGATCAGCAGGCCGCCGTCGCTGACGTCGTGACAGGCCTGGACGGCGCCGCCGAGGATCAGGGCGCGGACGGCGTCGCCGTTGCCGCGTTCGGCGACCAGATCGACCGGCGGCGGCGGCCCGTCTTCCCGGCCCGCGATCTCCCGCAGCCACAGGGACTGGCCGAGGTGGCCCGCAGTCTCGCCGATCAGCACCAGCGTCTGCCGGGGCGCGAGCCCAAGCCCCACCGCCAGCGCCCCGTCGTCCAGCACGCCCAGGCCACCGATCGCCGGCGTGGGCAGGATGCCGCGTCCCTCCGTCTCGTTGTAGAGGCTGACGTTGCCGCTCACGACGGGGAAGTCGAGCGCCGTGCAGGCGGCCGAGATGCCCCGCACGCAGGCCGCGAACTGGCCCATGATCTCGGGCTTCTCGGGGTTGCCGAAGTTCATGTTGTCGGTGATCGCCAGCGGCCGGGCGCCGGTCGCGGTGATGTTGCGCCACGCCTCCGCCACCGCCTGCTTGCCCCCCTCCTCCGGGTCCGCCGCGCAGTAGCGGGGCGTCACGTCGGTGGTGAGCGCGAGCGCGCGGGACAGGCCCTCCAGCCGGATGATGGCGGCGTCGGCGGCGCCGGGGCGCTTCATGGTCTGGCCGCCGATGGTGCTGTCGTACTGGTTCCAGACCCAGGCGCGGCTGCACAGGTCGGGGCATGCAATCAACTGCAGAAGGGCGGCGCGGAGGCCGACGGGGTCCGCGACGGCCCCGAGCGGCGGGCGCTTCGGCGTGTCCGCCATCGGGCGGTGATACAGCGGCGCCTGCTCGGCCAACGGGTCGAGCGGGATGTCCGCCTCGATGCGGCCCTGGTGGGTGATGACGATGCGGCCGGTCTCGGTCAGGTGGCCGATGACGGCGAAATCCAGCTCCCACTTCTCGAAGATGGCGCGGGAGATGTCCATGCGGTCCGGCCGCAGGACCATCAGCATGCGCTCCTGGCTTTCCGACAGCATCATCTCGTAGGCCGTCATCCCCGTCTCGCGCTGCGGCACGCTGTCGAGGTCGAGCAGGATGCCGACGCCGCCCTTGCCGGCCATCTCGACACTGCTGCTGGTGAGGCCGGCGGCGCCCATGTCCTGGATCGCGACGATGGCGTCGGTGGCCATGAGTTCGAGGCAGGCCTCGATCAGCAGCTTCTCGATGAAGGGGTCGCCGACCTGGACGGTCGGGCGCTTCTCCTCGGAGTCGGCGCCGAACTCCGCGCTGGCCATCGTGGCGCCGTGGATGCCGTCGCGGCCGGTCTTGGCGCCGACGTAGATGACGGGGT
>CAXTPG010000105.1:0-14852 GCA_964246015.1 uncultured Acetobacteraceae bacterium
CTCCAGCAGCCGCAACTCCTCCACCGCCGCCGCCGAAACCTGGCTGTCCGATCCCACCCCGAACCGCCCCCCGTGCTGCTGCAACAGCCCGGCCGCGAACACGCCATCGCCCAAATCCGCCTCGGTCGTCGGGCACAGCCCCACCACCGCCCCGCTCCGTGCAATCCCCGCCACCTCCGCCGCGTCCGAGTGCGTGGCATGCACCAGGCACCACCGCCCATCGACCGGCGCATGGTCCAGCAGCCACGCCACCGGCCGCTGCCCGCAATGCGCGACGCACTCCTCCACCTCGCGCATCTGCTCCGCCACATGGATGTGCACCGGCCCGTCCGCCGCCGCCGCCAGCATCGTCTCCAGCGCCGCCCGCGGCACCGCGCGCAGGCTGTGCGGCGCCACCCCCTGCACCCCGCCCCGCCCCGGCTTCGGCAGCGCCGCCCGGATCGCCGCGAACCCGTCGACGTCGGACGCGAACCGCCGCTGACCCGCCGTCGTCGCCGCCCCATCGAACCCGCTGGCCGCATACAGCACCGGCAGCAGCGTCAGCCCGATCCCGGCCGCATCCGCCGCGGCCATGATGCGCCGGGCCATCTCCGCCGGGTCGGCATAGGGCGTGCCGTCGGGCTGGTGGTGCAGGTAGTGGAACTCGGCCACGTGCGTGTAGCCGCCGGCGAGCATCTCCACGAACGCATGCGTCGCGATGACCTGCAGGTCCTCGGGCGTGATCGCCTGCACCGCCCGGTACATCGTCTCCCGCCACGTCCAGAAGCTGTCCCCGCCCTCGCCCGACCGCTCGGTCAGCCCCGCCATCGCCCGCTGGTGCGCATGGCTGTGCAGGTTCGCGACCCCGGGCACGGCCACGCCCGCGAGCCGGTCCGTGAACGGCGGGCACGGCGCGCCCACGCTCAGGTCCGCGATCACGCCGTCGTCGTCGCACGCGATCACGACGTCGTCGGCCCAGCCCTCGGGCAGCAGGGCGGTCTGGAAATGGAAGTTGCGCATGATGTCTGGTCCGCTACCGTCACGTGATGCGCCAACTCTGGACCAACCTGCACGCCGCGACCATGTGTAACGGCGCTCCGTACGGCGCAATCGAGCACGCCGCCATCCTGGTCGAATCCGGGAGCATCGCCTGGATCGGCCCCGCCGCAGCCGCCCCCCCGGCAGACGTCACCCACGACGCGGCCGGCGCCTGGGCCACCCCCGGACTCATCGACTGCCACACCCACCTCGTCCACGGCGGCAACCGCGCCCGCGAATTCGAGCTGCGCCTCCAGGGCGCCACCTACGAGGAACTCGCCCGTGCCGGCGGCGGCATCCTCTCCACCGTCCGCGCCACCCGCGCCCTCGACGAAGCGGGCCTCGTTACCACCGCCCTTCCCCGCCTGGACGCCCTCCTGGCCGAGGGCGTCACCACGGTGGAAATAAAGTCCGGCTACGGCCTGGAAACCGACACCGAACTCCGCATGCTCCGCGCCGCCCGCGCCCTGGCGGACCACCGCGCCGTCACCATCCGCACCAGCTTCCTCGCCGCCCACGCGACGCCCCCCGGCACGACGCCCGACGCCTACATCGACCATGTCATCGCCGACATGCTCCCCCGGGCCGCACCCCTCAGCGACGCCGTCGACGCCTTCTGCGACACGATCGGCTTCACCCCCGCCCAGACCACCCGCCTCTTCGACGCCGCAACCGCCCTCGGCCTCCCCCTGAAACTCCACGCCGAGCAGCTCAGCAATCAGCACGGCGCCGCCCTTCTGGCCCGCTACGGCGGCCTCAGCGCCGACCATCTGGAGCACCTCGACCAACACGGCGTCGACGCCATGGCCGCCGCCGGCACCGTCGCCGTCCTCCTCCCCGGCGCCTGCTACATCCTCCGCGAGACCCGCTTCCCTCCCGTCGCCGCCCTCCGCGCCGCCGGCGTCCCCATGGCCCTCGCGACCGACGCCAACCCCGGTTCCTCCCCCATCTTCTCCCCCCTGCTGACCATGAACCTCGCCTGCACCCTGTTTCGCCTGACGCCCGAGGAAGCCCTCGCCGGCTTCACCCGCCACGCCGCCCGCGCCCTCGCGCTCCCCGACCGCGGTCGCCTCG
This sequence comes from uncultured Acetobacteraceae bacterium, assembly GCA_964246015.1. Lineage (GTDB taxonomy): Bacteria > Pseudomonadota > Alphaproteobacteria > Acetobacterales > Acetobacteraceae > JBBROS01. The sequence continues at coordinate 2,092 of CAXTPG010000105.1, forward strand.
CGCCCGGCCTCCGCGCGGACATCGCCCTCTGGCGCATCGGCCACCCTGCCGAACTCGCCTATGCCATCGGCCTCCCCCGCCTTCAGGCCCGCATCGTCGCCGGCCGAACGGCCGCGTGAGGGTGTATGCTGCCCCCAAGCCAGGAGAACCCGATGGAAGTCCCCGTCGACGAGGCCGGACAAACCCTCTCCACCCTCAACGACGGAGGCGCAATCGTCACGGCCCTCTGGCGGCCTGTGGTTGGCAACGTCCTCCTTATGGCCAGCCGCCGCGGGCGGCTCGCAATCGACGACATCGGTCCGCGCCTCTCCACCCTCGACCAACTCCCCATCGCCATCGACGAACAGACCAACCATCACGGCTGGTCCCGCACCCCGGCCCTCGCGCAGGCCCACCGCCTGACCCTCCACGACGCCTACTCCGAACTCGCCCAGCGCCGCGCCCTCTCCCTCGCCAGCCACGACCGTGCCCTCAACGCTGCCACCAGCCTCGGCCTGCCCCTTGCCTGACCCCCAACCGGCGCCCCGTCTCGCATTCGAAGCCATCCACCACGCCTTCCGCGGACCCGCCGGCCCCACCCAAGTCCTCGACGGCATCACCTTCGACGTCCCTCCCGGCCGCTTCGTCGCCGTCATCGGCCCCAGCGGCTGCGGCAAATCCACCCTCCTGCAGATGGCCACCGGCCTCCTCCGCCCCACCCGGGGCCAGGTCCGCCGCGACAGCGCCCCGGTCACCGGCATCCCCCGCCACGACGACGACCTCGGCCTCGTTCCCCAGCAGGCCCTGCTGTTCCCCTGGAAGACCCTCGCCCAGAACGTCGGCCTGAAACTCGATCTCCGCGACACCCCCGCCCCCGAGCGCGACCGCCGCGTGGCCCAGGCCCTCGCCGATGTCGGCCTCGACGGCTTCGGCGCCCACTACCCCCGTCAGCTCAGCGGCGGCATGCAGAAGCGCGGCGCCATCGCCCGGACCCTCATCGCCAACCCCGGCCTCATCCTCATGGACGAACCCTTCGGCGCCCTCGACGCCCAGACACGCATGGTCATGCAACGCGACCTGCAATCCCTCGTCGCCCGCACCGGCGCCGCCGTCCTGCTCGTCACCCATGACATCACCGAGGCCATCCTTCTCGCCGACGAGGTCGTCATCCTCAGCCGCCGCCCCGCCCGCATCCTCGCCCGCCACCAGGTCCCGCTCCCCCGCCCCCGCGACACCTTCGAACCCTTCCGCAACCAGGGCTTCGACGAGACATACGCCGCCATCTGGTCGGCCTTCCGCAGCGAAGTCGAACCGCGCGCGGCACCCGAATGACCCGCCTCGCCCTCCGCCTCCTCCCGGGCCTCGCCCTCCTCGCCTTCTGGCAATACGCCTCCGGCCGCTGGGTCCGCCCGATCTACGTCAGCCGCCCCACCGACGTCGCCGCCCGCCTCATCGAGATGTTCGCCACCCACGAGATCCAGCCCCACCTCCTGGTCACCCTCCAGGAACTCGTCCTCGGCTACACTCTCGGCGTCACCGCCGGGATCCTCGCCGGCTACGCCCTGGGCCGCGCACCCCGCGCCGCCGCCATCCTCGAACCCTACCTCATGGCGTTCTACGGCATTCCCAAGATCGCCCTCGCCCCCCTGTTCATCATCTGGTTCGGCATCGCCATCTGGAGCAAGGTCGCCCTCGCCGGCACCATGGTCTTCTTCCTGGTCTTCTACAGCGTCTACGCCGGCGTCCGCGCGGTAGACCAGGAACTGGTGAACCTCGCCCGCGTCATGGGCGCGTCCGAGCGTCAGCTCAGCCGCCACGTCTACCTCCCCGCCGCCGCCCCGGCCGTCCTGCTCGGCATGCGCATGGCCATCCCCTACAGCGTCATCGGCGTCATCGCCGGCGAGTTCACCAGCTCCACCAAGGGCCTCGGCCTCTTCATCAACCAGGCCAGCTCCACCTACGACCCGGCCGGAGTCTTCGCCGGCATCACCCTGCTGCTGGTCTTCGTCCTGGTCGCCGGCGCCGGCGCCACCGCGTTGGAACGCCGGCTCCTCCGCTGGCGGCCACCCCTTGCCGGCGGCCCGGCGGACGCCTGATCCTACCCGGACGTCCCCGCCAGGATCTCCCGTATCCGCACCGCCAGCTCATCCAGCCCGAACGGCTTCGGCATCACGTGCATGCCAGGCTCCAACTGACCCTCGCCCAGCACCGCGTGCTCGGCATACCCGGTGATGAACAGCACCGGCAGGCCGGGCCGCAGCGCCCGCCCCGCATCCGCCACCTGCCGCCCGTTCAGCCCGCCCGGAAGCCCCACGTCGGTCACCAGCAGGTCGACCCGCGCATCCGACCGCAGCACCTCGAGCCCCGCCAGCCCGTCCGCCGCCTCCAGCGCCGTGTAGCCCAGCTCCTGCAGCACCTCGGCCACCAGCATCCGCACGGTCGGCTCGTCATCGACGACCAGCACCGTCTCGCCCTGCCCGCCCTGCGCAGGAACGGCCGCCTCTTCCGCCTCCGCGCCCGCCACCAGGGCGTCGTGCCGCGGCAGGTACAGCCGCACCTCCGTCCCCTCGCCCGGTGCCGACCGTATCCGCGCCTGCCCCCCGGATTGCTGCACGAAACCATAGATCATCGACAGACCCAGCCCGGTCCCCTGCCCGATCGGCTTCGTCGTGAAGAACGGATCGAACGCGCGCCGCTTCACCTCGGCGCTCATCCCCACCCCGCTATCGCTGACCGCAAGCGCCACATACGCCCCCGCCGGCAAGTCGAGCGGCCCCGCCACCGGTCCATCCAACACCTGGTTCGACGTCTCGATCACCAGCCACCCGCCGTTCGGCATCGCATCGCGCGCGTTGATGCACAGGTTCAGCAGTGCGTTCTCCAGCTGGTTGGAGTCCACCAGCGTCGTCCACAGCCCCTCCGCGGCCCGAACCTCCACCCGGATTGCCGGCCCGACCGTCCGCCCTACCAGCTCCGCCATCCCAGACACCAGCCGGTTCAGGTCCACCGGCTTGGGGTCCAGCGTCTGCCGGCGTGAGAACGCGAGCAGCCGGTGCGTCAACGCCGCCGCCCGCTTCGCCGCTCCTTGCGCCGCCCCCACATAGCGCTCCACCTCCGAAAGCCGGCCCTGCGACGCCCGCACCTGCAGCAGCTCCAGGCTGCCGGTGATCCCGGTCAGCAGGTTGTTGAAGTCGTGCGCCAGCCCGCCGGTAAGCTGCCCCACCGCCTCCATCTTCTGCGACTGCCGCAGCGCCTCCTGCGCCGCCTCCAACTCCGCCACGCGCGCCTTGGCCGCCGTGACGTCGCGCCCCACCCCTGAAAGCCGCTGCCCACCGGGGTCCGGCGACAAGGTCCACGCGACCCACCGCCACGTCCCGTCGGCCGCCAGGAGCCGGTCCTCGAAGCTTGCCGAACGGCCCGTGGCGCGCATCGTCGTCAGCGCGTCCATCACCGCGCCGAAATCGTCGGGATGCACCAGCGTGTCGTAGGGCCGGCTCAGCAGCGTCGGCTCGTCATGCCCCAGCAGCCGCGTCCAGGACGGGCTGACCCGCAACAGCCGTCCCTCGTAATCGGCGACGACCAGCAGGTCCTCGCTCAGCTCCCACAGCCGGTTCCGCTCGGCCGTGGCCGCCGCCACCCGGCGCTCCAGCTCGGCATTCAGCGCCGCCAGTCCTTCCGTCGCCGCCCGCTGCTCTTCGATGTCCGTATTCGTGCCCGCCCACTGGAAGATGGCGCCGTCCTCGCCCCGGATCGGCTGCGCCCGGACCAGGTGCCAGCGATACGCCCCATCCGCCCGGCGAATCCGGAACTCCGTCTCATACGCCTCCCCGCTCGCCAGCGAGTGCGCCCAGGCCGCACCCGCCCGCGGCACGTCATGGGGATGCACGATCGCCGTCCAGCCCTGCCCCGCCAGCGCCGCATGTCCCAGGCCGCTATACGCGAACACCTGCTGGTTGAACCATGTCAGCCCGCCATCCGGCGCCGCCGTCCAGGCATGGTTCGGCACCGCCTGCGCCAGCGCCCGGAACTGCGCCTCGCTGTCCCGCAGCGCATCGTCCGCCCGGCGGGCCGACGTGACGTCGCGATAAAAGACGGCGACCCCACCCCCGGACGGATAGCAGCGCACCTCGAACCACGCATCGTGCGTCTCCGACACGTGCCGGTAGGTGACCTGCCCCGGCACCCGGTCCGCCATGACACGCTGGAACAGTGGCCACGCAGGGAACTGGTCCGATTCGGGCCAGACCTCCAGCAAGTGGCGCCCGATGATCGCGTCCCGCCCGCGGCCATCGATCCGCAGAGCCTCCTCGTTCACCCGCCGGATCTGGAAATCCCGGTCCAGCAGCAGGAAGCCCTCGCCCATGCCGTCCAGCACCCCGCGGGCCTCCGCCTCCGCCTCCCGCAGCCGCCGCTCGGCCAGCACCTGCGCCGTCGTCTCCGCGCACGCGCAGAAGAACCCGGCCACCGCGTCGCCACCCCCGTCCCGGACCGGCGTATACGAGAACGCGAAATGCGCCTCCTCGGGATAGCCGCGCCGCTCAACCACCAGCGCGATATCGTCCATGTGCACCGAATGCCCGGCCAGCGCCTGGGCCACCAGCGGCACCAGATCGTCGCGGATCTCCGGCCAGACCTCCAGGAACGGCCGGCCCAGTGCGGCCGGGTGCTTCCCCCCCAGGATCTCGGAATAGCCGGCGTTGTACAACAACGTCAGCTCCGGCCCCCAGGCCAGGAACATCGGCTGCTGCGAGCCCGACATCACATCGACAAGGGTCCGCAACGCGACCGGCCAGCCGGAGACGGGCCCCAACGCCGATGCCGCCCAATCATGGCCGCCAAGCACGTCCACTATCCCACGCGCCCCGCCCCCGGCCTTCATCGCAGCGCCCCGTTCCTCATCGCAGCGAATCATCGGCGCACGCTCCCACGGCGCCGCCGGACGCGCCAGCCCGCTACCCCGCCCGGCGCAGCTTCGCTGCCGGCAGCAGCGGACGCAGGAACCGCCCCGTATGGCTCGCGCTCGACGCCGCGATCGCCTCCGGCGGTCCCTCCGCCACGATCAAGCCGCCGCCTTCACCGCCCTCCGGCCCCAGGTCCAGCACCCAGTCGGCGGTCTTGATCACCTCCAGGTTGTGCTCGATCACCACCACCGTGTTGCCCTGATCGACCAGCGTGTGCAGCACTTCCAGCAGTTTCCGCACGTCCTCGAAGTGCAGCCCGGTCGTCGGCTCGTCCAATATGTACAATGTGCGGCCCGTCGCCCGCCGGGCCAGCTCCTTGCTCAGCTTGATCCGCTGCGCCTCGCCCCCCGACAGCGTCGTCGCCTGCTGCCCCAGGCTGATATAGCCCAGCCCCACCTTCTGCAGGATGCTGATCCGGTCATGGATCCGCGTCTGCGCGCTGAAGAACGGCGCAGCCTCGTCGACCGTCATCGCCAGGACGTCCGCGATCGACTTGCCGCGGAACTTGATCTCCAGCGTCTCCCGGTTGTACCGCGCGCCCTTGCACGTGTCGCACGTCACGAAGACGTCCGGCAGGAAGTGCATCTCGATCTTCAGCACCCCGTCGCCCTGGCACGCCTCGCACCGCCCGCCCTTCACGTTGAAGCTGAACCGCCCCGACTTGTAGCCGCGCGCCCGGCTCTCCGGCAGCTCCGCGAACCAGTCGCGGATCGGCGCGAACAGGTCTGTGTACGTCGCCGGGTTGCTGCGCGGCGTCCGCCCGATCGGCGACTGGTCGATGTCGATGATCTTGTCGAGCTGCTCCAGCCCCTCCAGCCGGTCATGCGGCGCCGGAACCTCGCCCGATCCCATTAGCCGCCGGCTCGCCGCCTTGTAGAACGTGTCGATCACCAGCGTCGATTTGCCCCCGCCCGACACCCCGGTGATGCACGTGAACACCCCCATCGGGATCTCCGCCGTCACGTTCCGCAGGTTGTTCCCCCGCGCGCCCACCACCCGCAGCATCCGCTTCGGATCGACCTTCCGCCGCTTCGGGATCGCGATGCCCCGGCGCCCGCTCAGATAGGCGCCCGTCACGCTCTCCGGATGCGCCGCGACCTCCGCCGGGGTCCCCTGCGCGATGATGTAGCCGCCGTTCACCCCCGCCGCCGGCCCCATGTCGATCAGGTGGTCCGCCGCCCGGATCGCATCCTCGTCATGCTCCACCACCAGCACCGTGTTGCCCAGCGCCTTCAGCCGCCGCAGCGTCCCCAGCAGCCGCTCGTTGTCCCGCTGGTGCAGCCCGATGCTCGGCTCGTCCAGCACGTACAGCACGCCCGTGAGCCCCGATCCGATCTGGCTCGCAAGCCTGATCCGCTGGCTCTCCCCCCCCGACAGCGTCGTGCTGCCCCGCGCCAAGGTCAGGTAGTCCAGCCCCACATCCACCAGGAACTGCAACCGCTCCGTGATCTCCCGCAGGATCCGCCGCGCGATCTCAGCCCTCTGCGGCGTCAGCGTCTCCCCCGCCTCGGCAAAGAACTCCAACGCCCGGCGGATCGGCAGCTCGCTCACCTGCGCGATGTTCCGCCCCGCGATCCGCACCGCCAGTGCCTCCGGCTTCAGCCGCGCCCCCTGGCATACCGCGCACGGCTTGTCCGCCTGGTAGCGGCTCAGCTCCTCCCGAACCCACGCGCTGTCCGTCTCCCGCAGCCGCCGCTGCAGGTTGTGCAGCACGCCCTCGAACGGCTTCTTCACCTCGTACGCCCGCACGCCGTCCTTGTACGCCAGCGTGATCGCCTCGCTGCCCGACCCGTGCAGAACCGTCTGCCGCACCCGCTCCGGCAGCTCGTGCCACGGCGTCCGCGTACTCGCCTTGTAGTGCCGGGCGATCCCCTGCAACGTCTGGTCGTAATACGGCGTCTGCGCCCCGGCCCACGGCGCCACCGCCCCCTCCGCCAACGACACACGCTCGTCCGGCACGACCAGCGACGGGTCGAAGAAGCTCTCGATCCCCAACCCGTCGCAGGCCGGGCACGCCCCGTGCGGCGAGTTGAAGCTGAACAGCCGCGGCTCGATCTCCTCGATCGTAAACCCGCTGACCGGGCACGCGAAGCGCGAGCTGAACACGGTCCGCGCCCCGGTCGTCGCGTCCTCGGCATAGACCACGCCGTCTGCCAGCCCCAACGCCGTCTCGAAGCTGTCCGCCAGCCGCGCCTGGATGCCGTCCTTCACCACCACGCGATCGACCACCGCCTCGATCTCGTGCTTCGTCTTGCGGTTCAGCGCCGGCACCTCGCCGATCTCGTGCAGCGTGCCGTCCACCTTCACCCGCGTGAAGCCCCGGCGCTGAAGCTCCGCCAGCTCCTTCCGGTATTCGCCCTTGCGGTCCCGGACCACCGGCGCCAGCAGCAGCAGCCGCGTGCCCTCCGGCATCGCGATCACCCGGTCCACCATCTGGCTGACCGTCTGCGCCTCGATCGGCTCCCCCGTCGCCGGCGAATACGGCACCCCGGCGCGCGCCCACAGCAGCCGCATGTAGTCGTGGATCTCCGTCACCGTCCCCACGGTGCTGCGCGGGTTGCGGCTGGTCGTCTTCTGCTCGATCGAGATCGCCGGCGACAACCCCTCGATGCTGTCGACGTCGGGCTTGCCCATCAGCTCCAGGAACTGCCGCGCATAGGCCGAAAGGCTCTCGACATACCGCCGCTGCCCCTCGGCATAGATCGTGTCGAACGCGAGACTCGACTTCCCCGACCCCGACAGCCCCGTGATGACCGTCAACTGGTCCCGCGGAATCTCGACGTCGATGTTCTTGAGATTGTGCTCGCGCGCGCCACGGACTCGGATATTGGCCGACATGCTTCAGTCCTGGGCGCTGGTGTTCTGGAATCGTTCCATCTATATGGCACCGCACCACAGTCTTGGGAAGGCTGGCCCCACGCCGGGGCACGGTCTATCCTGCAGATCGAGAAAGCGGGGGAATTCGATGGCCGGCAGCGTCAACAAAGTCATCCTGGTGGGCAACCTGGGCAAGGACCCCGAGGTCCGCAACGCCCAGAACGGCACCAAGATCGTCAACTTCACCCTCGCTACGTCCGAGACCTGGAACGACAAGGCCAGCGGCGAGCGCAAGGAACGCACCGAGTGGCACCGCGTCGTCGTCTTCAACGAACGCATCGCCGATGTGGCCGAGCGCTACCTGAAGAAGGGCCAGAAGGTCTACGTCGAAGGCTCCCTCCAGACCCGCAAATGGACCGACCAGTCCGGCCAGGAGAAGTTCACGACCGAAGTCGTCATCGACCGCTTCCGCGGTGAGATGACGATGCTCAGCGGCCGGAACGAGGACGGTGGCGGAGGCGGCGGCGGAGGCGGCTACGAGGGCAGCCGCCCGGCCGCGAAACCCCAACCCGCCCGCGCCGCCGGCGGCGGCCCAAGCTGGGACAGCAACAAGGGCGGCGGCGACCTCGACGACGAAATCCCGTTCTGAACGCATCGCCCGTCGGGAACGTATGGGGTGAGGCCCGGCCGCCGCGGCGATCCGGCTCGCCTCACCCCTGCGCGAGCGCCCCGCAGAACCCGCGGATCAGCGCCGGCCAGTGCCCCACGCCGCCGTAATCGGACCCTGTCCGCACCACCACCGTCCGGTGCCGCCGGCAGACATAGACCACCTGCCCATACAGCCCGTGCATGAAGCATTCCCCCTCGGGGAAACTCCACCAGAACCGCCCATACCCCAGCCCGGCCTGCTGCCGGAACTCCTCGAACCCCTCGTAATACCCCCCGGGCACCACCGCGGCCGAGGTCATCGCCGCCACCCACCCGGCCGACGCCACCCCGCCCCCCTCGTGCAGCACCACCTGCCCCAGCTTCAGCCAATCGACCGCCGCCGCATAAAGCCCCCCCTCCAGCTTCTCCAGCCCGTCCGCCACGCTGTTCAGCGCCCACGACGCGCCGAACTCCGCCCCCATCGGCCCCCACACCCTCTCGGACAGCGCCTGGCTCACCGGCATCCCGAACGCGCGCTCCAGCGCCAGCCCCACCAACTGCGCGCCCCGGTCGTCATAGACGAACCGCGTTCCCGGCGCGGTCCCCGCCCGGGCCGTCGCCAGATACCGCCGCAACGCCGCCACGAAATACGCGATCCGGGTCCCGTCCCACAGCGCCTCGGCCGTGAACACCCCCAAAGGCGTCCCATCCCCCCGATACCGCAGCCCGCCCCCCATCTGCAGCATGTGCAGCAGCGTGACGCCCGACCCGCGCAGCCCCGCCACCTCCGGCAGCAACGCCTCCATCGGCGCATCCACGCCCGAGATCCGCCCCTCGGCGATCGCAACCCCGGTCAGCAATCCCAGCACCGACTTCGCCATCGACCGCGACCCCTGCAGCGTCGCCCGCGAACCCCCGCCGCCATAGCCCTCGAACACGACCCGGTCATCCCGCGCCACGACGAAGGCCGTCGTCGCCGTCCGCGCCATGAACGCCGCCAGCGGCCCCATCCCCAACGCCCGCTCCACCCGCGCCGGGTCCAAAGCCTGCGCCAGCGGCGCCGCCCGCGCCGCCGCCGGGACTGCCCGCCGCGGAAAATACGCGTCGTTGACCGTGTTCTCCCGCCGCCCCCACGTCAGGAACCGCCACGGATACGCGGGCCCCAGCGCCACCCCGGCCGCCACCAGGTTCGCCCCCAGCACCGCCGGCCCCGCCGCGGCCACGCCCAAGCCCAGTACGAACGAAGCACGCCGGGTCAATTCACTCATGCCCCATCATACCCGAACGGGTGGGTGGGCGCCCGAATCCCTGTTGCACCGAACGCGGGTTGCATCGAACGCGGGTTGCAGCGAAAGATAACACCCGAAGAACGAGGGAGCGGACCGTGCACATCGATCGTCGCGCATTCGGCCGGGCCGCGGCATCGGCCCTGCTGCTCGCCCCCCTCGCCGCCTGCGTCGGTCAGGCCTACCCGCCCCCGGTCCCGCTCCCCCTCGGCTTCCGCCGTTACGAGATCGCCTCCGACGTCCTCTTCGACTTCGGCAGCGCCACCCTCCGCCCCGGCGCCTACGAGGCCCTGCGCGAAAGCCTCCACCAGATCCGCCTAGTCTTCCCCTACCCCGCCATCCGCGTCATCGGCCACACCGACAGCATCGGCACCGACGCTGCCAACGACGACCTCTCCATCCGCCGCGCCGAATCCGTCCGCCGCTGGCTGATCGAGACCGGTATCCCCGACCGCTACATCAGCGTCGAAGGCGCCGGCAAGCGCCAGCCCATCGCCCCCAACAACTTCCCCAACGGCGCCGACGACCCAGAAGGCCGCCGCCGCAACCGCCGCGTGGAGCTCCTCGCCAGCCCCGCAAGCTGAACCGGGCCGCGCCCCGGCCTGCCCCGCCCGAACCCTGGACCTTTCACCACCCCCCCGCTAATCCCTCCGGGGTGGCGCAACGGCCAGCGAATCCAGGGGCAAAGGGTTGACCGAACAGCGTTCCATCCTCTTCGACACCGAAACCACCGGCCTCGACCCGCAGTCCGGCGACCGGGTCATCGAGGTCGCGTGCCTCGAACTCGTCCGCGAACTCCCCACCGGCCGGGTCTTTCACGCCCTCATCGACCCCGACCGCGACATTCCCGCCGACGCCACCCGCGTCCACGGCATCACCCGTGCCGATCTCGCCGGGAAGCCCCGCTTCGCCGACATCGCCGACAGCCTGCTGGACTTCATCCAGGACGCCCCGCTCGTCGCCCACAACGCCCCCTTCGACTTCGGCTTCCTCGATGCCGAATTCGCCCGCCTCGGCCTCCCCCCCCTGGCGCGCGAGCGGATGATCGACACCCTCGCCCTCGCCAAGGCCCGCTTCCCCGGTCTCCCCAACAGCCTCGACGCGCTCTGCCGCCGCTTCGCGATCGACCTCAGCGAGCGCACCAGCCACAACGCCCTCCTCGACTGCCGCCTCCTGGCCGAGGTCTACGTGGAGCTGACCGGCGGACGCCAGCGCGGCCTCATGCTCGCCGACGATGACGGCGCGCCCCGCACCCCCGCCGTGGCCTACGCCCTCGCCGGCCCCCGAACCATCCGCCTCGTCATGCCGGACGCCCAGGCCCTCGCCCGCCACGCCGCCTTCCTCGCCCGCATCAAGGACCCGGTGTGGCTGGCGTGACCGCGCTGTTCGGCTCCGTCCGCGCCCAGAGCGCCGGGCTGATCCTCACGATGGTGCTCTTCCTCGGCGGCGGCATCATCGCCTCCAACCGGGTCGAGGACTCGATCGACCAGCTCATCGCCGCAACCACCGCCGCCCGCCTCCAGGCCGCCTCGGCGCAGGCCGTCCTCGCCGCCCTCCAGGACGCCGAAACCGGCCAGCGCGGGTACCTCCTCACCGGCCGCGTCGCGTATCTCGAGCCCTACTACGCCACCATCACCCGCATCGACGACCTCACCGCCACTCTCGTCCGCCGCGCCCAGGGCGTCCCCTGGCTGGAACAGGAGGCCGCCCGCCTCGCGGACGCCGCCCGCAACAAGGTCGACGAGCTGCGCTCCACCGTCATCCTCGCACAGCGCGGGGGCACCGCGGCCGCCTTGCCGGAGGTGATGACCGGCACCGGCAAGCTTCACATGGACACCGCCCGCGCCGTGGCCATGCGCATCCTCGAACGCTCGGAGGCCGAGCGCGCCCAGCGTGCCGCCCTCCTGAACCGGCGTCAGAACCTCGTCACCGACATCTTCCTCACCGCCCTGGTCGGCGCCGTCATGCTGCTCGGCGCCGCCGCCCTCGTGCTGCTCTGGAACTTCCACCGCCTTCGCGCCGCCCGGGATGGCGAGCTGCACCAGGCCGCCCGCGTCGCCGCGGCGGTCGAGCACGTGCCGGACGGCGTCGCCGTCTTCGACGCGGCCGGCCTCCTCACCCTCGCCAACAGCCGCTTCGCCCCCGCCCTCGCCCTCCCGCCCGCCCTCGCCGCCCCCGGCGCCACCCTCCCCGCCATCGCCCGGGCCGCAGCACTCGATCCGCCGCTCGACGCGACCATCCGCCCCACCGAGCCCCGCAGCACCGAGGTCCGGCAGGGCGCCCGCACGCTCGAGCTATGGCGAAGCCCCATGCCCGACGGCGGCCAGATGCTCGCCGCCGCCGACGTCACCCGCCGCGTCGCGGCCGAAGAGGTCGCCCGCCAGGCGCAGAAGATGGACGTCCTGGGCCAGATGACCGGCGGCGTCGCCCACGACTTCAACAACCTGCTGCAGGTCGTCTCCGCCAACCTCGAACTCGTCCGCACGAAGCTCGACCGCGCCGGCCCCAGCCTCGGCACGGGCTCCAACAACGCCGCCCTGCTGGCCCGGCTCGACGCCGCAAGCGCCGGGGTCGCCCGCGGCGCACGCCTCACCCGCCACCTCCTCGCCTTCGCCCGCCGCCAGCCTCTGGCCCCCGAACCCGTCGATCCCGCCCGCCTCCTGATGAACATGGAGGAGATGCTCCGCCGCACCCTCGGCGAGGCCGTCGCACTCGAACTCGTCGTCGGCGGCGGCCTCTGGTCCATGCGCGCGGACCCGACCCAGTTCGAGAACGCCCTCCTCAACCTCGCCCTCAATGCCCGCGACGCCATGGCCGGGCCGGACGGCGTCCCCTCCGGCAAGCTCACGATCGAGGCCGCGAACGCCGCCCTCGACGAGGTCTACGCCGCCCGCTCCATCGACATCACCCCCGGCCAATACGTCATGTTCGCCATCACCGACACCGGCGTCGGCATGACCGAACGCCAGCTCTCCCGCGCCGTCGAACCCTTCTATACCACCAAGCCCGAGGGACGCGGCACCGGCCTCGGCCTCCCCATGGTCCTGGGCTTCGCCAAGCAGTCCGGCGG
>CAXTPG010000106.1:0-14734 GCA_964246015.1 uncultured Acetobacteraceae bacterium
GGTGGCGATCGCGGCGGCGGGGAGGGGCGGGCTGGCGGCGGCGGCGGGGGCGCGGGCGGGGCGCCAGAGGAAGGCGGCCAGGGCGGTGGCGGTGGCGAGGCCGATGGTCGCGGCGCGGCGCCAGGGCAGGGGGCGCGCCGGGGGTGGGCCATCGCAGCGGAGGCGGACCCCGGCGACGGTGAAGGTCGCGGGGAGGGCGATGCGGGCGACCTGGCCGGCGTCGAGCGGGGGTGCGCCGTCGAGCGCGACGCCGGGATAGAGCGCCTTGATGCTTGCGTAGCCGCGGTCGTGGACGAGCTCGGCATGGACGGGGGCGAGGCCGCCGTCGGCGAGGACGAGGTCTGCGCCTTCGCCGCCGCCGATGCGGATGGTGGCAGCCGTGACGGCCTGGCTCGCGCCCTCGTGGAGGCCGGAGAGGATGGAGAGGGAGAGCGGTCGGGGCTGTGTCCGTCGCATGGCGATGTCCTGACCCTGGAGCGGTATCCGATCGGGCTGCTTCGTCTGATCGGAGGTTCCGCGTTCTTCTTCAGGCGGGGGCCGGGAGGGCTGCGGGGCACGGGGTGCCGCAGATGGGAACGGCGGCGCGGGTGTGCCGCGCCGCCGTGTGCCGTCGCGGGGGACGCACCGCGCCCGCCGCAGCCGGCGTCACACCATTTCTGACACGCCCTTGGCGAGGGAGAGGTAGGAGGACTGGTTGTTCTTGTCGTCGTTGAGCTTGGTGATGACGCGGTAGAGTTCCATCTGCTGCTGCATCTGCTCCTGGAAGATCTTCTGGTAGCCGGCGGAAATCGGGTCGCTGTTCTTCGCGATCTCGTCGCCGGCCGCGCCGGCCCCGGCGGTGCCCGCGGCGGTCCCGGTGCCGCCGGTGGGGGCGACGAAGAGGGGCTTGTGGTTGTTGCGATGATGGAAGGTCATGCTTCGCTCCTGTTTGATGATTGAGGGACGAGGGCCGATGGCTTGGCTGTCTGGAGTTTGCGGGCCCTCGCTTTCGGCAACCTGTCGGATCAGCCCGCCTGGACGTTGAAGGCGGATTGGGCGAGCTGCTTGACGATGTTGGCGACGGAATCCATGGCGGCGTTGCCATTGGCGGTGTTGGCGAGATAGGGCGTGATCTCGTTGACGATGCTCTGAAGGCCCTGGAGGAGCGAGACGAGGCCCTCACGGTTGTTGGCGGGGTTGGCCGTCGTTGTGGGGGACGTTGTGGGGGACGTGGTGCCGGTGGCCGGGGTGGTGGACTTGCCGACCTGGTCGTTGATGTCGGAGAGCATCTTGGCGATGCTGTCCTGGACGCCTGCGGGTGCGCCGGACTGGTTGGCGACCTTGGACAACTGGCCGAGGGTTTCGAGGAGGTCCTTGGTCCCCTTGGTGTCGGCTGCGGAGCCGGCGCCGTTGGCGGTCTTGTCGCCGACGGCCCCGTTGGGGTTGGCGCCGAGCATGCCCTGGATCTGCTCGACGAGCTTGGCGATCTGATCCTGGACGGAGGCGGGGGCGCCGGATTGCTGGGCGACCTTCGACAGCTGGGAGAGGGTTTCGAGGAGCTGCTTGGCGACTTCCGGGGAGAGCGCGGGGGCAGGGTTGGCCGCGGCGTCGCCGGTTCCGGTCGCGCCGCCGGTGCCCGTCGCGCCGCCAGTGCCGGGGGTGGTGCCAGTGCCGGGTGTTGTGCCAGTGCCGGGGGTGGCACCGGTGCCAGGCGTGGTGGTGCCGTTCAGCATGTCGAGGAGATGGCCGATGGCGGCGCCGACGAACTTCGCCTTGTCGGCGGAGGAGGTCGCCGACTTCTCGGACTGCAGATCGGCGGTGACCTGGGCCATCCCGGCGGCGTTGGCGCCGTTTGCGCTGCCGGCCGCGCCGCCGGTGCCGGCCGTGGTGGCGGGGGGCGGAGGTGGCAGGAGCGGCTGGAGGGCGGTCTTGACGTTCTGGGCGAGGTTGACGAGGTTTTCGAGGTTGATGTTGCCCATCACGCCCTTGTATTCCTCGCGGCCCAGGGCCTCGGTCGCGCCGCGGACGAAGTTGTCGCCGCGGGTATTGATGCCGCTGTCCTTGCCGAAGAAGTCCTTCTCCAGCTTGGTGCCCATCTGTTCGGCGTTCTTGATGTCCTTGTAGAGCGCGGTGGAGGGGTTGTAGGCCGCTGCCCCACCGTTCTGGATCATCGCCTGCGCATCGACCATGACCTTGTCGTAGAGTTGGCTGAGCTGTGCCGCGTCCTGCGCCTTCATCTGGAGGGGGGCATTCACGTCGGGGGTGGTGTTCGTGGATGTGGTCACGCTCATGATCGTCTCCTGCGTTTGGTGGTGGCGTGGGGGGAGAAGGCCGGGTTAGGCGTTGCCGGTGTCGAGGTCGGCGGCGGCCGGGTCGTCTTCGGGCTTCGGGGCAAGCATCTTCTGCTGCAGCTCGCCCAAGAGGTTGGAGCCGGAGACGTTGCCGGGAAGTTGCTGGAAGAACAGGTTGTTGCTGTTCATGTAGGTCATGAGCATCTGTTCTTCGAAGGCCTTCTTCTCGGCCTCGTTGGGGCCGGCCGTCAGGACCGAAGTCGGTATCTGGACCGCGGGTGTCTGGCCTGTGGGCGGCGTGGGTGGGAGTGCCATGGGTGGCTCCGTCTCGTTGGTTCGGCCGGCGATCGTGCGGAGCGTGGCGCCGGGGCGCTTCTGGACCGCTGATGACGAAAGACTGCGGGCACAAGCTGTCGTGAACCTGTCCTTGGGGGCGGGGGTTCACGGGCTGTGACGGCCGGGTTCGACAGGGTGCGGTCAGGTGGGCCGGGTTACGGCCGGGGGTCATGATGGAGGCGGGGCGCCGGTGGCAGGGTTTTGCGCGCGTGCGGCGGTGCGGTCAGGGGTGGTCGAGGGCCTGGATGGCGGCCGCGAGGGTCGCGGGGTCCAGTTCCTCCGCGCCGATGCGCTGGTCGCCGACCTCGTCCAGCAGGGTGATCGCGGCGGCGGCGATGGCCGGCGTCGTGTCGAGCGCATAGGCGAGCTGCCCGGCGTGAAGGGTGCCGCCGAAGCGGGCGAGAAGGCGGCGGGTCGCGGCGCGGTCGAGCCCGGACAGGACGTGGAGCACGGCGCGGACCGTGGCGATGGTGGCAGGCGGGACGAAGGGGAGGGCGGCGCCGTGGGGCAGTGCGGCGGGCAGCGGGGCGAATGGCGGCGGAGGCGGGGCGGGGGGCGCAACCGGCTGCGGCACGGTCGGCCGGGCGGGCCTTGGGGGCGGAAGAGCCTGGCGGGGCGGGGCGTGGCCGGCGAGGGCGGTGGCGAAATCCCGGGGATCGGGGGGCGGGTCGTGGGCTGCGGCATCCGTGCCGGGGCCTGGGAGGCTCGGGTCGATCCTCCTGATCCGGCTTGGCATGGGCGTGCTCCGCGGGCGTTCCGGCTTGGGCCGCCGGGTTCCGGATATCGCCGGGCTGGTGAGGAGGGCAAGGGCCGATGAGCTGGTCGCAGGGGTATCCGGTGCATGCGACGCACCGGGCGCTGTTTCATCCGAGCACGGGGCCGACCTATGCGGGGGCGGCGCTGCGGCTGGCGGGGTATGATCCGGGTCCGCTGGTGCGGTGCTGCGAGCTGGGGTTCGGGCAGGGGATATCGCTGGCGATCCATGCGGCGATGGGGGGATGCTGGTGGGGCGCCGACTTCATGCCGGAGCAGGTGGCGCGGGTGCGCGGGTTGGCGCCGGATGCGGTGTTGTCGGACGAGGATTTCGCCGGGTTCTGCGGACGGGGGGACCTGCCGGAGTTCGACATGGTGGTCGTGCATGGGGTGTGGAGCTGGATCTCGGCGGCGAACCGGCGGGTGGTGCTGGATTTCGTGCGGCGGCGGCTGCGGCCGGGCGGCGTGTTCCATGTGAGCTACAACACGGCGGCGGGGTGGGCGAGCCTCGCGCCGTTGCGGCACCTGCTGCAGCGGCATGTGGCGCGGATGGCTCCGGCCGGGATGGGGCCGGTGCGGGCGGTGGAGCAGGCGCTTTCGGCGGCGCGGGAGATCCTGCAGGCGAAGAGCGTGTATGCGGCGCAGAACCCGCTGGCGGGAGAGATGCTGGAGCGGATGATCTCGGCGGGGGGCGGGATGATCGTGCACGAGTGGATGGGGGCGCACTGGACGCTGTTCCACTTCGCGGAGGTGGCGGCGGAGATGGCGACGGCGAAGCTGGGGTTCGCGTGCCAGGCGGCCCGGCTGCCATATGCGCCTTCGTTCTATTTCACGGCGGAGCAGGTGGCGATCCTGGATGAGATCGCGGACCCGGTGTTCCGGGAGACGGTGCAGGAGGTGCTGACGGGGGAGCGGTATCGGCGGGATTACTGGGTGAAGGGCGCGCCGCGGCTGCCGCGGGCGGCGGAGGCGGCGCGGGCGGTGCGCTTCGCGCTGGTGGGCCCGGCGGCCGGGGTCGCGCTGCGGCCCGACCTGCCGCAGGGGCAGCGGGATGTGGCGGCGGAGCGGGTTGCGCCGGTGCTGGCGGCGATGGCGGGGCATGGGGCGATGCGGCTGGACGAGATCGCGCAGGTGGCGGCATGGGAGGGGATGGACGAGGAGGCGGTGCGGGAGGCGGTGATGCTGCTGTGGGATGCGGGCGTGGTGCAGCCGGCGCAGGAGGAAGCGGCGGCGGCGGCTTCGGTCGCCGGGTGCCGGCGGCTGAACGATGCGATCATTGCAAGCGCCGGCCTGGGCGGGGGCGGGGTGAGCGATGCGGAGATCGTGCATCTGGCGGACCCGGTGACGGGGAGCGGGGTCGCGGTGGGGCGGGTGGGATTGCGCCTGTTGCAGGCGGAGCGGGCCGGATGCGGGGCGCTGGTGAACGAGGCGGCGTCTCGGGCATTCGAGGTGGGCATGCGTCCGGTGTTGCGGGCACATGGGATCGTTTAGGTCCGTGCTGATCGGGGTGCTGATCGGGGCGCTGGCGGCGGGGTCCGGAGTGGCGCGGGCGGAGCCGGGGGGGATGTGCGAGGCGGCGGCGGGCGCCGTGGAGGCGGTGCAGGGGATTCCGGCCGGGCTGTTGCGGGCGATCGGGGCGGTGGAGACGGGGCGGGGGGCGGCGGGGGCGGGCTGGCCGTATGCGGTCGGGGAGGCAGGTGGGGGGCGGTTGCTCGCGACGACGGAGGCGGCGGAGGCCTGGGCGGCGGCGCGGCTGGCGGCGGGGGTGCGGTCGATCGACGTGGGGTGTTTCCAGATCAACCTGCTGCATCATCCCGGGGCGTTCGCGCGGCTTGCGGACGGGTTCGACCCCGGGGCGAACGCCCGGGTCGCGGGTGAGCTGCTGGCACGTCTGAAGGGACGGCTGGGGACGTGGGAGGCGGCTGCGGCGGCGTATCATTCGAGCACGCCGGAGCGGGGAGCGGCCTATGTGCAGCGCGTGCTGGCGGCGTGGGGGCGGGGTGGGGCGCCGCCTGGGATGGCCAGGGAGGTGGCTGGGGAGGTCGCTGGCGTGGTGGCTGGGGCGGTGGCCGCAGGGGGGCCGCGGGTGATCCGGCTGGGGGTGGCGGAGGCGGGGCTGCCGCGGATCATCCGGGGTGGCCGCGGGGGCCAGTGGCCACATCAACCCAACGCTCGGGAGTCGAGCATCGGGTTCGGACCACTAGTTGGTGCGGGCGGCAGCGGGCGGCGGCGCGGCCTCGGCGTCTGATTCCTGGCGGTCCTGCATGATGGCGGCGCTGTCGGTGACGGCCTGGCGTAGCCAGCGATGGGCGGCGCTGTCGTCGTTGCGGCGGTGCCAGAACATGGAGATCGTGTAGGGCTGCATCGCGAGCTCCCGCGGAAGCCGGTAGATGCGGACGGGATAGCGCTGGGCGAGTTCGGCGGCCATGAGGCTGGGGAGGCAGGCGACGAGCTGGCTGCCGGTGACGATGCGGCCGAGGGCGCTGAACTGCGAGAATGACATGCGGACGTTGCGGGTGCGGCTGAGGGAGGCGAGCATCCTGCTGATGAGGCCGTCCTCGAGCAGGCGGGTGGCGCGGACGGCGTGGGGGGTGTCGCAGAAGAGGTCGAGGGGGATGTGGTCGCCTGGGTCGAGGCCGTTCTCGATGAGGGCGGTGTTGGACGCGTCGGCGATGACGACGAGGTGTTCCATGAGGAGGAAGGAGTGCCGGAGTTCGTCGGGGTGGGTCTGGAAGACGTCGATGGCGAGGGTGACCTCGCCGGAGGTGAGGGAGGATGGCAGGAGTTCGCGGGCGTTCTCGATGAAGCTGACGGCGGAGGCGGGGGCGGCCTGGTCGAGGATGGCGAGCAGGCGGGGGGCGAGGATGTGGGAGGTGTAGTCGGAGGCGGACACGATGAAGGTCTGCTGCGAGGACGCCGGGTCGAAGGCGCGGCCGAGTTCACGGATGCCCTCGACCCTGGCGACGATCTGGCGGACGGGGATGGCGAGGGCGAGCGCCCTCGATGTCGGGACCATGTTGCCCTGGGTGCGGACGAAGAGGTCGTCGCCGAACGCGTCGCGGAGCCGGGCGAGGCAGCCGCTGACGGCGGGTTGGCTGAGGTTGAGGCGGGCGGCGGCGCGGGTGACGCTGCGCTCGGCCAGGATGGTGTCGAAGACGACGAGGAGGTTGAGGTCGAAGGGTCCGGTCACACGGATCTCGTGCGACAGGATGGCGGCTGTGCGGCGTCGGGCGGTTGCCGGCGCCGGGGCGGGAAGGATGTCAGAAAACTACCAATGGCGCTGCCCCGGGACATGGTTGTTCCCAGGGTAATCGTTTCACAGGCTTGGGACGAACCCCAATCTTGAGGCATTCGCAAAATTGAAGCGGATGTGTGGGAAATTCATCCCCGGGGCAGCATGGAAGGAATGTAACACGCCATGGCGGTCAGCGCTCCATGATGCGGCGTCCGAAGAGGCTCGAGGTGAGTTCCGCCATCAGGAGGGCGCTTTGGCCGCGGACGTCGAGGAAGGGGTTGAGTTCGACGAGGTCGAGCGAGGTGACGAGGTTGGAGTCGTGCAACATCTCCATGATCAGGTGGGCCTCGCGGAATGTGGCTCCGCCGGGAACGGTGGTGCCGACGCCGGGGGCGAGGCCGGGGTCGAGGACGTCGACGTCGAAGCTGACGTGGAGCATTGCGCCGGAGCGGGCGACCTTCTCGATGACGCGGCGCATGAGGACGGGGACCCCGTGCTCGTCGATCATGCGCATGTCGGCGACGTCGACGCCGAGGGCATGGAGGGCGCGGCGTTCGATGGGGTCGATGGAGCGGGCGCCGAAGATGTGCATGCGGTTGAGGGGGATGGTGGTCCTGGGCTGATCGCCGAAGACGACGTCGAGCCCGGCCTCGCCGGCGAGGATGGCGAGGGACATGCCGTGGACGTTGCCCGAGGGGGTGCTGGCCGGGGTGTTGAAGTCGGCGTGGGCGTCGAGCCAGAGGACGGCGAGGGGGCGGCCCAGGGCGGCGGCGTGCTGGGCGCGGCCGTGCACGGTCCCCATGCTGATGCTGTGGTCGCCACCGAGGAAGATGGGGATCGTGTCCTCGCGGGCGGTGGCGACGACGTGGGTCGCGATGGCGCGTGTCCAGGCGGCGAGGAGGGGCAAGGCGTGAATGCGGAGGCCGTGCTCTGGCGCCGGGGCGATGTCGACGGGTTCGGGTTCGGGGAGGTCGCCGTGGTCCACGACGTCGAAGCCGAGGGCGCGCAACGCTTCGGGAAGGCCGGCGATGCGGAGGGCGGCGGGTCCCATGCATGCGCCGCGCTGCCCGGCGCCGGCATCGACGGGGAAGCCGGACAGGGCGATGCGGTTGGGGCGTTGCGTCACGCGGTGAGGAGCGGGCTTGGGCGGGCCGGGACGCCGGCATGGGCGACGAGGCTGAAGAGGTCCTTGGGGTCCGGCAGTTCGGGGACCAGGTCGAGGACGGAGAAGAGGCCGGTCTCCTCGGCGACGTCGTTGACGAGGCGGAGGGTCGAGAAGTCCTCGATGGCGAAGCCGACGGAGTCGAAGACGGTGATTTCGGTGGCGGATGCGCGGCCGGGTTCGGTGCCGTCGAGGACCTGCCAGAGTTCGGGGACGACGATGTCGGGGGCGAGCTGCTGGATTTCGCCCTCGATGCGGGACTGGGGGAGGTATTCGACGACGACGCGGGCGTTGCGGAGGATGTCCGGGTGGAGCTCGGTCTTGCCGGGGCAGTCGCCGCCGACGGCGTTGATGTGCATGCCTGGGCGGACCATGGGGGGGGTCAGGATGGTCTCCTTGGACTTCGAGGCGGTGACGGTCGTAACGATATCGACGCCGTCGACGGCGTCGTGGGCCGAAAGGGCGGGGACGATGTCGAGATCGCGGACGCGGGCGAGATTGCGCATGACCTTGGCGATGGCATGGGGGTCGGGGTCGTAGAGGCGGATCGTATCGACGCCGAGGATGACATGGAAGGCCAGGGCCTGGAACTCGGCCTGCGCGCCGGCGCCGAGAAGGGCCATGGTGCGGGATTCGGGGCGGGCCATGAGGGACGCGGCGAAGGCGGATGTTGCGGCGGTCCGGAGGGCGGTCATGAGGGTCATTTCGGCAATGAGGCCCGGGTAGCCGGTTGCGACGTCGGCGAGGGCGCCGAATGCGGTGACGGTGAGCTTGCCCGCGCGGGTGTTCGCGGGGTGGCCGTTGACGAACTTGAAGGCGTAGGCGTGGCGGTCGGCGATCGGCATCAGCTCGATGACGCCGAGGTGGGAGTGGCATGCGGGGCGTGGCGACTTGTCGAAGTCGTGCCAGCGGGCGTAGTCGGCGCGGATGTATCGTGCGAGGCGGGCGAGGAAGGGGCCGACGCCGATCGCGGCGACCATGGAGGCTGCGTCGGAGACGCCGACATACTTGACCATCGTGGGATTCCTGTGTGCCGCTTTCGAAGCGGCGAGTGTTGCAGGGAACGGGACGATGCGGCGGCGGAAGATGGGGCTTCGGCTCGGAGCTTCTCCGGCGGGGTGAGGGTTTTGGCGGAGGGAGTTTGCGGAGGTCGTTTTCGGGCTGCGGAGGTTTTTTCCCCGGGGCGGGGCTGGTGGCCGAATAAAATTCGGCGACCGGAGGTCCCTCGCCCTACCCTGTCCGGATGATGCGCTGGCAGCATCGGGGGGAAAGGGGATTTCGATGGCTCGACGCTATCCCAAGCTCGATGAGGTCAATCTTCGCATCCTGTCGCAGCTCCAGCTTTCGGCCGGGTTGAGCAACGTGCGGCTTGCGGAGGTGGTGCATCTTTCGGCGAGCGCGTGCCACGAGCGGGTCCGGACGATGGAGCGGGACGGGGTGATCCGGCGGCGGATCGCGGAATATGACCTGTCGAAGCTGTGCAGTTCGGTGACGATGTTCGTGGAGGTGATCCTGAAGGAGCACCGGGAGCAGGACTTCCAGCGGTTCACGGCGGCGATCCGGAAGCGTCCGGAGGTGGTGGCGTGCTTCAAGATCGGGGGCCGGATCGACTTCATGATGCAGGTCGTGTGCCGGGACATCGACCATTACAACGCGTTGAGCGATGCGTTGAGCGAGGATTCGCTGGGGGTGGAAAAGTGCCACGGCCACGTGGTTCTGGCGACGAGCAAGCCGTTCTCCGGGTATGCGCTGGAGTTGCTGGCGGAGTCGGAGGACTGAGTGCGGTGGCTGCGGCCGTGGAAGAGAGAGGGCGGCAGTTTTCTTCCAGAGTCCGGGTTAGACCGCGGGATGGTCAGGTTCAGGTCAGGGTTCGATGTGAGATTACTTACATCGACGCGCCGATCTGGTCTGGAGCTTACAATGTCCGCTTCCCTCACCGCCTCGCTTCCGACACCCCGGGACATGTCTGCCGACGTGATGTGCCTGTTCCCGTATCGCCGGTTGCGGGCGGACGTCGTGGTGCAGGCCGGGGCGATCGACGGGGCCTCGTTCGATTTCGGGATGCGGCTGGCGGCGGCGGCCCGGCGGGGCCGGGCGGGTGGCGACATCTCCTACACCAGCCCGGACGGGCACAGCACCGCGCGGGTGACCGGCACGGGGAGCGTGGTCGTGAGCGGAATGGGGGATGCGGCGATCCGGATCCTGCTTCCGGCGTGATCGTCGGGTTTGGACTTTAGTGGGATCAGCCCCGGATATAATGGTCCGGCGGGGGCGGGGCACCGAACGGGCGCCTGCCCGACGGGGCTTTCCGCGGACAAGGTTCGGCCCGGCGGCGGGCGGCTGGACTTTGGAGGGGCGGGCTTGGACTTTGACGGGGCGGCGCCACCGTGATTCCAGAGGGTTGCGGCAACGCTCCCCAGGACTCTGGCGGGACAGACTAATATTCAGTTCTTCAAATAGGTTTTCTAGTAGCTGCCCCCGCCAAAGTCCAAATCGACGCGGCGGCCAAGGCGCTTCATTGTGACGCTGTTGCGACTGTGTTGCGATAGCCGGGGGGATCAGCGCATGGGTATCGTGCATCGTCTGCTTGAGAAGCACGGCAAGCATCAGGCGTTGCAGATGGTCGAGGCCGAGTTCGATCGCCGGGCCGTCGAAGCGGCGTCGCAATACATGGGCGACGAGGATGGCGGGATCGGGTTCATCTTCTCGGGCTGGGCACAGGCGGCGTTGCCGCACCGGCGGCTTGCGGCCGATGCCGCGTGGCAGTTGCAGACGGAGCGGGTGACGCTGCTGGTGGAGCCGGGACGGCGGCCGGTGCAGGGCGGGGAAGCGCAGTGGGTGGGCGTTCCGTTCGGATCCCGGGCGCGGTTGATCATGCTGTATCTGCAAAGCGAAGCTTTACGGACCAAGAGCCGCGAGGTGGAACTGGGACGGTCGCTGAACGCGTGGCTGGTACGGCTGGGCATCCCGGTGGGGGGAAAGAGCTTCAAGGACGTGCGCGAGCAGGCGGAGCGGATCAGCCGCTGCCGGCTGACGTTCCACGTGCAGACGGGGTCGAAACAGGGTCTGGTGAACCAGAACATCGTCGATACGGCGATGTTCATGCATGAGAGCGATCCGGATCAGGGGTCGTTTTTTCTGGAGACGGCGAAGCTGAGCGAGACGTTCTTCGAGCAGTTGCAGAAGCACCCGCTGCCCTTGGAAGAAGCGGCGATCCGGGCGATCAACAACAACTCGATGGCGTTGGATCTGTATTGCTGGCTGGCGTATCGGCTGCATGTGCTGACAGGACCGCGACTGATCACGTGGAAGGCGTTGCACGCGCAGTTCGGCGGCGGTTTCGTGCGGCTGGATCATTTCCGGGCGAAGTTCCTGGAGAACCTCGACCTCGCCATGGCGGTGTATCCGGACGCGAAGGTGACGCCGGATACGAAGGGGCTGGTGTTGCGGCCGTCGCGCCCGCCGGTGGCGCCGCGGGTGGTCGCGGTGGGCTGATCCCGCCAAAGTCCAAAAATCGGTACGTGGGTGGCCGGAGAATCCACGGCGATGCCGGGCAGCTTGCGGCGAAGCTTCTTGGCCGGGGATCGAAGCTGGCGAAAATGGAGTGCGCCCCGGAGTAGCATCGCCGCATGCCAGACATGCCCCTGCCCCTTCCCGCGTTCGACGAAGCCTATGCGCCCCCGGAGGCGGAGGCGTTGGCGCCCTTGCTGGCCACGGCCGGGTTGCCGGCCGAGGCGGAGGCGCGGGTCGACACGCTGACGCGCCGGCTGATCGCTGCGATCCGGGGCCAGGGCGGGTTGGGCGGAGTCGAGGGCTTGCTGCGGGACTTTGCGCTGGATACGCGGGAGGGGCTGGCGCTCATGGTGCTGGCGGAGGCGCTGCTGCGGATCCCCGACGCGGAAACGGCGGACCGGCTGATCGAGGACCGGCTGGGGGCTGCGGGGTGGGAGGCGCGCGAAGGCGGCGGATGGCTTGCGGGGGCGTCATCGTGGGCGCTGGGGCTATCGGCGCGGATTGTGCTGCCGGGGGAGACGCCGGAGGGCGTGCTGGCCGGGCTGGTGCGGCGGATCGGGCTGCCGGCGGTGCGGACGGTGACGCGGCAGGCGATGGGGCTGATGGGGCGGCATTTCGTACTGGGCCGCACGATTGAGGAGGCGCTGGGGCGGGCGGGAAGCCGGGCCGGGCGACGGTTCCGGTACTCGTTCGACATGCTGGGCGAGGGGGCGCGGACGGCGGAGGACGCGGCGCGGTATGCGCGGTCGTATTCGGGCGCGATCGCGGCGATCGGGCGGGTGGCGGGCAGCCAGGCGCTGCCGGACCGGGCTGGGATCTCTGTCAAGCTGTCGGCGCTGCATCCGCGGTTCGAGGCCGTGTCGCGGCGGCGGGTGATGGACGAGCTGGTGCCGGTGGTGCTGGGGCTGGCGCGGGATGCGCGGGCGCACGAGCTGAACTTCACGGTCGACGCCGAGGAGCAGGACCGGCTGGAGCTGTCGCTGGAGGTGATCGGGGCGGTGGCGGCGGATGCGTCGCTGGCGGGATGGACGGGGTTCGGGCTGGCGATCCAGGCCTATGGCAAGCGGGCGATGGCGACGGTCGATTGGGCGGGGGCGCTGGCGGCGCGGCTGGATCGGCCGATGATGGTGCGGCTGGTGAAGGGGGCGTACTGGGACACGGAGATCAAGCGGGCGCAGGAGCGGGGCCTCGCGGGGTATCCGGTGTGGACGCGGAAGGCGGCGACGGATCTTGCCTACGACGCGGCGGCGGCGCGGCTGCTGGCGCTGCGGCCGGTGCTGTACCCGCAGTTCGCGACGCACAACGCGCTGACGGTGGCGCGGATATTGGAGCGCGCGGCGATGGCGCCGGGGTCGGGCGGGTTCGAGCTGCAACGGCTGCATGGGATGGGGGATGCGCTGTATCAGGCGTTGCTGCAGGCGCGGCCCGGTGTGGCGGTGCGGACGTATGCGCCCGTGGGCGGTCATTCGGACCTGCTGGCCTACCTGGTGCGGCGGCTGCTGGAGAACGGGGCGAACTCGTCGTTCGTGAGCCGGGCCGCGGACCCGGCGGTCCCGGTCGCGCGGCTGCTGGTGCGGCCGGAGGCGGCGTTGGCGACGGCGATGGGGGAGGCGCTGCCCTTGCCGGCGGCGCTGTTCCCGGGGCGGCGGAACAGCGCGGGGGTGGAGTTCGGGCACGGGCGGGCGGTCGCTGCGCTGCTGCGCGACGTTGCTGGCGGCGGGGGTTCGTTCACTGCGGG
Source organism: uncultured Acetobacteraceae bacterium (assembly GCA_964246015.1). Taxonomy (GTDB): domain Bacteria; phylum Pseudomonadota; class Alphaproteobacteria; order Acetobacterales; family Acetobacteraceae; genus JBBROS01. Next base: position 13,008 of record CAXTPG010000106.1, read on the forward strand.
AGGGCCGACTGGGGTGGGGCGGGCGGTGGTCAGTCCCGCGACGGGGATGGTGGTCGGCACGGTGGTCGAGTCCGTCGAGGCGGTCGATACCGTGGCTGGCCGGGCGCAGCGGGCGCAGGCGGGATGGGATGCGCTGGGGGGCGGGGCGCGGGCGGACGTGCTGGATCGGGCGGCGGGGCTGTTCGAGGAGGCGCGGGGGCGGCTGCTGCATCTGCTGGTGCACGAGGGCGGCAAGACGCTGGACGATGGGGTTGCGGAGCTGCGGGAAGCCGTCGATTTCCTGCGCTACTACGCGATCGAGGCCCGGCGGGGGTTCGGGGCGGAGACGCTGCCGGGCCCGACGGGGGAGGAGAACGTGCTGACCCGGCATGGGCGCGGGGTGTGGGCGTGCATCGCACCGTGGAACTTCCCGCTGGCGATCTTCACGGGGCAGGTTGCAGCGGCGCTGGCGGCGGGGAACGCAGTGGTGGCGAAGCCGGCGCCACAGACCCCGCTGGTTGCGGCCGAGGCGGTGCGGCTGCTGCACCGTGCGGGGGTGCCGGAGGACGTGCTGGGGCTGGCGCCCGGGGGGGTGGCGGTCGGGGAGGCGCTGGTGGGCGATCCGCGCGTCGCCGGGGTTGCGTTCACGGGGAGCACGGCGAGCGCGTGGCGGATCAACCGGGCCCTGGCGGCGCGGCCCGGCCCGATCGTGCCGTTCATCGCGGAGACGGGCGGGATCAATGCGATGGTCGTCGACGCGACGGCGCTGCCGGAGCAGGTGGCGGACGACGTGGTCATGAGCGCGTTCCGTTCGGCCGGGCAGCGGTGCTCGGCGTTGCGGCTGCTGTGCGTGCAGGCGGATGTGGCGGACCGGATGCTGGCGATGATCGCCGGGGCGGCGGCGGCGTTGCAGGTGGGGGACCCGGCTGACCCGGCCACGCAGGTGGGACCGGTGATCGATGCGGCGGCGAAGGCGCGGCTCGAGGGGCATATCGCGGGGTTGCGCGGGTCGGCGCGGCTGGTGTTCGCAGGGACGGCGCCCGGGGCGGGGCAGTTCGTCGCGCCGCATGTGTTCGAGTTGGGGGATGTGGCGGCGGTGCGGGAGGAGGTGTTCGGGCCGGTGCTGCACGTGGTGCGGTGGGAGCGGGCGGGGCTGGACGCGGTGCTTTCGGGGGTGGCGGGGCTGGGCTACGGGCTGACGCTGGGGGTGCAGAGCCGGAACGAGGGGTTCGTGCGGCGGGTGCTGGCGGGGATTCCGGCGGGAAATGCGTATGTGAACCGGAACATGATCGGGGCGGTGGTGGGAAGCCAGCCGTTCGGCGGGCTGGGGCTATCCGGGACGGGACCGAGGGCGGGGGGACCGGAGTACGTGCGTCGGTTCGCGGTGGAGCGGGTGGTGACGGTGAACACGGCGGCGGCGGGGGGGAATGCGGCGCTGCTTTCGATGGAGCAATAGGCACGGAGACGCTGAGGCAGGTGTTCGACGGTCGCTCGCTCCGGGCGGCGTGATCCCCGGGACAGATCGCCTATCGCCAAGGATGTCGCCCAGAAACCATCGACCACACCACTGCCCGGTAAAGCACCTGAACCACCCCCTAGCGGCCAGCCAGTCCGCCTGCATGAAGGGCAGCAAGGCAAGCATGTGGAGGGATCCAAGAACTATGATCCCACACGGAGTACACTGACCGCAGACCCTAGAGCATGATGCGCTTAGGTAGAAGCGTATCCTGAGTTGACGAGGTAGCGGC